>JAKACC010000102.1 GCA_021796515.1 archaeon | reverse complement strand
GGACCAGGTCTCGGACCCGGTCGTGGTCCCTCTCCGACATCACGACGAATCTGACAGGTTCCCCCTTCTTCTCGTTCTTGCGCAGATTCCTCAGTATCGCTTCGTCGCTCTTCCTGGTGGCTTCCATCTCAACTTCTATCGCACCCCCGGACCACCACTCGGTGGGAGAGTGGGGTGTCCAGACGCTGATGTCAGGGAGCTGGCTCTCGACCGCCCCTGTGTCCACCGCGACCCAGCGCCCCTTGCTCTGGAGGATGTTGGCGTACTCGGTCACCATATCCTTGTGCCACTCCGAGCCAGCCCTTTGGCCAGACAAACGGAAGTAGAACAGGTTCTCCAGCCTAGGAATGTAGTGGTCCACGGAGTAGTGGCCTCTTGATGAGATGTACCCCTTGTGCTCCCAGACCAGCCGCGCCGGGCCCAGCCTCTCCTGCGTGCTGAGCATATTCTGTGCGTCGTTTTTGGTGGCGTACCTGTGAGCGTCCCAGTAATCGGTTACCGACCAGAAGAACTCCCCCGCGAGGCTGCCAAGGTAGCCCCTCAGGTGGAAACGGTGCTCCGAGTGCTCGAACCAGTTGACCCACCACTCTTGCCTTGGGTCGTTTCTCACCCAGTGTTCCAGGTCGTTCATCAGCTCCTCGCCGCTCCAAATCCCGAACCTGAGGTACATCCTCTGAATCAGTTGGAACTCGAAGGGGCGGAGCCAAGGCTCCCTGGTGGTGATCACCTCTCCCCCTCCTGAACCTCGACGACCTCACCGGTCGCCACCGACTTCTCGAAACGGGGCTGGGCGATGGTGAACCTGCACCCGCCGCAGCGGACGACGACCTCTCGAAGGCCACCTTCCATCAGCCCCCAATCTAGGTCTCCCCCTCTCCTCGAACGCGCCCGGAGCCCCTTCTCCCCGCACCTCCTGCACCGAAGGCCGCCCACTTTGAGGGCCTTGACCGTCCTCGCCCTCTTCACCAGCCACCTGAACCTGTTGATGTAGTAGGCCACCCAGGGCCTGCTCACCGACCCGCAGTTTGAGCAGGCGAAGCTCAAATGGAACCTCGCCCTGCCGTCGCTGAACCTCACCTTCTCGAGCAGGGGGGCCTTCACAGAGCCACAATCGCACCTCGAAGTAGGTTCGCTGAACCCTTTGACCCCGGACGCGAATCCGACGTATCTCTTCAGCAGCTCCCTTACCTTCAGGTAGATGCCAGTTGGGACGAGGGGAGACTCCGCTATGGTCCCGAAGCCTCTGCCTCTTCCGAGGCTCCGCTTGTAGATGAGGGTCAGGGGGACCGCATGGAATGGGCTCCTCACCCTCTTCAGATGCCCGAGGCAGTAGTGGACCCCTGTCACGGGGCACTTCGCGTAGACCAGAACGCGGCCGGCCCCTGCCCCCCTCAACGCCTGCGACAGGGCTTCCACCGGCGAAACGACCTGTTGCGCCGATCCAGCCGTCAGCTCCGTCTGCTTGCTGCTCATGGCGACTCCTCCCTCAGGATCGCCAGCCAGGTTCCGATCTTGCCGACGAGCTCCTCCGCTGGCAGATAGTCAGGCTCGGCGACGATCACCTTCCTGAGGAGGGAAGACGACCCGAACTTCGTGCTGACGAAATTCTTCAGGACCCTTATGTCGATATTTTGTGGCATGTGAGATGGGTAGAAAGCCCCGTTGTTCGCCCTTGAATCAGAGGACCCGACACGAGAGATGCTTTGGCGCCACTCTGATTCGGAGGCTATCTACTCAGCCCCTGTCAGTCACGCTCTCGATCAAAGAGGCGACGCGTTCCTTCTTCCTAACCCTCGCCTCCCTTAGGGCCACGGATGTCACATAGGAGACAGCAATACCGAATGCAAGATCCAGCAAGGCGAAGCCCCAGAAGTATGATGGATACATCTGGAACACTACCTCGGTCAGGCCAAGGACGAAGCCGAGCCCCAGCATGGCAAGTGCTATGCTTGCGACTTCCTGCAGGCTGAAGGCGGCAAGGAAAGGCTTCAGGGCGTCCCTACCCAGAGGCGTAACGACGAGTTCGTTGGGGTCGATCATCTCGGCCACGCCTTCGACCGTAGGCACCCCTGGCGCTAGAGCGACATATCCATGATTGGATAACCAAGTGTAGCTGTTCTTGATCGTGTCATACCCCCCGATGCCGATCTCTTTCCCGAGCCTCTCTGGAGTGGATGCCCGCGTCCCCTTTTGATATCTGTCAAGGTAGAGGAGGACCTTCAGCGGGCTCAACCTGACTTTCTCAAGCTTTCTCTGCCAGAGTCTCGAGAAGAACGACAGGAATTTTCGGTCGCGGCCAATGTGGCTACCCATAGACTTCTCGTGGGAGGCCGGTGGGGGCTTGCTCACGTTTTAGCACAGCCTCGCTTCGCTGGTCCGACAGGGGAGAGGGAGTGCTGAAAGTAAAGGGCGAGTCCGCTCTTTGTGTCTCAAATGGGTAGCCTCAGTATCGCTTTTTCGTTGGGCAGGGCCGCGACGTATTCCCACCCTTGCGTCAGGTATGTCTCAATTTCTCCGATCGGCACGACCCTCTGGCGGCTCCCGTTGTTCGCCATGGCGCCGAGGAATCTCTCCTTCACCATCTTCTGAATCTCGGCGTCCTCCATGTTCGCCAGGTCGAGCTTGTCGACTTCTTCCTTGCTGTACCCGCCCACCTTCTGCAGGATCCCCCGCTTGAACTCGACATTCCTGTCTGCCTTCTCTCCCATCTCCCCAAGAATTGTCAGGTTGGGGACGGCCTTCGCATATTCGCTCACCATCTCGTCTTGGGTAGGCTTCATGTAGCTTCCAGACACGCCGATTGTGTGGCCCATCAGCATCTCGGTTATGATGGGTTTGACCCCGGACATCTCCATCCTTGTCTTGAAGAACTTGCGGAACGAATGACATTGTTTCCATTCGTAGCTCCGGTAGTTCTTGGTGTCGGTAAGCTTCTCACGCATCTTCATCTGGTTCAGTAGCTCTCCCATCTGATTCTTCAGTGTCCTGACGCCGACCGGCCTCACCTTGATTTGGTCGAACCTCCTCTTGTTCACCTCCCTGACGAAGATCGGGGACGCAGGGGTGATGATCTCCCCCACCTTCTCGCGAATCTCCCTGTACTTCAGGAGGTACTCGTAGCACTCCGGCGACGCGAATGTGTCATACTCCTCAGGTTCGCCTCTGTAGATTGTGACCCTGGCGAGCTTCCACCCCTCGAACTCCACCTCCTGTATGTCCCTCCAGTGGAGATACTCTATCGATCCGATCCTCGCGCCGGACGATGTCAGGAAGAGTATGAGGCACTTCGTCCTGAGGTCTGCGACCGTCACCACCTTGCGAATCTCGTCGAGCGTCGGCGCCCTGTCCTGGCCCGACTTCCTCACCTTCGGGATGAACTGGTTGACGTAATCCCAGTCGATTCCTTTCACACGGTTGATTTCAAGGAACCTGCGAAGGGAGTCCCGCCAGAATGCGGTGGTGGAGGACGCCGAGGTCCCGCTCACTTCGGCGATGAACTTGACGAAATCCTCCTCAAACGCCTTCGGGTCTCGGCTCACGGTTTGGATGAACTGGTCAGGGGACATGCCCACCCGCCTGAGAT
>JAKACC010000027.1 GCA_021796515.1 archaeon | reverse complement strand
TCCGCTGCGTTAATCCTGTTCACGATGAACCCGGGCCGGTCCTTCATGACCCTGACCGCTGTCCTTCCCACCCTCTGGCACGCATCGACCGTTTGTTGCACGACCGCGTCGTCGGTCCTGGCCCCTGGGATGACTTCGACGAGCTTCATCACCATGGGGGGGTTGAAAAAATGCATCCCGACGACCCTCTCCGGGCCTGGGACAGCCTCGGCCAGATCGGTGATCCTGATGTTCGAAGTGTTGGAAGCGACGATGGCTTGGCGAGACACGGCCCCGCCTATCTCTCTCAGGACGGACCTCTTGAGCTCCAGCGACTCCGGGACGGCCTCGACCACCAGGTCGGACCCGGACACCCCCTCTCCCGTGTTCCCTGAATAGGCGAGCCGGCGCAGGGCCGCATCCGCCTGCTCCCTGCCGATCTTCCCCCGCCCGACCATCTTGTCGAGGCTCGCCGAAATCCTCGCCTTCGCCCTTTCGATGGCCTCAGGGAGCTTGTCCACCAGCACCACGTCGAACCCGTTCACAGCGAAGAGCTCCGCGATGCCGTGCCCCATGTCTCCGGCCCCGACCACGGTGACTTTCTTGATGGCCATCCTCTCTCGAGACAGTGGACACCGTAGAGCCACTTAATTCCCTTTCCAACGGGAATGGGGGATAACGGGAGGTTACTCCTTAATATTCGGCGAACTTGGGCGGCCGACCCATGAGCACCCTGTCGCCGACTTCGTCCGACTACAACATCTCTGTGACAGAAGAGCAGGAGGCCTTCCGGCTCGCCGTACGGGAGTTCGCCGAGAAGGAGCTGGCGCCGGTCACTCAGAAGATAGACCGTGATAACCAGATGGACATGAGGCTCGTAAAGAGGGCGGCGGAACTGGGCCTTTTCGGCGTCCCCTTCCCAGAGGAGTACGGCGGAGGGGGTGGCGACGACCTCTCGCTCGTGATAGCCACGGAGGAGATCGCCCGTTTCTCGGCAGCTTTCTCAGCGGTAGTTGGCGCGACTTATCTTGTCTCTACCCCGCTCTTCCTCTTCGGGACCGAGGAGCAGAAGCGGAAGTACCTGGTCCCAATAGCCAAGGGGGAGAGGATAGCCGCCCACGCCATGACCGAGCCCGGCACTGGGTCGGACGTAGCGGCTATATCGACCAGCGCGAAGAAGGTGGGGGACAAGTACGTCATCAACGGGAAGAAGATGTTCATAACCAACGGGGACAAGGCGGAGACCTTCCTCATATTCGCCAGGACCGGCCCCAAGGAAGAGGGGAAGCGGCACCACGGAATAACCGCCTTCATAGCGGAGAAGGGGATGCCCGGGCTCAACGTCGGGCAGAGGACTGACGTGATAGGGCTCCGGGGGGACCAGCCGGTGGAGCTGGTCTTCGACAACCTCGAAGTCCCGGAGGCGAACATAGTCGGAGAGCTGGGGAGAGGGGTGAGGATCGCGCTGACCTGCTACGACCACGGGAGGGTGGGGGTATCCGCCCAGGGGACCGGCTTAGCCCAGGCTGCCCTCGAAGCCGCGCTGAACTACTCTACCCAGAGGCAGACCTTCGACAACTATCTGCTCAGCTACCAGCAGGTCCAGTTCAAGATAGCCGAGATGACCGCTGCCGTCCATACGGCGAGGCTCCTCACCTACTGGGCGGCCACCCTCACGAAGAAGGGGAAGGACTTCATCAAAGCGTCTTCGATCGCTAAGATAACGGCGACAGAGGCGGCCGAGAAGAACGCCCACATGGCCATGCTGATAATGGGTGCATATGGGGTCTCCACCGACAGCCAGGTCGAGAGAATCCTCCGGGACTCGCAGATCATCAAGACCTACGAAGGGACCAACGATATCCAGAGGCTGACTATCATGAAGGAAGTGGCGAAGGAGATGGGGGTCCTTCAGTAGCCTCGCTTCGCTGGGAACTTGAAATAAGGGTGGGACTTCCAAGGGAAGGGCAGGCTTGAGCCGCGTCGCCGTCGTAGGGATAGGGCACAGCCGGTTCGGACGGAGGACCGACGTGAACCTGGGGGAGCTCGCGTTCGAGTCGATAAAACAGGCGGTGGACGATGCCGGGGTCGACAGGAAGGACATCGGGAACGTCGTGGTCGGCAGCGCCGGGGGATGGTACGAGGAGTCGCTCCCTGCCGTCGTGGTGGGGGAGTATGCCGGGCTGAGCGGGGCGGGGACCATGAGGGTGGAGGCCGCCTGCGCCAGCGGGAGCGCCGCGGTGAAGGCCGCGTACAACAGCATCATGAGCGGGGAGACGGACGTGGCCATGGCGGTGGGGGTCGAGAAGATGACCGAGGTCGACACCCCGACCTCTGTGGAGCTCATAGGGAGGGCGGGCTCATACACCTGGGAGTTCGAGAACTACGGGATGACGTTCCCGGCATACTATGCCCTGTACGCCGTCGCCCACATGAAGAAGTTCGGCACCACACAAGAGGACCTCGCCAGGATATCTGTGAAGGCGCACCACTACGGCTCTATGAACCCCCTGGCACAGTTCCAGAAGGAGATCACCCTGGAGAAGGCGCTCGGCTCGCAGATGGTGGCGTGGCCGCTGAAGCTCTACGACGCTTGTCCTCTCTCCGACGGCTCGGCCTCCGTCGTGCTAGCGTCGGAGGATGTCGCCAAGACCCTCACCGACACCCCTGTCTGGATAAGGGGGGTCGGCTATTCGTCGGACACCGCCAACCTGAGCCGAAGGGAGGACTACGTGGGGCTCCGCGCTGCGGTCACGGCCGCGTCGAAGGCCTACAGCATGGCCAAGGTGTCCCCTCGAGAAATCGACGTCGCCACCGCCCACGATTGCTTTACCATCGCGGAGCTGATGGCTTACGAAGACCTGGGCTTCTGCGAGAAGGGAGGAGGGGCCAGGATGGTCCGCGAGGGCGAGACGGAGCTCGGGGGGAGGATCCCGGTCAACCTCGACGGCGGGCTCAAGGCCAAGGGGCATCCCATAGGCGCGACCGGGGTTTCGATGGCCGTGGAGATCACAAAGCAGCTCAGAGGCGAGGCAGGACGCCACCAGGCGCCCATCAAGCACGGCGTGGGGCTGGCCCACAACATCGGAGGGACAGGCCACTACGCCTACGTGACGATACTTTCGAGGGACTGACCATGGACGACCTTCCGCAGCTTCGCTCGAGGAGGAGCCTGACCCTTCGGTTCGACATCCCCATCTCGAAGACGCGCGAGTTCTGGGAGTCCCTGAGTCGGGGGAAGTTCGTCACAACGAAGTGCGCGAACTGCGGCCGCGTCTCCTTCCCCCCGCAGTCCGACTGCCCCGACTGCATGGCGTCAGAGTCGGAATGGGTCGACCTCGGCCCCGAGGCGAGCCTGGTGACGTTCACCCAGGTCAGGGTGACCCCAGCGAGCTTCGAGGGAAAGGGGCCCTACACGATAGCCATCGCGGAGTTCAGAGACGGGGTGAGAGCGCTTGCCTGGCTCGAAGGAGTAGACCCAGAGACCGCGGAGCCAGGCATGAAGGTGAGGATAGAGGCGAGGACCGGAGAAGGAGGGAACCCCTACTACGTCTTCGTGCCTTCCTAGAACTCCTTCGGCACGTCCCTCATGACTTCGGCGACCCTGATGAACCTGTCCCTGTAGGCGAGGATTTTCGTCAGGGAGCCCCTGAACCTCAGCTCCCCCTTCAGGACGGCTGTCTGTATGTCCACTTCTCCCTTGGCCACCCTGGACCAAACGTCATACGTCCCATCGAAGGAGAACTCTGCGGCTGACCCGGGGGATACCTTCTGGAACGCGGACGTCCCGTTCTCCACCGTGAGGATGAAGTTCTGGCCGGCGTCAGTGACGTTGAAAGCAATGCTTGTCTTCAGGGTCTTCGTAGACTCGGACCACTTCGGGTCGACAGCCAGGGCCGCCTGCACCTGAGAGACATATTCATCGCTCATGAACTTGGCCATAGGAAGCCGCCTCTTTCGCTCTCCTTTTGAGGTTACCGACCGCCCCTGACGTCGATAGCGCGGTCAGGCTTTTCCCGCCGGCTCTTGGGGACGTCGCGGGGTCGCGCAGGGAGGGGACGCACTTCTGCAGCGTCCTGACGATCACGGCCCTCGGTCGCCCGGGGACGGCAATCACCCTGACATGACCGTACTCTTTCTCGAGAGACTCCGAAAGAGCCGTCAGGTCTCCTTCTGTCAGGTCGTCTTCGGCGGCGAAGAGCACGTACCGTTTCGCCATTTCACCCTCCTTGGAGCAGACGAAGGTAGAACTCGCGGGCCCCTCCCCTGACGATGTCCACCCTAGGCTTCACCTTCAGCCTGACCGAGTCCGCAGAGCCGAGGGCTACCCTTCCGAGCACGAGCTGCTGCTTGTCGAGCCTGATGAAGAGCGCCCCGTGCTCATCCATGCGGGAGGAGATCTCGCCGGATATCTCTTCCGCGACCGTCCTCGGCATCCTCGATAACGCCTGCCTGAGCCCGGCTTCGGCTTCTTTCCCGGTCAGATTGAGCTCCACCCTCCTGATTGCGTTCCCGAAGTGCCCCTCGAGCGCCTCGGCCTCCGGGGGCGCCCCCGATCCCACCAGCCACGCCAGGGCACCTTCCACCTTCTCCTCGTCCTCTGTCTGATGGATGAAACAGGCGACGTGGAGGGACTGGATCGACCCCTTCAAGCGCCTCCTCCCTCGTTTCTCCGCATCCCGACGTCCGGGGGTGGTCTACCGAGAGTTAACCATAACTAGACGCGCTCTCCAGGCGGCCCCGTGCCGAAGAAGTTCACGGTCGAAGACATACTCTCCGACGAGCTCAAGCGCGAAATGAACATGGACACCGCCACCTTCGCGGTGATAGACAACTGGGACTCGGTCATGAACAGCGTCTACCAGCTGCCGATCGAGTACGCCGGATACACCAACAAGGTGAGCGAGATGAAGCTCCTCAAGGAGATGATAGACAGGCTCTCCGCGGCCGACTTCGACCAGGTGAAGAGGAGCGAGAGCAGGAAGAAGCAGCTCGCCCAGTTCACCAAGACGCTCAGCATGTACTACAATGTGGTCTTCACTGTCGGGCGGAAGAAGGTGGGCTACGGTGCGCTCATCCACTTCCCCAAGCTGAAGGCGAACCCCGACCGGAGCGGCGGTATCGTCCTCGCCGCCAAGATAACCGAGGAAGGGGGGAAGCACAACGCCACCTTCGAGAGGGGCAAGTTCGACGACTTCCTTTCAGAGGTGAAGCCCTACGTCAACCTGCTAGGAGACCTCTACCGGCAGTCCAGAAAGTTGTAGGCTCCGATGAAGCGCTTCGTCCTCGGCGTCGAAAGCACTGCGCACACCTTCTCTGTCTCCATCGTCTCGTCCGAGGGGGAGATACTCTCCAACTCCAAGTCAGTCTACAAGGCCCCCGAAGGGAGCGGGATACACCCCTTCGAAGCGTCGCAGAGCCATATCGCCTCCGCCCCCGCTGTCTTAGCGGCCGCCGTGGAAACCTCGAAAGTCCCGCTGGGTGAGATCTCTGCCGTAGCCTACGCGATGGGGCCCGGGCTCGGGCCCTGCCTCCGGGTCGGAGGGGTCGTCGCCAGGACCTTGGCGGCGAAGCTCGAGGTCCCGCTGGTCCCCGTGAACCACGCGGTAGGGCACATCGAGCTCGGCTGCCTTCTCACGGGGATGAAGGACCCGGTGGTGCTCCTCGTGTCTGGGGGCCACACCATGATAATCTCCCATTCGGGAGGGCGATGGAGGGTCCTGGGTGAGTCCCTCGACCTCACCCTGGGGCAGCTGCTTGACCAGCTCGGGCGGCACCACGGCCTAGCTTCACCCTGCGGTCGCGCCATCGAAGAAGCGGCCATGGGGGGCGGGTATCGCAGGCTCCCCTACGCCGTCAAGGGAAACGACGTGTCCTTCTCCGGGCTCCTCACCGCCTCCAAGACGATGCTCGACGGGGGGACCTCGTTCAAGGACGTTTCATATTCGGTCCAGGAGACGGCATTCGCCATGGTGGCCGAAGTCACAGAAAGGGCGCTCGCGTTCACAGGCAAGCGGGAGGTCATGATAGTCGGAGGGGTAGCCGCCAACAGGAGGCTCTCAGAGATGATGACCGTCATGGCGGGAAGGCACTCTGCCGCCATGGCTTCTTCCCCCCTTGAGTACAGCGGAGACTGCGGGGCCCAGATAGCCTGGACTGGGTGGCTCGCCTACAGCTCAGGCTCCTGGATTCCGGTTCAAGATGCGAAGGTCAGGCAGTCATGGAGGCTTGACGTTGTCGACACGCCCTGGCGAAGCTGAGCCTCTTCCTGGGACCCTCATCTACAGGGGGGCCGAGGCGGACATCACCCTCGGAACATGGCAGGGGCTGGGGGCGGTGTTCAAATCCAGGAAGCCGCTCCGATACAGACTCCCGGCGCTCGACGACTCGATAAGGAGGCAGAGGACCGTCCGTGAGGCCGAGATGATTGAGCAGGCCAAGAGGGCGGGGATCCGCGCTCCCTTCCTCTATGCCATGGACCTCCCCCGTGCGACTCTGGTGATGGAGTATGTCCGGGGAGACAGGCTCAGGGACCTGGTGGGGTCGCTCAGGACGGACGAGGCGGAGGACGCCTTCGAGAGGTTCGGAAGGAGCGCGGCTCGGATGCACACGGCGGGGATAATGCACGGGGACCTGACGACCGCCAACGTGCTGATGAAGGGGAAGGATCTTTTCTTTATAGACTTCGGGCTCTCTGCCCGCACGGACAGGCTGGAGGACCATGCGGTCGACCTGCGACTCATCAAGGAGACCCTCGTGGGCGCGCATCCGGGGGTCGCCCAAGCGGCCCTGGACTCTCTCTTCCGGGGTTACGCCTCCGAGGCCGGGACGCAGAGGTTCAGGTCGGTCCTGAGACAGCTGAAGAGCATAGAGCGCCGCGGACGTTACGCCAGGGTCGAATGAAACGGCCAAAACGCAGGCAACGTTTATCAGCAGAGCGGAATGGACTCGCCTTCTCGACCAAAGATTGGCCCGGATTCACTCTCACAGGCACGGGAAGTCTCACCAGACCAGGCCCCCGAGCAAGACCAATCCAACTTGGGTTACCACGACCCCAGAAGAGGCGAGGACCGTCGCGCTGAAGCTCGCCAAGGAGGGGGTCTCTCCCAGCAAGATTGGGCTGTCGCTTAGGGACGACTACGGGGTGCCGCTGATCAGGGCGCTCGCAGGCAAGCCCCTCGGGAAGATACTGGCCGAAGGGAAGGCCGCTCCGAAGACCCCGCAGGACCTCCAGGACCTGATACAAAGGGCCCAGAGGGTGCAGAAGCACCTCGGGACCCACAAGAGCGACAGGAAGAACGTCCATTCCCTGGAGCTGGTGGAGGCAAAGATCTACAGGCTTTCGAAGTACTACAAGGAGAAAGGGATCCTACCGGCCGACTTCAAGTACACCGCCGTGGTCGCGCAGCTGGCATAGCTGGCGAGGTCCCTTTGGCTGACCTCGATGGTCTCCGTGCGAGGTACCAGGGCATCGTCCCCGGCATACTCGGCGCCGCTACGAGCGGGAAGAAGATCCTGGTAGTGACACATATCGATGCCGACGGCCTCTGCAGCGGTTCGACAGTCTTCGCGTCTCTCATGCGCAAAGGAGCCAACGTCACCCTAAGGACGGTCCCGGACCTAGACCTCAAGACCATCGAGCAGATCAGCGGCGCCGGCTACGACTTTCACATCTTCACCGACCTGGGGTCGGCCCTTGTCAGCGAGCTACAGGCGGCGCTCGGGGAGAGGTTCCTGGTAATCGACCACCATCAGATCTCCGAAGCAGACATGGGGAAGCCCGTTGTGGTGAACGCCTGGAACTACGGCTACGACGGGGGGAGGGAGGCATGCTCGTCTGCCATGGCCTACTTCTTTTCGGAGGCGGTAGACCCGGCCAACCGAGACCTGGCCCCCCTGGCGGTGGTCGGGGCGCTCGCGGACCGCCAGGACTCGGGAGAGGGGAGGTCCCTTACCGGCCTGAACAGGTCCGCCATGGAGGCCGCCAGGTCGACCGGGCTCCTCGCGGCATCTACCGACCTCTTGTTCACGGGGAGGGAAACCAGACCCGTCCACGAAGCCGTCGCCTTGACGTCGACGCCGTTCCTCAAGGGCCTCACCGGGAGCAAGGACGCCGTCCTCGCCATGCTCCATCAGTCGGGGATGAAGCTGAAAGACGGCGGGACTTGGAGGACCATCTCCTCGCTCTCGGACGAGGAAAAGAAGGGCCTCACGGAGATCATAGCGGGAGCGCTGGGGGCCGAGGAAGGGTCCACCGAGGCGCTCGCGGGCCTCTTCGGGGAGATCTACGTGCTGCGGTTCGAGGATGCTTTCACCCCGCTGAGGGACGCGAGGGAATTCGGGACCCTGCTCAACTCCTGCGGAAGGATGGGCGCTGCCGGGGTCGGGGTCTCCATATGTCTTGGAGACAGGTCCCAGGCGCTCAAGGATGCGATGAAGGTCCTTGCGGCGTACAGGTTGGGGATCAACAAGGCCCTGGAAGGGATAACCTCCAACCGCTCCAGGATAGAGGGGCACGGGAACCTGGTGTTTGTCAACGGCGAAGGGATAGTGGACGAGAAGCTCCTTGGTCCGGTCATCTCCATCCTGACCTCTTCTCCAGAGTTCAGGGCCAAGGTCGTCATCGGGACCGCTGCCAGCCAGGGGTCCGAGGTGAAGGTCTCCTCCCGCGTAGGCGACTCCTTCGACGGCTCGGTGAACCTGGGGGCGATAATGAGGGAAGCGGCCGAGGCCGTGCAGGGGGTCGGGGGAGGGCACGAGATGGCAGCTGGGGCCAAGATCCCTTCGTCCGCCGTCGGAACCTTCTCCAAGGCCGTCGAGGCGCGGGTCCTGAGTTGAAGGCCTTGGTGGCGCTGAGAGTGACCTGCGCTGACCAGGGGACCCGAAAGCGGCTCGCTTCTGTCCTCGCCCCCGATAACGAGGGGCTTCCGAAGGGGCTCAAGATTTCGGCCACAGAGAGCGGGAGGGGGCTCACGTTCTCCATCGAGTCGGATTCCGTCTCGACATCCCTCTCGACCGCCCTCGCTTTCCTGCGGGACATCACGCTCTTCGAGGAGATATCGCTATTATCGCGCAGGGCAGACGGTCGGCCCAAGGGACCAAAGTCAGCATGATGGACATCAAACTGGTCAGGGAAAGCCCCGAGACAATAGTGGCGAACCTGACCAGGAGAGGAGCCCAGGACAAGGTCCCGCTCGTCAAGGATGCCGCCGACGCCGACGCCGAGTGGAGGAGACTGAAGACCGAGGCCGACAGGCTCAGGCACAGGCAGAACGACCTGACTGCCGAGGTGGCGTCCCTGAAGAAGAAGGGAGTTCCGATAGATGAAAAACTCGAGGAGGTCAAAGGAATCCCTCAGAAGATCAAGGCGCTCGACCTGGAGGCAGACAAGGCGAACGAAAGGCTGACGAAGATCCTTATGAGCCTCCCCAACATACTCCATTCCAGCGTCCCTGACGGGAAGGACGAGTCCGAGAGCGTGACTGCTAGGACCTGGGGCGGGAAGCCGGAGTTTGATTTCAAGCCCAGGGACCACATGGACGTCCTGACGTCACTGGGGATGGTGGACATGGAGAGGGGGGCGAAGGTGGCGGGAGCGCGCTTCTACTTTCTGAAGGGAGACGCCGTCAGGCTGGAGCACGCTATAATGCAGTACGCCTTGGACTTCCTCAGGTCAAAGGGGTTCGTGGCGGTGGAGCCCCCCTTCATGCTCAACCGGTCTGCCTACGAGGGGGTCGTGAACCTCGACGACTTCGGCCCGGTCATCTACAAGATCGAGGGCGAAGACCTCCACCTGATAGCGACTTCTGAGCACCCGCTGGTGTCGATGCACTCCGACGAGATCATCCAGGCGTCCGAGCTCCCGATCAAGTACTGCGGCTTCAGCCCCTGTTTCAGGGTGGAAGCTGGCGCCCACGGCAAGGACACGAAGGGTATTTTCCGGGGCCACCAGTTCTACAAGGTGGAACAGGTGGTGTTCTGCAGGCCCGAGGACAGCTGGAGGCTTCACGAAGAGCTCATCTCGAACGCCGAGAAGATCTACCAAGGCCTGGGGATACCGCACAGGGTCGTCGCCCTGTGCAGCGGGGACACCGGGTTCATGTCGGCCAAGACCTACGACCTAGAGGCCTGGCTTCCAGGGCAGGGAAAGTACAGGGAGATGGTCTCTGCCAGCAACATCACCGACTTTCAGGCCCGGCGGTCAAGGATCAGGTACAGGGATAAGCAGAGCGACCCGACCGCGATGCTCCACACCCTCAACTCCACGGGGGTGGTCACACGGACGCTGGTGGCAATCCTGGAAAACTTCCAGGAGAAAGACGGCACCGTGAAGGTCCCGAAGGCCCTGGTTCCCTACATGGGGAGCATAGACGCGCTACAGCAGCGTTGAGGTTATAAGCGCGAGACGGGCGGGGCGCCTTCGTTTGCCCAAGAAAGTAGCCAAGGTGCGAGACAAGTGGAAGCTGAAGTCGTGGGTGACAGTCACCGCATCTCCGTCCTTTGGCAATGCGCCCATAGCCAAAGTCCCGCTGACGGACGTCCAGAAGCCTGAAGGGAGGGTCATCGAGACGACCCTCTATGACATCCTGAAGCAGGACCCTCAGCACTACGCGTTCAAGCTCTTCTTCCAGATCGACAGGGTCGAGGGCGAGACGGCATACACTGTGTTCAAGGGGCACGAGTATTCCAGGGAGTTCCTCAGAAGTCTGATCCGCCGCGGTTCCTCGATGTCCGATCTCATAAGAGACTACACCACGAAGGACGGATACGTGGTCCGGGTCTACTGCACGGCGCTCTCCCAGGGGAAGATGAACAGCTCGAAGAAGCACGATCTCCGCCTCATCATGGACAAGGTCATCGGGGAGAAGGCCGCAGGCATGACCTACGAGGGGTTCGCCCAGGAGCTGGTCCTTCAGAAGGTGGCGTCTGACGTGTACAATGAAGCCAAGAAGGTGACCCGCCTCAGGCACGTCGGGGTCAGGAAGAGCAAGCTGATCGCGAAGCCTACGGCAAGGAAGGCCGAGCCATTAGCCCCTCTTGCCGCTTGACACTATCTTCACTATATCCCTGTTCTTCAGAGGGTGGTCCGCTCCAAGCCTCTTCCCCGTCCTAGCGTCTACCGCATACAGGAACCCCTCCGCCAGCTCTGTGTGCACCGTCCTGGCGAGGTCGAGGGTCGTCGACCCCCCCTTCATCACGAAGGCGTCGGGGAGGACCCTCCCTTCCCTGTCTGTCAGCTTGGTCTCGTCTTCGACGGGGAACACGACAAGCGCCTTGAGAAGGCCGAAGAATGCCCTGTTCATCGCCTCTTGGACCCCTGTCCCCCCGTAGGTTTTCATCACCTTCTCCTCGACCATGGCAAGCGCCCCTGCCTGGGCGGGGGTGAGCCTCCCCGGTTCCTTCACGGTGAATCCTGGGTCCCCCGGAGAATAGGCCACAAGCCCACGTTCAGAGGCCCTGCGGAGGAGAAGCTCGGCTTCGGAGGCGCACGGCACCACCTCTCTCCCTGTCTTCCTGAGCGATTCGATGTTCGCCTTCGACGTAGGCAGGTCTGCCTTGTTAGCCGCGAGGAGCGAAGGCTTGGTCAGCTTCCTGGTCTCCCTCACGAACTCCAGAATCTGGGCGTCGGTCCAGGCGCTCGGTTTCTCGGTCCTGAGGTGCAGCCTGAGCATCGCTTCTTCGACGTCGGGCAGCGTCACAGAGAGCCCCGACAGCCGCTCAGCCAGGTGCTCCACTGCCTTCCCCCTGGTCTGCTCTAGGGACCTGGTCGCCTTCTCCCAGTCCCTCTTCAGTATCCCGTACATCCAGAGATCGAACTCTCTTTCGACCATGTCCAGGTCCTGGGCCGGGTCATGGCTCCCGGGGGGGACCTTCCTGCCTTCGATGTCCGTCGAGCCGGATGCGTCGACCACGTGGATGAGCGCGTCAGCCTGTCTCAGGTCATCGAGGAATTGGTTCCCTAGCCCCTTCCCGGAGGCCGCTCCCTCCACCAGCCCCGCCACGTCTACGACCTTTACCGGGACCAGCCTCTTCCCATCAAGGCACGCCGAGTTCCGGGGGGAGTCGGTGACCCCCATCTCCTTGCAGACGCACTCCACGGACAGATGCGCCACACCCACGTTCGGCTTGATGGTCGTGAACGGGTAGTCGGCGATCTGTACGTCCTTCAGGGTCGCGGCTGCGAAGAAGGTCGACTTCCCGACATTAGGTTTGCCGACGACTCCCACGAGCACGTTGCGGCCGCTCTGCCCGCCCGTTATAACCGTCTCAGGGAGGGCGGGGACGGTTGCCCAAGGTCGTGGTTGTGGGTGCAGGCATGGCGGGGATGGAAGCGGCCCGGGAGGCACTGGGCCGTGGGGCAGACGTGACGGTCGTCGACCAGTCTGAGAGGGTGGAACCTCCCTGGAGAGCCTGGCCTGATCTGATCGGTGTCGCTCCCTGGTCTGGCCCCTCCGGTGCTTCCGCCTCGCATGAATCCGAGGTGCCGGTCGAGCTCGGGACGAAGGTCGTCTCCGTCGGTCCCGACCAGGCGACTACCGCGTCAGGGGCGACGCTGCGGGCGGACGCCACAGTAGTCGTAACGGGGACCTCGAACGGCTCGCCGGGGATCCATGGGATAGGGAAGCGAGGGTCTTACTTTCTGGATGCGGCATACAAGTACGAGCAACTGGGGCGCTCCGTCTCGGATTCGGGACGCGTGGTGGTGGCAGGGGAAGGCGTCCGGGGGCTCGAGGTGGCTGAGAGGCTCGCGACGGGGGGAAGGAAGGTGATGCTCATCGCTTCCTGCTGGGCTTCCGGCGCACCAGGCGCAGACGCCATGGCCGCGATCGCTACTGGCGCCTCCGAAAGGGGGGTCTCTCTGCGTGCCGGGCGGGCCAGTCGGGTGGTCGGCCAGGGCAAGGTGGAGGCCATGGTAGCGGACGGCGAAGTCGTCCCGTGCGACACATTCGTCCAGGTCCCGGTGAGGCGGCCGCGTGTCGTCTCTCTTCCGGCCCGGCTCGGGCGTTCAGGGGGTATCGTCGTCGACGCCTTTCTCAGGACAGAGTCCAAGACTGTGTACGCCGCGGGCGGTTGCGCCGAGCCCCCGGGGTGGTCGTCTCCCGGGGGCATCCTGGGCTCTCCGGCTGCTTCGGGGAGGGTCGCAGGGGCGAACGCGATGGGCGGTGAGGTCAGGTTCCATCCCGGGCGCAGCTTCTCCTCGGTGATCTTCGGGCTTTCCTGGTTCCGTCATGGGCCCCCTATTGCAACCCTCCGCGCTCGAGGGGGGTTGGTGACGGTCACTTCGAAGCGAGACACTTGCTCCGTCTGTGGCATCGCCTATGACCGAAGAGGCCGGGTCGTGAGCGTGGAGACCGTGGGGAGGTTCAGCCCCGACCCAGGGGCGCTCCCATGGTCGATCCCCGAAGGTTCGACCCTCGCGTCGCTGGCTTACGGTCCTTTAGGTTCAACCGATATATCGCTGGTGTCTGACACGGCGCGGTTGGGGTTGAAGTCATGGTCAGGGTACTGATCTGCGACCACGTCGAGCTCGAACGGCTTTCGCTGGGCCCAGAGATAACGGTGGACTACCGGCCTGGCATAACCAGGGACGAGCTCCTGGCCGTGGCTGGGGAGTACGACGCGCTGATCATAAGGAGCCGGACGAAGGTGGACCGGGAAGTGCTCGACAGGGCGAGGCGCCTCAAGCTGGTCGCCCGGCCCGGTACCGGCCTGGACAACGTGGACGTCAGCTACGCGAAGGAGAAGGGGGTGGCCGTCGTCAACAGCCCCGAGTCCCTCGTCGAGGCGGTCGCCGAGCACGTGATTCTGCTGATGCTCGCCCTCAGCCGGAAGCTGGTCGAAGCCGACGTCGGCACGAAGTCCGGAAGGTGGGAGAAGAACGCCCTCGTCGGGAGGGAGATGAAGGGGAGGACACTCGGCATAGTCGGGTTCGGTAGGATCGGAAGGCGGATAGCGGAGATCGGGAGGACGCTGGGCATGGCCGTCCTCGCCTATGACGTGATCCCGCTCTCCTCTGACCTGCTCTCTTCGGTCGGAGCCAGGGCGGTGTCCCTGGACGAGCTCTTCTCTTCGTCTGACTACATCACGCTGCACGTCCCCATGACCCCCGAGACCGCCGGCATGGTCGGCACCGCGAGACTGGAAAGGATGAAGAGGGGGAGCGTAATCGTGAACACGTCCAGAGGGGGCGTGATAGACGAGGCCGCCCTCTCGAGGGCCCTCTCGGCGGGTGAGGTCGGAGGCGCGGCCCTCGACGTCTTCGAGACAGAGCCCCCTACGGGGGATATACTCAAGGCGCCCAACATCTTGCTCACCCCACACATAGGGGGCCAGACCGAGGAGGCGCAGACCAACGCCATCGTGGTGATAGGGGAGAAGGTCAGGGCCTTCTTCTCGAAGAGCTGACCCAACGTTTATTTGCCGACAGCGAACTAGGCGCCTGAATGCCCGTCTACGCTCGGATCTCCAAGACCTGGCAGCAGGTGCTCCGCGAGAAGGGAGGGGACATGAGGTCCAGGGCCGTCGAGTTGAGGAAGCAGCCAGCCGTCCTGAGGGTGGACCGCCCTTGGAGGCTCGACCGGGCGAGGGCTCTGGGCTACAAGGCGAAGGAGGGGGTAATCGTGGTGCGGATGAGGGTTTCGAGGGGTGGGATGAGGAAGCAGCGCCCCACGTCAGGGAGGCGACCCAAGCACATGGGGGTCCTCAAGATAAAATCGGCGGTCTCGTCTCAGCAGGTCGCCGAGAGGAGGGTGCAGGAGAGGCACCCGAACATGAAGGTCCTGGGCTCCTACCCGGTGTGGGAGGACGGGATGCACGCCTGGTACGAATGTGTGCTGATCGACCCGGAGCACCCGGCCATCAGGGCCGACTACAACTACAAGCGCGTGCTCGGGACCCTGGACTAGGTTACCCCTTCATCTCGCTGCTGTGTCATCTCGCTGCTGTGGCCTGGGAATATCTTAGAACCAGGGTCGGTGTACGCCTTCGCGACGTTCACCGCCATGGCCGCCTGGGCGTACCCGGTCGCGATGAGGTTGAGCTTCACGCCGTCCAGCGGCCCCGCTATGTCCCCTGAGACGAACACCCCGGGGATGCTCGTCTCCATCTTCCCGTTCGCCCTGATCTCTCTTCCGTCTATCTGCAGCCCCCAGTCCTTGATTGGCCCCAGGTCCGCCCGGAACCCGATGTTGACCAGTACCGCGTCGACGTCGATCGTCTCCTCCGCCTTCGTCCTGTTGTCGAATATGACCGCCCGGGTGACCTTCGACCCGTCTCCCTCTACGCTCTTTACCTCGTGGAAGAGCCGTATGTCGCACTCCGACTTCATGAGCTCGGCCACGCTCCCCTCGTGAGCCCTGAACACGTCTCTCCTGTGGACAAGCGTGATCTTCTTGGCGATCCCCTGTATGTTCAGCGCCCAGTCTACGGCCGAGTTCCCGCCGCCGACGACGAGGAGCCTCTTCCCGCTGAACGCGCTCTTGTCTTTGACGAAATAGTACACCCCCTTCCCCTCATAGTCCGAGGCTCCCTGGGCGTCGAGCCTGTTGGGGGAGAACGCTCCGACACCTGCCGCGATCAGGACCGCCTTCGAGACGTGGGTCGTCCCCTTGTCCGTTCCGAGCTCGATCAGCCCGTTGTCCCTGCGCAGTGTCATCACCCTTTCCCCGAGGACCACCGTCGGATTGTACTGGAAAGCCTGCTCCACGAGGTTCTTCACGAGGTCTTTCGCGAGCACTCTGGTGTAGGCGGGCACGTCGAAGACGTACTTCTCTGGGTACAAGACCGCCACCTGGCCTCCCGGCTCTTCTAGCGCGTCGATCAGCTTGGTCTTCATCTGCCGCAGTCCGGCATAGAATGTCGCGAAAAGGCCGCTGGGACCCGCGCCGATTATGGTGATGTCATAAACGTCGTCAGGCATGGGCGCTTTGGCTGGCCCCCCTGAACCCTGTATAAGGGTTCAGGGCTAGAAGAGTCCCGACGCCACCGGGTCATGGGGCTTCAGCATCTCGCGAAGGAGGACGGTGGCATACTGCCCCCGCGCCAGCGTGAAGCTCAGCCTCGCAGTCCCTTCATGGGCGTCCCACTTGGCGTCCCTTACGGCCAGGTGGGGCCTCCTGAAACCCCCCTCTGACGACGCTTCCTGCATCTCCTTCAGGTAGAACTGGGCGGGGACGACCCCCTCTGCCTTCAGCGCTTCGCCCGTGCACCTGTCGAACCGCGACCCGTAGTCGCGGTAGGCATATCCGGGCATCTGGATCAGCGGGACAGCATCCGCGGTCGGGTCCTCTCTGACCCCTCTCACCCTCGACAGCAGGAGCCCATCTTCCCCGCAAGACGCCCAGTTGTCCCCCCGCCGGCACCCAGAGAGGTCTTCGTCCTTTTTCAGGGCCGTGCTGAGGGCCTCGTTGAAGATATACGACTGGTACGCCTGCACGTAGAGCCTGCGCAGGTTGACCGGGATGGCCCTCAGAGCCCTGACCCATTCGCCAGGGTGCGACGCGAGCGCCTTCGAGACCCTCGTCTCCATGTCTTTGCCCTTTGGGAGGGAAGCGCCTTCCTCTCCTTTCGTCCCCCCGCCGACGAGCAGCTTGACGGCGCCTCCGAAATCTCCCTTCACCATCGCCCTTCCTATCGAGTGGGTGCCAGGGCTCGACGCTCCGAACCTCTGCAGGCCGTAGTAGTTGGGGAGCGCTCTGGCCTCGGCCAGTCGGAGCGCCTCTGCAACCCTTTCGCCGATCTCCTGGCCGCAGTCCCTGAGGACCACTTCGAACCTGTTCGCGACCACGGAGGAGCGGGAGAGCGGCCTGGGGAGGTACCCTACGAGCGACGCCTCGTACCTCGCCCCCTCCACGCGCGCGGGACGGGAAGACCTGAGGCTCGTAGGGGTGACGTACTGGACCGCGACGGCCCTGCTGTCCTTCATCCCTCCATAGCTGACCCTGCTCTTCAACCCAGAGGAAAGCTCCCTCGCCATGTGCATCGTGTCTATGGACCGTTTCTCCACCCGGTAGAGCGGGTACTTCCCGGCGCTCCACTCCTGCTCGAGCCCTTCGGCGCTGATGACTTCCTCGACCCTGAAGTCTCCCGGCGTGACCTTCGCGCGGCCTGCGCAGGGGGGCCCCGGAGTAGCATAGAGCTCCATCCCCACCGCTCTTTCCGCCGTCGGGGGCTCGGTCATAGCAGCCTGAGGTTCCCGGTTATCGCGTCGATTTCTCCGTCGGGCCCCGGTCCGATTCCCAGACAGGTGACCGTCCCGGGCTCCACCTGGGTCAACCCCCTGTCCTCCACCAGGGCCGCCGGGAGCCCGGCGCGCTTCGCCCTCTGAAACAGCTCTCGGAGCTCTGCTTCGGACTGGGTCCTCAGCACCACCTTCGCCTGCCCTTCCTCCTTCCAGACTTCATACCAAGCGGGTTTCCGCTGAGCCATCTCAGCTGCCGAAAGCGACGCGTGCGCGGCCTGTGCCGCGATCTTCCCCTTCCCCATCTTGAGGTCCGACCTCACGACTATGACCTGCTTCATTGGCGGCGTTTGCCAATGGTTATTACGAGTCTGGTTAAGGCTTTGCAAAGTCCTGGGACGTGACCAACGAGTACGACGTGGTGGTCGCTGGCGGGAGCGTAGCCGGCCTGGCCTTTGCTTCCGAAGCGGCGAAGAGGGGGGCCAACGTCCTCGTGGCCGAAGAGCACCAGGAGATAGGGGAGCCGGAGAAGTGCGACGGGCTGGTGAGCCTAAGGGGCCTGCGCAAGTACGGCTACGCCCCAGGACAGGCGTCCGTGCAGAACAAGATCTTCTCGGCGCTGTTCCACTCCCCTTCGGGGAGGCATTTCGCCGTCAACGCCACGGCCCTTGACGTAGTCGTCCTGGACAGGAGCGCGTTCGACAAGGAGGTCGCGGCGTCGGCTGAAAGGAACGGGGCCGTGGTGTCCCTCGGAAGGCGCGTAGTCAGGGCGGACCAGAAGGAAGACCGGATGGAGGTCTTGGTAGGGGGGGAAAAGGTGGTCTCGAAGCTCTTCGTGGACGCCACGGGGCCGGCGTCGAGCCCCCGACGCGGCATAATCCCGGCAGCCAAGTACGAGCTGGAGGGGGACTGGATAAGGGAGCACGTCGTAGAGGTCTTCTTGGACCCAGCTAGGTATCCGGGGTTCTTCGCCTGGGTCATCCCTTTCGGAGGCCACAGGGCGAAGGTGGGAGCCGCCGGGCACGGAGTGAGCCCATACAAGGCCCTCGAGGGGTTCCTCGCCGGGAGGAGCTTCAACGTGCTGCGGCGGGTCACGGCGCCGATCTATGTCGGAGGGCCAGCCACGGACTTCGTGGAAGGGAGGAAGATATACGTGGGGGAGTCGGCGGGCCAGGTCAAGCCCACCACGGCGGGGGGGATTATGACGTCAATCGCCGGGGCCGTGATGGCGGCGAGGTGGGCCTGCGCCAGCATCGAGCAGGACAAGCCCGTCCTGCTCGAACGGTATCAGAGAGAGTGGGAGGCCGCCTTCCTGAAGGAGATGAAGGCGATGATGAGGCTCCGCGGGGTCTTCGAGAAGCTCTCCGATTCCGACCTCGAGGCGGTCTTCACGTCGTTGGCGACCCCGAAGCTGGTCCTGAGGCTCTCGCAGACCGACTTCGACTTCCACGCGACCGCCCTGCTGGGCGCCCTGGGAGTGGGAGGGCTTCTCAGGATCGCCAGGGTCGTGGCTTCGGCAGAGGTCAGGTCACTCCTCGCGGAAGGGTGAGACCCGCCCCGTTTCAGCAACCTATATCTGTCGGGCCCCGAGGGGACCTAAAGAAATGTCCCAGGGCACGGTGACGCTCCCCCTCTGCAATTCATGCAACAGGCCCATCAAGCCTGCCGAGAGGGCCGTCCACTTCAGCTGCCCCAACTGCCACGA
>JAKACC010000101.1 GCA_021796515.1 archaeon | reverse complement strand
GCCCCACTTCCAGGGCGTCCTTCTCAGTCAGTCTGCTCCTCCTTGTCACTTCGTCCATGAGTTCAAGCTTGCTCGCATACTCCCACATGGCCTGCCTGGCTACTTCGCTCCATTTTATCTCGGGATGGCTTCGCATGATCCTTCGGAGTTCTTCCGGAACTGCCAGAGTCACGTTTGCCATGATTCTTCTTCCGTATTTGCGTTATGTGAGTTCACATATTATTAAACAAGCCGGCTTCGAGCCAACTCTCCTGTGCTACCTATGCCCAACCCAGGCCGAGGCGTCCGCGCACAGGTGCAAGGACCACCTCTACGGGACAAAGGGTGCCGCGGGTCGGAGTCTCACCGCCCCTTTCGGGTAGGACTTGACCCGACGTGCACTGGCGCAGATCTTGGCACGAACGCCAAGAGTGGCGGGTCTCTGGCGTTCGCCCTCAGGGTCGAGCATCTGCGCCCTGCTGAACTTCCCTGCAAGAGATATCGAGACAATCCTGGAGCAATTGCAGGTGGGAGCGCAATGAACCCTAGGCGCGGCTCGCCGGCACGAATATGACCTCGTCCTTCAGATCTCTGAAGTGCCTATCCCCGGTCACTACCCGGGCGCCGCATTCCCTCGCCGTGGCGAGCACAATCGAATCAGCCAACCCCCAGTCCTTCACCAACAGTCTTCTCTCAACATCGAGCTCGCCCGCCTTGGTGGCCAGGTCTCCGTTAAGCGCCGTCACATCGGATGACGACCCCACAAACGTCAGCTTTTGCAGCCTTCCCTCCTCGGTCTCTCGGCTGTGGCGGATCTCTTTCAGAAGCTTCCTGCTCAGCTCTGCGACGACGATCGTTGGCGTCGCGCAGTTCTGACCCTCGACGAAACTTCTCACCTTCCTCCCGGCGTCGCTACCGGCGAAGTACTCGACCCAGGCGTAGGTGTCTATCACGAAGTCAGAATTCATGGAACTGCGACTCTTCTTCCTCGGTGAACGGCTTGAGACTGGGATTCGACCCGAACATCGACTGGGGGACCTTCAGCTTCTCCTTCGCCAGAGCGGCGATGACCTCGTCGTAGCTCTTCGCCCCGGTCTTCTTCATCAACTCCTTGAGCAGATTGGCCGTCTTCTTTCTGGTCTGAATCGTGGTGCTCATCGAGGTAACTATGGCTATAGCCATAGTTAAAGCTAGGGTCCGAGGGCCAGGAGAGGCAGCCCTGGATGATGCGATGAGACTCCCACGTGAAATGTGGGTGCCGCGGGTCGGACGCTCCCCGACTTCTGGTCGGATCTGAACCAACATGTCAGACTGTGCGAGAACTCGACTCTGCGGTTCGCGCCGTAGATTACCCTGACTCTGTCATGCGGCTCCAACCGAGCCCATCAGTCTCTTCTCTCCCAGGACGTTGACCGCCCGCCGCGTCTTTTCGCGTCCAACCCATGGATTCTCTTATCCCTATAGGATAAGCTTTTATCGCCCTGGGGGCCCGTGGGTTCCATGTCCAGCCTGGCGGTCCTCCTGGGGAGCGCTACGAGGGCGAACATCATCCGGGCCCTCGCCCAGTCAGGCGAGGCGCTCGGCCCCTACAGGGTGGCGAAGATGTTCGGCATGAACGTGGCCAAGACCTACTCTGAGATGAAGAGGCTCGCCGCCCTCGGCGTGGTCGAGGGGGTGAGGGGGGGAAGGGGGACGGCGTACACGCTCGTGGACGAAGACCTGAGGCGCCTCGCCCTCAGGCTGTCTCAGAGGGTGGTTCCGCTGGAGCGCTGGAAGAGCCCCCCCTCGAAGGCTTCGAGGTTCATGATGGGGATGCAGGCGGTCCCCGGCTTCGGCCTGGAGGGGGGCGAGGAGGCAACCTGGGCGAAGGCGTCGAGGCAGGAGGGGGAGCTCGACGGCCTGGCCGAGATGGGGCGGAAGAGGTTCGACGCGAAGTACCGCAGGGTCAGGGAGAGGGCTTTTGCCCGCCTATAGCACTGTGAAGAGGGTCGTCCTGCAGACGGAGGACCCGACCGAGAGGAAGATCAGGTTCATGGCGCTCCTGACATCGGGCCTTCCCAAGCAGCCAGGGGGGCCCATCCTCGTCGGCGGCTCGGCCATAGAGGTGTACCTCGACGGCATGCTGAGGACCGGGGACATGGACGTCGTGTACGACATGAAGGCCCTCGAGAAGGCGCTCCGTGGCTGGAGGTTCGAGCTTGGAGGGCTGAGGGCCTGGACCAACGAGGAGCTCGGCCTCGCCGTGGACATTGTGGGGGCGGACTACACCGGGTCGCTGGATAGGACGACCACGATCACCACCAGCTATGGCCCCGTGAGGGTCGCGGGGGTCGAAGACCTCATCCTCAGGCGGCTGGCGTCTGCGAAGCATTGGAGGTACCCGGCTGACATGGAGCAGGCGTACCTCCTGGCGAAGGCGCACTACGACAGGATCGACTGGGCCTACCTGTCGAGGGAGGCGGAGGGGGACCTGACCTCGGACTACCTCGGGAAGCTGAGGGGCGCGCTCAGGAAGGAGGGAGCCCCGCCGGCGGCAGGCCGCGGTTAGACATGCGGGGACGCCATTGTCGTCCCCTAGGCCGAAGAGGAGGCACGACAGAGCGTGCCGCACTCAGACCTGCAGCTGGACCTCGTCCACGCCGCCAGAGGATCGCGACCTTGAGGACATGAGAGTGGCTAAAGCGAGTTAGTTCCAGTTCAGCCCCGCAGCCTGTCCATGTAGCCCTCAGGCAGATCCAGAAGAACGGGGAGGCTGCTTCGTCACTCATGCCCTGGTGGAGGACGGACGGTGACGTATTTGGTCATCGTGCATCAGAGTCTCAAGATTGAGACATGCATATATAGACACAAATTACCCACAGTCGCAATGATCAGACCGGAGCTCTCGATCACCCAGACCATGGGGGAGAAGCCGGTGTACCGCCTGGACGAACTGATGAGCGTAACGGGGTCGCGGGCCACCGCCTACAGGACCCTGCGGGAGCTGCGCCAGGCCGGATTCGCCGAACAGGTCAAGGAGGGCTATTTCACCATCCGTTCGAGCCTCTTTCAGCCGTTCTATCTCTGGCCGTACTTTCTGCCGTCTCTGCGAGCCTTTCAGCGGGCCCGATACTTCGGCCGCTCCTACAACGAGAACGACGTGAAATTGGCCCGCCGAGCCCTTGACGGAACGGTCACCCTGGACTACCGCGCGTATGAGCTCACGGGGTTTCAACAGCCGCATTCGCTCTACCTCTACGTAGGGGACCTGGGCAGAGCCGCAGCGACGCTGAAGAGCCACGGGTTTTGGGAAGGCACCCGGGGACGAGTAGCCCTTCTGCCACGAGCAGGGCCGATTCAAAACGAGCTCCAACGGGTATATCTTGACTGCCTCGCCTACGGGGGGAGAAGCGCCCTCGACGCCATCGCAATCGAGGCACTGTACGCGGATAGGCTGGACCCGAAGGTGAGAGGGGTCTTCAGGTCCGAAGACATCCTGAAGGTGAGAGAGGAGCTTGCCCCGCTTAAACCTAGAGCGTGAAGCGCAGGACCTCAGGGGCCCCGCTTCTTGATGCGCCGCCGGCTCACCGCCTCCCACACGGCCTCGTTGGAGGCGTCGGCGTCGAAGAAGTCTGCGAGTATGGCGTTGACGACCTCGCTCCTGGTCACGCTGAGCTCCTTGAAGGC
>JAKACC010000100.1 GCA_021796515.1 archaeon | reverse complement strand
ACAGCCTGACGATGCCGCCCAGGGAGGGGAGCGGCGACAGCAAGGTAGTCCTCTACACCGGCCATCCCGACATGAAGGAGCTCCTCGACAGGGGGGGCCGCCTCCTTTCGCTCTCCCTGCCATCGGGGGGGCTGAGGGACGCGCGCGTGGACCTCTCCGGGGACCCGATGAAGGACGTGAGGAAATGGCTCCTGCGCGCCTCTCTTTGGTGGAGCAAGAGCGGCGACGAGACAAGGCGTTTCGTCGCGCTCACGAAGGCCCTCGTCATCGCCTCCGACCTCGCCGCGTCCGCGGTGTCGAGGGACAGCGACCCCGTGGAGTGGGCCGAATCCGTTCTCGGCAGGGTGTGCGTACGCGACGAGATCCTCAGGGTCGCCGAAAAGTCTCTCAAAGGGAAGGCGCCCAGGCGATTCCAGGAGGAGGTGGCGCGGGCTCGGTCGAGGGTGGCCCTCGTGCAAGCCGGTTGTGGCACCGGCAAGACCGCTGCCGCGTATCTCTGGGCAGCGGAGAAGGCGAGGGGGAGAAAGGTCTTCTTCTGCTATCCAACGACAGGGACGGCGACCCAGGGATACGCCGAACATGCGCTCGAAGACGTCGACTCGCGCCTGATACACAGCAGGGCCGAGGTGGACCTTGAGATGCTTAGAGAGAGCAGGGGGGACGAGTCAGACGTCCTCGAGCAGGCCATCCGCTATGAATCGCTCTCTGCGTGGGACGCCCCCATCGTCGTCGCGACGACCGACGCCGTCCTCGGCCTGGTCCAGAACAACAGGAGGGGCCTCTTCTCCTTCCCAGCTATCGGGAACGGGGCGTTCGTCTTCGACGAGATCCACTCATACGACGAGAGGCTGTTCGGCGCGCTCCTCCGCTTCATGGGCGCTTTCTCGAGGGCCCCTACCCTCCTCATGACTGCGTCGCTCCAGCGCGAAAGGCTCCGAAAGATAGAAGGCATGCTGGCCAGCCGCGGCGAGACGATGGAGGCGGTGCGAGGCCCGAGAGAGTTCGAAGAAGTCAAGAGGTATCACATCCACCCCGTGGGACGGGGACCACCATGGGAGGAGGTCAGAAAGGCGGTCCGCGGCGGAAGGAAGGTCCTCTGGGTGACGAACACCGTCGAAAGGGCGAGGGAGGTATGGAGGGAATCGAAGGAGGCGGCCGGGGCCGAGCCGATCGTGTACCACAGCAGGTACCGCTACCTTGACAGGGCAGCCCGTCATCGCACCGTCGTGGACTCCATGAGAGGGGGGGCGGGGGCCTTCGTGGTTGCCACCCAGGTCTGCGAGGTTTCGCTCGACATATCCGCCGACGTCCTCGTTACAGACATCGCCCCGGTCCCCGCGATGATCCAGAGGATGGGGAGGGTGAACAGGTATGCAGACGCCACGGGGCCGAAGCCGGTCCACGTGGTCGACGTCGACGCCCCTGAACCTTACCCCAAGGACGAAATCGAAGTCGCGCGGCGGTGGCTCGGAGAGCTCGCGGAGGAGACAGGAGGGATGGTATCACAGGCGGACCTCGCGAGGAAGTTCGAGTCATACGACGCCGGCGGGCAGGCTACGGCCGTCGACTCCGCCTGGCTCGACGGCGGGCCCATCAGCAGGCCGGCGCCCCTCCGGGAAGAGGGGTACACCGTGGCGGTCGTCATGGGGGAAGAAAGCGACAGGTGCGTCACAGCCGGGGGCTGGGCCGCGAGCAGGGAGGTCGCGAGGCGCTCGATGCCGATGCCGCTCTGGCCTGTCATGAAGGAGATCCAGGGGTGGAAGAGGCTGAACGGCGCCTTCGTGGCCCCGGCTGGGAGGGTCGAATACTCCGAGACGCTCGGAGGGTCCTGGAGATGACGACTGCCAACTCGCTCGTGATGAAGCTCTCGGGGCCGGGGATGACCGCCCTCCACAGGGCCGGGCTCGCGGGGCTGTGGATGACTCTCGACGCCCTCGGCAAAGACGGCGCAGGCCTCGCGGACGGCTCGTGGACACTCTCCGACCACGAGGTGGCGCTCCGGTTCGGGCGTCCCGGCCCCTTCTTCGACGCACTGATCAGGGAATCGTTCAGGACGACCCGGGACGGGCTGATCTGGCTCCCGGGCCTCGGGGACCCGGAGGACCACCCGCAGGCTTCTGCGCAGTTGAACGAGTGCCTCCTCGGCACTTTCCTCCAGCACGGGAGGACGAGGGGGTCGGACCCTGCGAACAATCCGACAGGGTCCAGGGCCGTCACCGTAGACGACGTCCAATATCCGATCCGCTACCACAAGGTTCGTTGGTACGCGCACCAGAAGGTGAAGATCAGGCGGACCGGCCAGCCTCAGCGCCTCCTCGGCTGGGTCCACCCGGGAGGGGCGGTGAGGCACGAAGCCTTCAACAAGGAGACTGGGCTCCAGGAGCCGCTCGAGCTATTCCTCCCCCTCCTTTACTCCGTCGTCGGGGTGCTGTACTTCGTGGTGAGGAAGAGAGGGGCCGGGGTCAGGCACGCCGTGGTCATTCCTGACGTCGCGAACCTGAGGGAGTACGCGGTCTTCAGGAGAAACTACATGGAGGGGGGCGAGAAGGAACTCACAGTCTCGGGCTCAGGCGAAGCGGCGCTCAGGGTGCTGTCGGCGCTCAAGGCGATGAACATGATGGACGCTGTCGGGTCGACGGCCTGCAGGGTGGTGACGTTCGGCAAAGTGCAGTGGGACCAGCAGCAGAAGAAGCGCACAGGCACGTTCGACGTGCCGAAGGAGAGATCTGACGGCCTCGAGACCTACCAGAAGTGCACGCAATGCCTCCCGCCGAGGCTCGTGAAACCTGAAGGAGGGACGCCCTTCTGGGACTACCCCCAGACCCCGGAGCTCGTCGCCGAGAACCTTCTTCGGGGAGACCTGTGGTGGAGGGGGTTCTCTGAATTCGTCTCTGACAAGGAGGTCCGCGACCACGTCCTCGGGACGAGCCGTTATAAGGGGGAGAGAGAAGGACTTTCGAAGTTGATTTCAGACCCCGGTCTGGAAGGGCCCCAGCGCGCCTTCGTCGTGGCCTGCCAGGAGGCGTGGAGGAGGAGGCTCGGCGAGCTCGGCGCCAGGGCGGGGAGAGAAGGCGCCGACCCTGGCAGGCTCTTCCAGAGGGAGTTCGAGCGCGTGAGGGTGTCGTTCTCAAGGTGCAAGAGCGAGGCCACCATGAGGGAGGCAGTGACCGACTTCTGGGCGAGGGCGGGGCCCCTGCCGAGCCTCCAGTCAGACTGGCGTGAAGTCCTCGCGTTGCTCAACAGGGACTGGCGCCTCGCGAAGGACCTCGCCCTCCTCGCGCTGGCGAGCTACGCCCCGAAGAGGAAGGAGGAAGAGGAATTAGAAGCCCTGTGACCCCGGCCGTATGCCGTCGTCTCTGATGCCTCCGGGCGTTCATGACCAAGCACCTCTACGGGCTGATAGCCACACCCTACGGCGTGGCGGCGAACAACAGGGGGGAAAACGAAGGGAACATAACGACGCTACAGAAGATCCTCTGGAACGGCGAGGTCCACACCACGGTCTCGGCGGAGGCGATAAGGTGGGCGCTCCGCTACCAGTGGCAGAGGAAGGGGATCCCCGTCAACCGGAGGTGGGACGAAGAGAAGAACGAGCACGACTGGCAGGACCAGAGGTGGACCTCCTGGACCGCGGCGGGCGGAGACGCAAAGCAGACATTCATTGA
>JAKACC010000026.1 GCA_021796515.1 archaeon | reverse complement strand
TAGAACGTAGGCTGAAAGACGACCCCCTTGACGTGTGGGTTCCGGAAGGCATAGTCGGCTATCGCGCCGTACTCGTCTTCGTTGACCTTCCGCTGGACGGTGCACGCAAGGACGGTGCTCACCCCGTACTTGGAAAGGTTCTCCAAGGCGGCCCTCTTGGTTCCGGTGGCATCCTCCCCCCGGAGTATTTCATAGGTGTTCCTTCTGAAACCGTCGAACTGCAGGTACACCGTGACATTCATCTCGGCAAGGGCCCTTACGAAGACTTCGTCCCGAGCTATCCTGATCCCGTTCGAATTGAGCATGACTAGCTTGATGTTGCGAGCCCGCGCCGCTCTGATCATATCCAGTATCTGGGGGTGGACCGAAGGCTCTCCCCCGCTGAACTGCACCACCTCAGGGTTCCCCTCATACCTCACGAAGGAGTCGAGCATTGATTCAACCTGGCCTAGTTCCAAAGATTTCCCGACTCCGGAGTCCGAGAAGCAGGTCGGGCAACGCATGTTGCATTTCTCGGTCACTTCGATTATCCCCAGGCACGTGTGCTGCTGGTGCTCGGGGCAGAGGCCGCAGTCGTATGGGCACCCGAGGTTTGTCTCTGTCCCGAACGCCTTCGGCACCGTCCCGGGCTTGTTGAACCGCAACGCCCAGCGGTAGTAGTCGGCGTCGGAACTGATCAGCACCTGGAAGGGCCCGTGTTCTTCGCAGGCCTTCTCCATAATCACCTTGTTGGCGCGGACCACGAGGGTCGCGTCGACCAGCTTCAGGCAGACCGGGCACAAGCTCTTAGTGGTGGTGAAGCCCTCCTCGTCTTCCGCTGTGCTAGCCTGCAAGGTCAGCGACTCATCTCCTCTTAAATTGGAGCGTCGCCTTACGTATCGTGTCTTCGGCGGGGCGCCTGCCCTTCCAATCACCCATCTTCATGAACTTGCCCGGTTCAGACTCCTTGTAATGGATGGAGAAATGCTCGACCTGCTTCAGTGCAAAATCGGGGAGTTGGCGGAGGTCCCCCACTGGCGGATAGATCGGGTCGATGTCCCTGTCCGGAACGGTCACTATTTTGGCGTCCAGGCGGTTCTCGTCCTCGGTCGTCAGTGCACCTACAGTCCTCGAGTGGGTGACGGTGGTGGGGTAGACCGGCTCTTCGGTGAGCACCAGGGCGTCCAGGGGGTCGCCCTCTTCTCCCTTGGTTCCAGGAATGACCCCGTAATCGAAGGGATAGTGGGTGGCAGTGTAGAAGAAACGGTCGAAGACCTGGCCAGTGGACTGGTCTAACTCGTACTCCACGCTGCTCCCTCGGGGGATTTCGACAACCACGTTGACCCGCAAGGGATGGCTCTCGCCCGCGCTCAGTTTCGACTCTGGCTCGCCTAATCGTCTCGACCTGGCTTGCAAGAAACGCTTACTCTCTCTTGTCCAGAACTCTGAGTTCGGCCCCGGCAACAAGGATGTGGTCGGTTACGATATCTTCGTGTGTCCTGAAGACGAAGCATTTCACAAGATGCAAGCCGAACGAGCCCTTGTTCAGGCAGGTGACGTTGAACCTAGTGAGAGACGGTTTCAGGTTCCTTATCGCGCTCAATTTTCACTCGCTGCTGAGAGCGCGTGCCTGAAATAAAACGGATTCCTTTAACACTTCAAACCCAGCCTTCGCCCCCGTGGCGTTTGCAGGAAGAGATTCTCTAGTACTTGTACGAGACCTGTCCTCCTTCGAGGTCAACGCCGAGGCCGTGCACCAAGCAATTGGCGAAGTTGAAGTATGCCGCTATCTCAGTGAGCTGAAGGACCTCTTCGTCGCTCAGCCCTTCCCGGCGGAGGATCTCGACATCCTGCTCGGTGATTCTGTGAGGGTTTCGCGCAAGCAATGTCGCGTGATTCACAATTGCCTTCTCCTTCGGTTCGAGTGGGGCAGAGCCGCGGTTCTTCACCAACTCAGAGACCCAGGCCTCGTTCTTGACGTAATTGGAAAGGGCGTCCGAGTGGTGGGCCACGCAGTATCCACACTCGTTCTCCGCCGACACGACTACCGCGATCATCTCCCTTTGCTTCCTGCTCAGGGGGCCTTGGCCGAACATCAGGCTCAGGTACAGTCCCAAATGGGCTTCGAGTGACCGTGGGTCCAGGCTCTGCGCCTTGAACACGTTCGCGACCGTGCCGCGGGCGGTTCCGACTTTGTTGTAGGCAGACTTCAATTCCCCTTCCGCGTCCCCTTCTGCTATTGTTCTAATCCAGACCATGCCACGATGGCGGCGAAGGGGTAAGTTATGTCTTGCAGTGTCATTTGGCCAACGGGAATTCCCTTTCGAGCTTCCCGTAGAATTCGTCCCCGCAGAACCATGGGAAGTCAGGAACCCCGAGCACCTTTATCCTCCCGTCTATGACTACGGTGGGCACCGCGCTGACACCGTAGCGCTTGACCGCCTTTCCGTTCTTGGGATCGTCGACGGCCAGAGCCTCCATTTTGCAGTCCTTGCACTTCCCTATCTCTATTATGTCCACGGTCTCGCTGCAGAGGCCACAGCCGCCGGTGAAAATCTGGATTCTGTGTGGCCTTGCGGCACTCCTCGCATTCATCGCCTTCAAGCCTTCCCGTGAATAGTGGGCCAGCAGCAACACGCGTCCAGGGTGCAGTCCGGACATGCTTTCGCTGACGGGGCGACCCTGCAATCCCGAGGGTCGCAGCTGCAGTCAGCGCATTTGATTACTAACATGACTTGTTTTCTCCTCTAGTCAAAATGGGGAAGAGGTCCAGGACGTACCTGTCCCTATAAGCCTCTCTCTCACATGCGGTGGTCCTTCGCATTGTGGTCCATCAGCTCTTGCTGAGTGGCGAAGGTCGCACCGCACGCAGGGCACTTGAATTCCTGCTTTGGTGTGCTTGACATGTGGGCCTTGCCGTGCTCCATGAGCTCCTCTTTCGAATGGAAGTCTGCTTCGCAGGCGGGGCATTTGTATGAAGTGCTGGACTTGACTGCGAATGATACGACTCCTCCGAGGACCAGCCCGTAGATGACGTGAGCCGCGAAGCCTCCCGCGACCATCATGGGCATCCCCATCAGCGCGGGCATCAACATCGCCATCATGGGCAGGAACCAGACGAAGAACGCGACTATCCCAGCCGCCGCGCCAAGCCCGACAGCCTTCCCTGCCGAGCCGAGCCTCAGGCTCGAGACTTTGGTCACCGCGACCCCGAAGATTCCGCCGATGATCAGGCCCGTTATCAGGTGGAGCATCCAGCCAGCAACAGTCGACGTCGACCCCATCCCCATCAGCATGGCCGCGGCCACGAAGAAGGGAACGCCCCCCATGGGAGTGGACACGGGCATCATGAGAGCGATGATCCCCATGACCAGGGCTCCGACGAAACCTCCGGCCAGGCTGTAGGAGAGGACTTTGGACGTTTGCGACATGGTCTAATTCTCCTCCAGTGCCGCGTCTATCCTCTGCTTGTAGACCTGCGCGGGGACCGCCCCGATGACCTTGTCAACGACCTTGCCGTCTCTGAAGATCATCACGGTAGGGATGCTCATTATCTGGTAGCGCGTGGCGAGCGCCTGGTTGGCGTCGGTGTCGACCTTGACGAAGTTGACCCTGCCGCTGTACTCTTTCGAGAGCGATTCGATGACCGGGCTGACCATCCTGCATGGCCCGCACCAGTCGGCGTAGAAGTCCACGACTGTGGGTGTGGAAGACTTCAGGACTGCGCGTTCGAAGTCTGCCTGCTTGAGATGCTGTACACCATTGTTGTTTTCTGACATGCTTGTCGAACCTTCCGCTCCTGCTCCGAAAGATAACCTTAGCTTACAAGGATTAAATCAGAAGTTTAAGTAAAGCTTGATTCTTCAAGCCTGGGATAATATTATAAGGATTGGTTTGTGACTCATTCTGCGGATGAAGTACAACATCGTCGCGCCTCTGGGAGAGAACGTTCAGGCCCTCTTTTCCGTGATGCGAGAGTTCCCAACCGAAAAGATCTATCTGATATCTACCGGGAAACATAGGGAGAAGATAGACGAGCTCAGGGTGGTAGCAGACAAGCTAGGGATAGGCGTCCAAGTCCTGGAGCTCAAAGGCACCCTGCTCGAAGGGATGTTCAAGGCCTTCGCCCAGATAAAGTCGGCCGTGGACGAGGACAGCCTCCTCGTGGACGTTTCGACTGGTGACAACCTTGAGAATTGCGCCGCGCTGTCAGCGTCCTATGTGAACGGGCTGAAGGCAACTGCTATTATGGAAGGCAAGGTGGTAATGCTCCCCGTCCTGAAGTTCTCCTACTACCGGCTTTTGCCGGAGAGGAAGCTGGCCATCCTGAACTTCCTAAAGATGCAACCCGACTGCTGCAGTTCCCTCGAGGACCTGGGGGGGAGGACCAAGATGAGCCTCCCACTGGTCTCCTACCACGTCAACGGGAACGCGAAAGCCGAGGGCCTACTTACTATGGGACTGGTCGAAACCCATCTGGGGGCGAGGGGGAAGACCCAGGTCATGCTGACGGAACTCGGCCGTCTAATTGCCGAGGGCGCGATCGAGCCGTTGCAGGCTGCCGCAAAGTAGGGCCACAAGAATCATACCGCTACGCCGCCTTGGGTTAAAGCGGTCGTTTTACTGTTAAGCTCAATCTGTTAATACGATAATCCAGCTTTCGTTGCCGAGAAACATGCCAGAATTCAAGTGTCAGGCGTGCGGCGCGGCTTTCCCTGAGCAGGAAGCACTAATGCAGCACAATGCGTCGGCTCATCCGATGCCCCATGCTGCACAGGCTTTGAAGTGCGAAGGGTGTGGAGCATCGTTCGACACACAGGCTGAACTCCAGGCCCACAGCCAGACCGCACATCGGATGTAGGTGGAACGGCTGCACCCAACAAGAGGAGTCGGCGAGGCGCGGGGTCGCTTCGTTCCGGCCCCTTCCAATTTTATGATCGTCTTGCCGGTTTCGGGATTTTTGACGGGGAACAGGTAAACGTGGTCGAATTGGACGAGTTGTATGACGTCGTCATCATAGGAGGCTCGGCCGCGGGCTTGACCGCCGCGATGTACTCGGCCAGGCAGGGCCTCAGGACGCTGGTGGTGACGAAGGACATCGGCGGACAGATGCTCCTCACCAACGACATTCAGAACTATCCGGGATATCAGAGCATCAGCGGCTTCGAGCTTTCTACCAAGCTCAAGGAACAGGCGGAACTCTACGGGACCCAGTTTGCCTACGAAGAGGTCACAGATGTGGAGGAGAACAGAGAATGCCCCGGCCTCTGCTTTACGGTCAGGACGAGCGGTGGGATGTACACAGGGACGACGGTTATCCTTGCTTTCGGCAAGACTCCCAGGAACCTCGGTGTCCCGGGCGAAAAGGAACTCAACGGTAGAGGCGTCTCGTACTGCGCGGTCTGCGACGGGCCGCTGTTCCGGGGTAAGATTGTGACTGTCGTCGGCACCGGCGACCAGGCGCTGGACGCTGTCAACTACCTCGCCAACGTTGTGAAGTCAGTCTATCTGGTGCATCAATATGACAGGCCAATCGGGAGCGAGGAGTACATCTCTCAGGTCTTGGCGCTCCCCAACGTCAAGGCCGTCCCCAACTCGCGGGTGATCGAGCTCAGAGGGAACGGCAACCTGGGGTCGGTCATCCTGGAGAACACTGTCTCCAAAGAGAGGACGGAACTGGAAAGCGATGGAATCTTCGTGGAGATAGGATACTTCGCGAAGACCGACGTGGTGGAGAAGCTCGTCAGGCTGAACGGGAAGGAGATAGCCGTCGACAGGGAAGGAAGAACATCCATGCCGGGCGTCTTCGCGGCAGGCGACGTCACTGACATCGCTTTCAAGCAGGCGGTAATTTCGGCGGCCCAGGGGGCCTCGGCGGCCCTTTCAGCTTACAACTATGTCCAGAGGATGAGAGGGAAGACAAGCGCAAGGGCGGACTGGCGCTCGGTCAAGCCTGTCGTCCGCGCAGGAGGGAATTAAAAGTTGCCTGAAGGAGTCGAAATAAGGGCGTCCAGGGGCGAGCCGGAGAAGCTGACAGGTGGGGTGGTCATCGAAGGCTTCCCGGAGTCGGGGCTGGCTGGCACGATCGCATCGACCTGCCTCGTCTCTTCACTGAAACTCGCGATGGTGGGGGAGGTGTCTTCGGACGCCTTCCCTCCGCTGGCGACCGTGCTCAACGGCAGGCTGCAGGCCCCTGCGAGGATCTACGCGGACCCCGACCGGAACATCGCCGTCATCATGGGGGACTTCAGCCCGGGGCTCCGGGCTTCGCACTTGATTGCTAGGACGATTGTTGAATGGGCCAAGGTGAAGGAAGCGGCGTTCGTGCTGACCTCCTTCAGCACTCCCATGGAGGGAGGGAAGGAGGAGCACGTCGTTTCGGCTGTGGTGAACGGCCCGGAAGCGAAGGAGATAGCGGCCAAGGCGTCGATCCCGATTGCGGAGCTAGCGGCCGTCGGAGGGGTCGCCGGGCGCCTGCTCCTCGAAGGGAGGGATGCAGGCACCCCTGTGGTAGCCCTGCTGATCAAGACCCACAAGGGGATACAGGATTACGAAAGCGGGCTCAAGCTGGCCGAGGCCATGATGAAGATGGTCCCCAACGCCTATTGCGACCTAGACGCAATCAAGGTGGAGGCGGAGCGGACCGAGGAAGACCTAAGGCGGGTCTGGAAGCAGACTGCGCCTCTGGGTGTCTACGGCTGAGACGGGAGCGATACTATTTCCTTTGAGGTTTGGTGAGTGGAGCGAACCTCGAAGTTGATCGAGTGGCTCGTCTACTGGTTCATGTTCCCGGCGTGCATAGGCATCGTCTCGCTTGCGATGATGCTCGGGATAGACGGCACGGCCATCCTCACCCCTGCGGTCATCCTGATTTTCCCGCTTCTCGCCGTCCCATCCGTTTCTCCTGCCGCGGCCGTGACGGTCGGGCTCTTTACCGAGTTTTTTGGCTTCCTGTCGGGACTGGCCGGATACAGGAAGGAAGGGCTCATCGACGTAAAGATTGGCCTCCGCCTGGCAAGGTTCGCAGTCCCTACCATCATCATATCCTCACTCCTGGCCCAGTTCTCCCCTGCGTTGTTCCTGAAACTGGCGTTCGGTATCCTCATGATAGGGCTCGCGGTCTACCTCGTTGCTACATCGAAGTCCACGGTGAGAAACATCAGGCTCGAGGCGCCACCGCCGTCGGTCGACCGCATCCCGAGGAAGAGCGAGTCCCCGGAAGAGACTGTGATCAGGACCAAGGGCGGGCGTGAATACAGGTACAAAGTGTGCGACAAGAGGAGAGGCGAGCTGGTCTGCGCGGTGGGGTCGGCGTTCGAGGGCATGATCTCCGTCGGACTTGGAGAACTGGTGATGCCTGACCTGGTGCGGCGCTGCAAGATACCGATAACTGTCTCCGCTGCGACATCTGTCTTTGTGATGACGCTGGGGGTCTTTGCAGGCTCGGCGACGGGTATCGCCAGCCTTGTGGTCAGGGGAGGAACCTACGCCGTGCCCTGGAACCTGCTGGTCTTCACGATCCCCGGTGCGGTGATCGGGGGTCAGATCGGATCAAAAGCCCAGGGGGCGTTGTCCTCCATCACGACGGAACGCCTTATCGTAATCGTCTTCACCATAATCGGCGTCAGCTTCCTCTACGTCAGCGCGGTCGGCCTGCTATGACAGACGTCGCAAAAGTCTCGGATGCAAGGGTCAAAGAGAGACCTCTTAACTGGCGAGCATCTGGTCGGAACAATGACCGAGTATCCATGCACGGTGTGCGGGGCAGGGTTCCCTACGGAGGAGGCACTCCTGGCCCACGTCGGCGAAGTCCACCGTAAAACCAAGGAAGAAAAGAAATAGCCCGAGCAAAACTAAGAGATGGAGTTTCGATGGTCGAGTTCCCTGCCCAGGTGAAAGATTCTGCCGCCAAGGCCTACAAGGAATGGGCCGAAGCCGAAGGCCTAAGCGAGAATGAAAGGAGGAGCAAGTTCGGCCGCGCGGTGAGGGTCTCGGCGAGGTATCTACCAGAGCTGAGGAAGGAAGTCCGCTCGGGGGACCTCGTTTGGTACAGTGACCCACCGAAAATAGGTGGGGGGAAGGGGGAGCACCCGGGCGCGCTCCAGCACTTCGTAGCCGGCTTACCTCTCTGTCAGTTGACCCACTATGCCGAGCGCGCTTCCGTCTGGGGAATGAAGATCCAGGATCTCGAAGTGAGCGCAACCGGCCGCTTCTTGGGAATGAGCGGTCGCGGGTTCGACAGCATCGAATACGAGGTGAAAGTAACGAGCCAGGAGCCGGCTGACAAGATCAAGGAACTGGCGTCAGCTGCGGCGAGCGACTGCTATGTGACCAACACCCTGAAGCGCTCGTGCAAGGTCATCGGGAAGATATTCCTGAACGGCGAGAGCCTGATGGAACTCGAGCATTGACCCCGCTCGGACTCGCGGGGTGATGACCCACGCCGGGGGACCGCTTCAGCAGGGTTTTCGCCGACGCGAAGCTGGAACCGGCCGGTGAAAGGTTCACCTTTCTGCTGCAGAAGGCGCTTGAACTCTTCCCTGCAGGCATTGAGAAGTTGGAAACCGTGACCAGTGTGCGGATGAAAAAGAGAGGCGAGATGAAGGGGCTCGTAGGGCTTACCACATACTGCTGCGTACAGACGGAAAAGACCGTCGAAGATCCGAAGAGGGCCCCGACACAGAAGATAACGTTCTACAGCGAGCTGTTGAATGAGATCTCAGACAAGGCTGCTATTGGCGTGATCGCCCACGAGCTCGCCCACGCCTGGCTTAACGAACACGTCCGGCCTGATGGCACGGCCAAGAGGGAGAAGGAAGCGGATGACCTTGCGAGGAAGTGGAGATACGGCGTGTACCTTGATGCATTGGCAGAGGAGACGGGACCCCCCTGAACCGGATGCTTTCTCGCTGAAACTGAAAGATCGGGGCCAGTACGCGTGTCGGCCTACCCGCACGCACAACAGGGTTCTAGTTCATGTTCTTTCAAGTGCTCCCTGTACGAGGAGTTGTCCTCGAAGATCAGTCCGCAACACTGTTTCGCTACCTGCTTTTGGATTTCCCTCACCTCAGGGGAATGAACGAACCCGGATGGATTTACAAATGCCGTTCAACGCTTAAACAAACCGTTGAAACATCTTCTCACAACGAAGATCGTGGTTCTGGTAGCCTGCCGGCAGGTTCAGGTCCTCTTACTCCGTGCAGCCGACGTTGACGCATGTCCCTCATATGTGGCCGACCCCGACCATCGCTATCCCTGCCTTGCCTTCGGTCAGCTCGGACGCCTTGATCGCCGAAGAAAACGCGCCCGCTCCCCTGCCTATTATGACGATGTCGTATTGTCCATTCATTAGTCAACATCTCCTGGATGGAAGGCTAATGGTGCAGGTGGCCTGTTGTCCTCTTTTCGTATGAATCAGCGCAATGAGAGCAACAGAAGGAGTGCTGCGCTCCGTGGATGTCTCGACTGTACGCGTCCTTACCTAATTTAACCCCGCATTCTTCACACTTTTCTGGCATGATGACCCGTTGAGAATCTAGGTGGCTTCAGCGGGTATTAATTTGATGCCCTTTACTTCCGGCACCAAACCGAATGCGCGGCTTTCAGTCGACCGAAATAATATCGGGCTCCCCTCAATTGACGGAAGACTTCCGTGGGGAACGATGCTCTCCTCCAGCTCCGGCACGCTGTGTTAATTCCTAACGATGCAGGATTATGTTATGAGCTGTCCAGGTAGCAAACACAAACCCTTTCTCCTCGACTAGTCGAGGAGGTCGTCTGATGATAAAGTTCGAAGAGAGAGTAAAGTCCTACAGGGCGAAGTTGGAGAAGGTGGGGAGGTCGAAGTTCGCAGGGTCCCGCTACGTCTTCGCCATCGAGGAGTCCTGTCTGGGGGATCTCCTGAGGCGGAAGGTTAGGGCTCAAGTACCTGGACAGCCATTGTCTTGAATTGATGAGACCCTCTCCGATGTGGGATGGGGTTTCGTACGGATATTGGTCCGGACCCCACCGGGCCCGCGATGACATGACCTAAAACGAACTCCGTTTGATGGAAGGGCCGACTCTGGTTCAAGCTTAATGAGCCTCGGCTTCGCGAACCCGGCCGTTGAGCCCTGACCAGATCTCTACGACCCCTAGCGCCGTCAGGCGCCTCGCGGTGACCAAGCAACACCTCGCCGGGAGGGTCCCGAAGAAGACGAGCAAGGGCGACCTCGTGGACCTCGTGCGCGACATCATCTATGTCCAGTGGGACCCGGTCCCCATCGTCGCGCCGTCGCACGTCATCGCAATCTGGAGCAGGGTCGGCAAGTTCCAGGTCTCAGACCTCGACCGGCTGATGTGGGAGGAAAGGAAGCTCCTCCTTCACTGGATCCCCCAGGCTTCGATAGTGGTCCCCGACGACTACCCGATATACCGCTCGCTGATGGAGAGGTACCCGGGGTCGCTCGCAAAGGGATGGCAGAACCACATACCAGCAGCCAGGAAGGTCCTCGGTCGCACAGGCCTGAAGAGAAGGATGCTGGACGAACTCAGGGGCGGGCCGCTGACCCCGACCCAGTTCAAGGACTACGAGGCCAAGAAGAGCCCTGATGGGTGGAGCTCAGGGAGCGATGTCTCAAACACGCTCTTTCATCTTCACATGAGGGGAGAGGTGATGGTAGTGGGCCGCCAAGGGAACCAGAACCTCTATGGTCTCACGGAGAAATTCTTCCCTGACCTGGCGAAGGTGAAGGGGCTGTCGGAAGAGGCGTACGAGCGCGCTGCCGCCGAGAGGGCGTTGAGGGCACTCGGCACTGCCAAGCCGCGGGAGATCTATCTCCACTTCGTTCGCGGCAGGTATCAGCACCTCGAACAGGCGCTGGAATGGCTGGCGGAAGAGGGCAAGATACTCCCTGTCAGAGCCGAAGGACTCGCCGACAAGGGCCAGCGGTACGTTCACAGCTCGGACGTCGGGCTGCTCGAATCGCTGGCGACCCCAGACTGGGAGCCTCGCGTCTCGCTGATCCCTCCCTTCGACAACATCCTCACAGGCGGGAGGCTGGAGAGCATGTTCGGGTTCGAATACGCCCGAGAACAGTTCCTGCCGAAGGCGAAGAGGAGATTCGGGACGTACGTGCTCCCAATCCTGTGCGGAGAGCGGTTCATCGGAAGGATTGATCCCCGACTCGACAAGAAGGAAAAGAAGCTCGTGGTCAACTCGGTGCACGCAGAAGCCGGCGCACCCCGCGGCAAGGAGGTCGCATCCAAGATCGGGGAGGCCATCGAATGGCTCGCGGATTTTGTCGGAGCCGAGGATGTGGTGTACAAGGGTCCCGTACCGGCAATCTGGGAGGGCGTGCTACGCTAGCGCTTGAGCGCGAACCAAAAATCGGAACGCAGAGCAGGAGGCCGGACGCGGCCGCGCAGAGGGGTCAAGACCTTCGCGGTCAGGCGAAAAATGGTCCGAACCGGTAGCGTTGCTCGAACGGTTCACCCCTAACGTACGCTCTGTAGAGAACACAGACAAGAGGGCGTTCGAACCATAACAGGTCCGAGCCCTGCCGGCCGTGTTGGAATGGCTCGGAACGAGCTTTGTTCGGGTGGAACCGTTCGGATCAAACTATTCTCCGGCGCGACCCCTATCTGACTTCAGGACCGACGGCCGGCCCCGCACCAGCGACTCCGGCACGGTTGGAATGCTCCTGCCCACCCGGTGACCGCCCATCGGGCCTCTCCTCGCCTTTCGGCTTAGGTTAATGAGGGGGTACTGGTCGGAGCGCTCGGATGTTCGTCTGTAAGAACGACCTGGAGTGCCCGCAGAGCAAGGGCTTTGACGAGCACTACCACTCGTTCGAGAAGTGCAGCGTATGCGGGAAGATGACGACATGCGCGGAGTGTCTATGCGGGATCGGCCGGGGTTGAGCAGCCTATCCAGCAAGGGGTTCGGCATCGGGAGGGCCCTGGCGGCCCCTTTCTGTTTGCGCAGTCGGGGCGCCGCGAACCCCAGATAGCGGCGAATGCCTAAGCTGTTAGGTTTAAATATGATATCGCTTCAAAAGCATCTGCGTTGAAGTCGAGGCACTTCGCGACAATCGCGACCTCGCTTTTGGTGCTCTTCTCCCTGCTGAGCGTGACTCCTATGGCTGCCGCGTCCGTATCTCTCACCCCGAACCTGCGCGCGAGCGGCTCCTCTTCCAGCCTCAACTGGGCCGGCTACGTCGTCACCGGGTCTTCGGGGACTGTGACCACGGTGGCTGGCTCGTTCGTCCAACCCTCGGTCAGCTGCTCCAAGAAGACGACCTACGCAGCCTTCTGGGCCGGCATCGACGGGTATAGCGACAGCACGGTCGAACAGGCGGGGACCCTGGTGCAGTGTTCTCACGGCTCCCCGGTCTACTCCGCCTGGACGGAGTTCTACCCCGCTGCGCCCACCTACGCCACCTGGACGCCGTCTCCGGGAGACGTGATATCGGTCACGGTGGCTTGCACCGCAGTGTCCGGCGGCGCCTTATGCACGGCGACTGTCACCGATGGAGCAAAAAGCTACTCTAACACCGCGACTGTCAGTGGTGCGCAGCTCGCTGACGCGGAGTGCATAGCGGAGAGGCCCGCGATAGGAGGCAGCCTGACGACTCTCGCCAACTTCGGCACTGCGTCTTACGGGCAGGACAACACTGGTGTAAGCGGCACCTGCTACGCCACTATCGGCGGAATCACGCAGCCTTTCGGGAGCTTCTCGTCAGTGACCAGTATCAACATGGTCAGCTACAACGGGAAGACCCTTGCCACCACCTCTTCCCTCAGTTCGGACGGCTCCAGCTTCACAGTGGCCTTCGGCGGCACCTCTTCAGGTGCCCACGGCAGACCCTGAGCTCCCCTCCAAGGCTAGATTTCCAAGCGGGCTCCCGCGCCGGCGTCGCTGGGCAAGGTCCGGGTGATCAGACCCGACCATCTCATATCGATCTCGGGAACACGGCTGCTGGAGCTCCCACCGACAAAGAGGACGAACAGGGGCCGGGGCGTGCCTATTGCTCATTCCCGCTCTTCTCGGCCTTTGGAGTTGGCTCCTCAGAGAAACGAAGGAACGCTTTTAGGCGGGCGGAGACAAAACGGCCCGCCAATGTCCCAGGGCGCACGGGGGATTCCCATCTTCGTCTATGCGCCTGGCGAGGAGATGCTCCGCATAACGTCTGTGCACAAGGACGTGCCCGGGTCCTTCTCGGACCTGATTTCGAGGATCTCTGAAGCGAAGCTCAACATATTGAGCATGACGACCTCGGTGATGCCAGGAGAGAAATCGGCGACGATGACGCTCGTTGTAGAAAATGTGGGAGGCTTGGCGCTGTCTGAGATCAAATCCAAGCTCGAGCCCTCTGCCCTCGTGCCGAGCATAGAGGTCGAACTACCGAAAAGCGGTCTGTTGGTGGAGAGCAAGCACTTTCCCATCGTCATGAGCGGAGGAGAGAGACTGGTGCTAATGAGAACGGATATGTTCTTGCAGATGATCTTGGGGCTGAAGAAGACCTTTGGAACCGGGGGGGATGTGATACTCTATCGGATGGGATACACCTACGGAGAAACCGAGATGAAGAAACTGGTCTCCCTGATGGGGAAGCCCTACCTGCGCCAGAACTTCAATGAGCTCGTTGGCATCTATACCGCCCTTGGCTGGAGCAAACCTCTTCTCACGAAGCTGGTCCCGGAAGGATCCGAAGCCGTTGTGAGGGTGGGGGACAGTTTCGAGTGCGCAGGTCAAAGGTCCGCCTTGCCGGCAAGTCAGTTCCTACGGGGCCACATGACAGCAGTAATGGATGCCGTCTGGGGGAAGGGGTTCACGAGCAAAGAGTCCAAGTGTCTCGCATGCGGAGACGGCTTCTGCGAGTTCGAATTCAGGCGAAGCTAGAGTGTCACTGGGCCGTCGCTCCCACGCCCAGCCTTTGGGGCGCGGACCGCCTGGCGTTTCTTCGGCATTCCGCAACGAGCCCCCTTCAGCCCGCACTCTAGGGGCCCGACCAGGGGGAAGCCGAGCGCAGGGCGGGTGCTCTTCTCAGGGGCAGACCTGCTCAAGATGAAGGGGTCGGAGCTGCGCCGACTCAGGCGGTACATGCAGATTGTCTTTCAGGACCCGTACTCCAGCCTCGACCCCCGCCTCCACGTCAAAGACATAGTGTCGGAGCCCCTGATCGGGTCGGGGATGAAGGACCAGGGAGACATCGCGGACAGGACGAGCAGGGCGATGTCTCAGGTCGGCCTTGACCCAGCTGCGAAGTCCAAGTACGTGCACGAGTTCTCCGGGGGGCAGCGGCAGAGGATCGGGATCGCCAGGGCCATCGTCGGCGACCCCCAGTTCGTGGTCCTGGACGAGCCGACGTCAAACCTCGACGTGTTGATACAGGCGCAGATTCTGAACCTCCTCCTTGACCTACAGGCGAAGTCGGGCGCGTCTTACCTCTTCATCAGTCACAACATGGCGGTGGCGCAGTACGTCTCCGACCGCATCGCAGTCATGTACGCCGGGGAGGTTGTCGAGCGCGGGCCCGCGAACAGGCTGATAGGCGAGCCTATGCACCCGTACACCAAGGACCTCCTGAGCTGCGTCCCGACAACGGACATCGGGAAGAAGGTCGCCGACGTCAAGATCTCCGGAGACCCCCCTAGCTTCACCGACCTCCCGAAGGGGTGCAGGTACCACAACAGGTGCAAGTACGCCTTCGACCTCTGCAAAGAGAAAGAGCCAGCGCTCTCCAAGGTCGACGACAGAGAGGTCGCCTGCTTCCTTTACCACAAGGAGCAGAGGGCCACCCCTTCCTAAGGGCCCTGCGCCACGCCCTTCCCTCCGGGCGCGCCTAAAGAGACGTCCCCGACGAGAGCTTTTATCGCACGGGCCGGCGGTACGCCGACTCTTGAAGTTCCTAGAGTTCCAGGCCGAGGTCGAGGAGGTGCTTGCCGGCGCCCTGCACGAACTCGGCTACAAGAAAGCGGTGGCCGACGTCGACCTCCCTCCCAACGACTCATACGGGGACCTGGCAAGCGCCGTCCCGATACGGTTGGCCAAGGAGACTGGGAAGAAGCCTGGGGACATCGCCGTAGAGATAGGTTCGAAGGCCATGGAGCTCGCGAAGAAGTCGAAGTACGTCGGGGCCGTCGTCCCGCACAAGGGGGGGTACGTCAACTTCAGCCTGAGCTATCCGCGGTTCCTGGTTGACAGCGTAGCGAGCATCACCGCGTCGAACGACCTGGGCGCCGTGAGGGAACGGGGGGAGGTGGTCGCGATCGAGCACACGAACGTCAACCCCAACAAGGCCCTCCACATCGGTCATGTCCGCAACCTGGTGCTCGGGGACTCCCTCGTCAGGGTGATGCGGTACCTGGGGCAGCAGGTCCAGGCTCTGAACTATGTGGACGACTCGGGGGCCCAGGTCGCGGACATAGTGGTGGGGTTCAGGTTCCTGGGGTTCCCTGACGAGGCGCCGCCCGGCGTAAAGTACGACGTCTACTGTGGCGACCAGGTCTACACCAAGGTCACGAAAGCATACGAGCAAGACCCGACCCTCAAGGCGAAGCAGTCCCTTGTTCTAAGGGAGATCGAGAAGGGAGAAGGGGAGATCTCCGAGTACACCCGGAAGATAGTGAGGAGGATCCTGGCCGCGCAGCTCTCCACCTGCTGGAGGCTGGGCGCCTCTTACGACCTCCTGAACTGGGAGTCCCAGATCGTGCACTCGGGGATGTGGGAGAAGATCTTCGAATCGCTGAAGAAGATGAAGTACGTAAAGTTCCAGACCGAGGGGGACAACAAGGGGTGTTGGGTGATCCCTGACCCCGACACGGGAGAAGAGAAGGTCGTGGTGAGGTCGGACGGGACGGCGGTGTACGTCGCCAAAGACATCCCCTACGCGGCTTGGAAGGTAGGGGTCATAGGCGACCCCTTCGGTTACGAGGAGTACTCCAAGGACCAGCCGGGAGGGGTCCTCTACTCGACCACCATGGACGGCAAGAAGGGGAAGGTCCGGTTCGGGGGGGCGGACCTGGCCGTGTCGGTCATAGACACTCGGCAGAGCTACCTCCAGAGGATAGTCGCGAAGGTGCTCGAGGAGTTCAGAGAAGGCGCCTCTAGGAAGTACCTTCATCGGAGCTACGAGGTCGTTTCGCTGTCGAAGAAGACCGCCTCCCAGCTAGGGTTCGAGATCGAGGGGGAGTTCGCACACATGTCTGGGAGGAAGGGGCTGTACGTGAACGCTGACACGGTGCTCGACAAGCTGAAGGAGAGGGCGAAGGTCGAGACGAAGAAGCGGAACCTCTCGGAGGCCGAGGGATGGGTCTCAGACGTGGCCGAGGCCGTGGCCGTCGCCGCGCTCAGGTACGAGCTGCTGAAGCAGGACCCCGACAAGATGATCGTCTTCGACCTGGACGACGCCCTGAAGTTCCAGGGGGACACGGGCCCCTATCTGATGTACACCTACGCCAGGGCAAGGCGGATCCTCGGCAAGACAGAGGGGAAGCCCCGGGTGGACGCCGGGTCGGCTGCCAAGCTCACGAAGCCGCAGGAGAGGGCCCTGGGGAAGAAGATGTCCATGCTCGACATCAGCGCCAACGACGCAGGAGAGTTCCTTTCCCCGAAAGAGGTGGCGCGGTACGCCCACGAGCTCGCGGTCGCATTCAACGACTTCTACGAGAGCGTCCCGGTCAACCAGGAGCCCGACCCCGAACTCCGGGACGCCCGCCTGGCGCTGGTGGACGCCTCGAGCCGGGTCCTGGCCGAGGCGATGAGGCTCATAGGGGTCCCGGTCAGAGACAGGATTTGAACCGAGATATCAGGCTCGCGGCCTTCGACCTCGACGGGACCGTGCTGGAGCACAACAGCAGCTGGGTCGCCATCCACAGGGCTTTCGGCACGGAACGCCTGGGCGCCGCGTCACTGAAGCTCTACTCCGAGGGGAAGATAGGGTACAACGAATTCATGCGGAGGGACATCTCCTGCTGGCCAAAGGGGACCACCAGGAAGCAGATCGAGTCGATACTTTCAGGATACAAGATACGGGACGAGGCTCCAGGGCTCTTCGAAGACCTCAGGGCCCGCGGGTTGAAGACCGCGCTGGTGACGTCCGGGATCGACATACTGGCCAAAGAGGTCGCCGAGACGCTGAAGATCGACCACTGGGTGGCCAACAGCCTGAGGTTCGACAGGCGCGGCGTGCTCCAGCCCATGGGGGTAGGGAGGGTCGACCCCACTCGGAAGGACCTCGCCTACGCGAAGCTCCTCAGGAAGCTGAAGATCACCCCGAAGAGCACCATCGCAGTGGGGGACACGATATACGACCTCGCCTTCTTGAAGTCAGCCAGGCTCGGCTTCATGCTCGCGCACACCACCAGGGTCGCCGACCCGGAGATAATCCACATCGACACGCTCACCCAGGTCCTCGACCATATCCCCTAGGGAGAGGGTTTTTACCCGCCTGAGAGGCCGGGAGAGGGGGGTCTGACATGGGAGACAGCCTTCTTCTGATTCCGGGGCCGACCAACCTCTCCAAGCGGGTGCGGGATGCCATGGCTGAGCCGCAGCTCCCGCACGTGGGGGCCGAGTTCTATTCGATGTTCAAGGACACCGTGTCTCTCGCGAGGTACGTCTTCAAGAACCAGAAAGGGGTGCAGTTCGTCTTCACAGGCTCGGGGACGATAGGGATGGAGTCCTCGGTGGTGAGCCTGGTGGCCCATGGTGACAGGACCCTGACCTTGACGAACGGCTACTTCGGGCGCAGGATGCTACTGCTGAACCAGATCCATGGAGCCAAGGCGGACAAGTTGGAGTTCCCAGAGGGGAAGGGGGCCGACCCTGACTCGCTCAGGAAGAGGCTCCGGAAGTCGAAACACTCTGTCGTCTTCATCACGCACGTGGACACCTCGAGCTCCGTGTCCAACACCGTCACGGAGCTGGTGGACGAGTGCCAGAAGGCGGGGGTCCTTTCGGTCGTCGACTCCGTCTGCGCCATCGGGGGGGTCCCCCTGGACTTCGACAGGCTGGGGGCTGACATCGTCTTCACGGCTTCGCAGAAGGCGCTGGCCGGGGCGCCGGGAGCGGTCCTCTTGGCGGTGTCGCAGCGCGCCATCGAGCACATGGAGAAGAGGAAGGCGCCTATCGAGTCCTACTACCTCGACCTCACGCGCTGGAAGCCCGTGATGGAAGACCCCAAGATGTACCTTGCCACCCCTGCGACCCAGGTCCTCCAGGCGCTGAGGGTGGCGCTGACAGAGGTCAAGGAAGAGGGGATAGAGAACAGGTGGGCCCGCCACAGAAGGCTCGGCGAGATCGCCAGGGAAAAGGTCGCCGAGTGGGGCCAGGAGCTGGTTGCCGAGGAGGGCCACAGGGCGGACACGGTCACCTCCTTCTGGGTGGAAGAGGGGAAGGCGGGGCCCATACAGAGGACGCTGGAGGAGGAGCACCACGTGATGGTCTCGAGGGGGATATACGACGACAAGGACAGGATGATACGGATCGGCCACTTCGGTATCCTGCGCCCCGAGGTCCTGAGGGGGTCCCTTGACCAGATGGGTTCGGTAATGGAAGAGCTTGGTGTCGCTCCCGGTCGCGTCCGTGCGACGTCGAGAAGGCGTTAGAACCCTTTTATCGCCACTGAAACCGAACCTTCATTCGCAGCCCGGTCGTCTAGTGGTCAAGGATGGGGGCCTCTGGAGCCTTCGACCTAGGTTCGAATCCTAGCCGGGCTATTTAACCCTCAGAACGATTTAGCGCAATCGCTCGCCTCGATGGCAGTGTAGCACCACTTGGAAATGGGATGAAAAATGGGACTGAGGGAGTTCACTTACGACATGATTGCAGGTCTCGTTCTCACCCCCCGCCCCCGAGGAGCTGGTCCGGCTGAAGACTGAGAAGCTCCAACAGGTGATGCGCCTCTTCGGGTGGAACGAGACGAAACTCGAGGAGGAGCTCGCAGATAGGGCGGAATATGTCGAACGGATGGTCACCGATAAGCTGTCCACCCTGACGGAGGTGGGAGAAGCCGTCAGGAAGTTCTACGTGAAGAAGTATGGGCTCACGTAACCAGACGCCCCTGCGGCTCAGACAAGCAGACTGAAGCTACAGGTGGGCAAAGTCTGAAGCAGCGCGCTCCCGGGCGTGCCGTGCAAGCAACGTGGGACCGACCAGGGCTCCGCTTGAAAGTTCTGGGTCTTCTCACTTCAGCCGAACGTGAGAATCCGGTCCGAGTCCGCCGTTAGGTCCACCAGGTCCTGCATGCTCGAGAGAGGGCAGAGCTCGGTCCCTCCCTTCTTCCTCATCGTCAGGCAGGTCCCGCACGCGAGGACGACCCCTCCCTTCTCGACAAAATCGTTCATCATCCTCCTCACGTCGAACTTGCCGTCGCCTATCTCCTCGCATTCGACTCCCCTCCCGAGAAGGAATGCCTTCGCCGAGTGCCCGCTCTCGATGGCCTTCGCCCCATACCTGAACGCGTTCCAGGCGAGCTCAGGCTCGTTCGTCGATATCACGATGCCTATCTTCAGCTTCTTCCCGCCTCC
>JAKACC010000025.1 GCA_021796515.1 archaeon | reverse complement strand
ATGGAGGCTCTGGTCACGGCCAGCGACCTCCTCCTGATCCCACTGTTCGCGGTCTTCGTGGTCGCGGTGCACTGGTTCGCTAACCGGCCGACCGGGCTTCCTGCTCCGGGCGCAGAGGTGCCAGCTGCCGGCTCCGAGGCCCACAAGTGACCCAGATGGAAGGGATTGCGGTCGGGGTCTTCGGGTCGGACGCGGAAACGAAGTCCGCTTTCGCCGCGTCTGTGGCGAAGAAGAGCGAAGCAGAGGGGATGGCCGTCTATACGCGCACAGAAGGCGGAAGGTGCTACTCTCTGCTCGACGCCACCGACTTCCCTGAAAAGGTCCAGGGTTACTCGCGCATAGCCTCGATGGTGGACCACGCCCTTTACCTCTATCCGAAGTCCGGGAGGCTGACGGCCCCAGACGGGGAGCTCGCTCTCCTGGTCGCGGCCTTCGGTCTCAGCGGGACCCTGGAGGTCTTCGACGGCTCCTCCACCCCCGAGGCGGCGAGGTCCTCTCTGCGGGGCACGGCCGTCGCAGGGTTCGATGTCGAAGAGCGCCAGATTTCTTCGGCGGCCATAGACTTGGGCCGGGCATCCCCGAGGGGGGACTTCCTCAGGTCGGGGGCGCTCATCTACATGGACAGGGCGTTCACGGTAAAGGGGGTCGGGACCGTGGCCCTGGGGTTCGTCCTTTCAGGTGAGGTCTCCATCCACGACCAGCTCCGTCTTGTGCCGGGGGCGGCAGGGCTGAGGGCCGATGTCAAGGGGATCCAGGTGAACGACGTAGACTTCGACTCGGCCGGTAGGGGGATAAGGGTGGGGCTCTCCCTGAGAGGAGTCGAGCCCAAGGACCTGGACAGATGTCACTGGCTCGACGACGGATCTCTCACGCTCGCGGACGAGGTCACCTTCGACTTCGTGAAGTCCTCCTTCTACAAGCCGGAGGTGGCGCCGCGGGACCTCCACCTCCAGCTACCTGGAGAGATGGCGCCCGCGAGGATCACCGCGGCCGGGGGGCCGAGGCTGCGAGCGAAACTCCCATGGCCGGTTCCTGTCTGGGACGGGATGAGGGCGGCCGTGATCGACCTAAACGGGGGCGCCCTGAGGGTTGCCGGTGGCGCTACCTGCAAGCTTTAATGCAGGCGGCGCTACTCAGACGACATTGCCTCGCGCCGAGACGGCCGTCTTCGGGAGCGGTTGCTTCTGGTGCTCCGAAGCCGTGTTCTCAGAACTTCAGGGGGTCGTCAGGGTGCTCCCAGGGTATGCAGGGGGGACGGTTCCGAACCCCACCTATGAAGAGGTCTGCACCGGCGACACGGGCCACGCGGAGGTGGCACAGGTCACCTTCGATCCATCTGCCATCTCCTACCGCGAGCTTCTCGAGGTTTTCTTTTCTACCCACGACCCCACCGCCCTCAACAGGCAGGGGGCCGACGTAGGGACGCAGTACAGGTCAGTAATCTTCTACTCCGGCGCCAGGCAGAAGGAGGAAGCCGACGAGATCATCGCCGAGCTCGCCAGGGAGGGAGCCTTCAGGAACCCCATAATCACCGAAGTGGCCCCCCTCACGGCGTTCTACCCGGCTGAAGACTATCACATGGAGTACTTCAGGCGGAACCCTTCCAAGCCGTACTGCCAGGCTGTGATAGCCCCGAAGCTGGCGAAGTTCAGGTCACACTGGAAGGCGAAACTGAAGGCTGCCCAGACACAGGCTGTCTAGCGCCGGTGGGGTCTTCGGGATAACTGGGACTCCCGGGACCGGAAAGAAGTCAATCGCTCCGCTCGTGGCGAAGAAGCTAGGGCTCCCTGTCTACGGCCTGAACGACCTCGCGCGTTCATACGGTCTCGCGGTAGGCGGCGATGACGACATGTCCGTCGACACAGACGAGCTTCGGGCGAGGGTCTCCGGCGGGATAAGGCTCCCATCGGTGGTCTACGGCCACCTGTTCCCTCACGCCCTCGAGGCGCGTTCGGCCGCGTCCGTCGTGGTCCTCAGGTGCGAGCCTAGCGCGCTGAAACGGAGGCTGACCAAGAGAGGGTACCCCCCGCCCAAGCTGCTGGACAACCTAGAAGCGGAGCTCATCGGACTCGTGTCTTCCGAGGCCTTCGCTGCCTTCGGGGCGAAGAAGACGTCTGAGGTGGACACCACCCACTCGGCCCCGTCCGAGGCCGCAGAGGCCGTCCTGGAGGCGTTCAAGGGGGCCCCGCGGCGTGCAAGGGTCGACTGGACTCTGAGCTACGACTCGGGGCCGAAGCTCAAGGCGCTGCTTTCGCCGCCCTGAACCTTCCGCCGGCCCAGCCGCCTCGGGATGTCGTCGCGCCTTCTCATTTCACCGAAAAGGCGCTGGCATCTGCGCCCCCACCAGGCAAGCGCTCACGACAAGCCATTTTACTGGCGAAAGGGAGGTTGATCGGCGCCATTGAGGAGAATAGCTCGGCTGGGTTCCGTTTCCGTAGGGGATGGTTTTCCGGTCCGGATAATGGCAGCAGTCAACGTTGGCCCGGAATCGTTCTACAAGGACTCCGTTGCTACGACTGTTCGGGATATTTCAGCTCACGTCCTGAAGGCGACCGAAGGGGGAGCGGACTTCATAGATATAGGCGCGATGTCCACCGCGCCATACTTCAAGGGCGAGGTCTCCGAGGAGGTCGAGCTAACACGCATACGCGCCGCCCTTCGCGCGATTGCGGAGATGGGAGAGGGTAAACCTGCTCCTTCGATCCTGTCGGTTGACACGCTTCGCGCATCGGTGGCTGACGTGGCCCTCAAGGACGGCGCATCGATCATCAACGACGTATCGGGACTCCATGACCCGGCTATGGCGAAAGTCGTCAGGGATCGTGGCGCGTCGTTGCTCGCGATGGCGCATTCCCAGAATGCCTCCGAGATGAGGCCGATAGTACGCGTGCGACATGCGTTGAGGGGAACACTTCGAATAGCCGAAAGGGCCGGAATCGACGAGCGGCTCATCGTGCTGGACCCGGGCATAGGCTTCTTCAGGGAAGAGGGGGCTGGCAGGGCGTACTCACCGCAGAACCTGATGCCCTGGCACGAATGGGATTGCCAGATTCTCGCTAACCTGGGGGAACTGAAGTCTCTAGGGAGACCTGTCTGCGTCGGCCTGTCGCGGAAGTCCTTCCTGGGGAAGATTCTAAATCTCGAAAGCCCTGAAGAGAGGCTATCGGGCTCGCTTGCTGCTACCGCGATCTCGGTGATGAATGGCGCCAATCTGATAAGGACTCACGACGTGAAAGAAACGGCACAGGCAGTCAGGGTCGCCGAGGCGATTATGACGAATGAGCGAGGTCGGAGGCGCGTTTCAGTTTCCTGACGACCTTCTTCTGGGTCTTCAAATCATCGAGTAGCTCGCTTACGGTCCTTCCAAGCACGGGGTGAATCAGTTTGGGGGATATCTCGTTCAGGGGCGCAAGCACGAACGCTCTTTCTGCAATTCTGGGGTGCGGTATCTCCAATGATGGCTCCGATACGATCTCGTTCCCGTAGAAGAGGATGTCGAGGTCGATGACCCGAGGACCGTACCTTACGCTCCTTTCTCTGCCCATCTCAAGTTCGATGGTCTGCAGTCGTTCCAGCAGCTCTCGAGGACTCGAGTCAGTCTCCACCGCGGCGACGCAGTTCAGGAACCAGCTCTGATCTTCGTGGTACATTGGTTCCGTCTCGTAGACGGAGGATATCTTGACTAGCTTCATCTGTCGGCCAATCATTCCAAAGGCTCGTCTCAGGTTCCCCTCCCTGTCTCCCATATTGGAACCCAGAGCAATGAGCGACTCCACCATCCTATCTTCGATCCCTCACGATCTCAATACCGATCGAAGGGTCGCTCGAGTACTTCGCCTTGCGCACCCTCACAGTGACCCTTTCAGCCTTGAAAGAATCCAGTAGACAGGTCGCGGTCCCGTCCGCAAGGGCCTCCAAGAGCTTGAACTCCCTTTTCGAAATGAACTGCATCACCCGCTGTCTTACTTCTCTGTAGTCGATAGTCTCGCCCATGCTGTCGCTTTCAGCGGCTGGCTTGAGGTTCAAGAAGAGACTGATGTCCATTGTGACTTCTTGCGGCTCCTTTCTCTCCTCGCTGGTGATGCCAACCCGGCAGTTGAGCCGCAGGTTGTCAACGAAGATTCTATCATTCATCGGCGTCTCTAATGGCCATCGAATCAGGTTATGGCTTAAGTCTTGGCCCGCATGTCCCTTGCGTAGCCCTGCGGTTGGTGCAAATTGAGATTTAGCCCGGTCATTCCCATGCGAATCTCTTCCTGTCTGAGCTTCGCCTTAAGAAACAACGCATTTTTTCATCCGTGAGAGCACATACCTCTCGTTGGATTAACCTCATGGGGCGGCGGCGAAAAAATTGGCAAAGAGGTTCAGCACCCGTCGCACGCTTGAAAGTCCTATGACCGGATGACCAGGACGACTGGCGGAGAACGCCGGTCAGAAGAGTATGGCGTGGAGCTTGCCGAAGGGGGGATTGGTTTCGACCCTTCTGAACGTGGGCTGGACTTTCCTTCGATCGCCACGCGGCTTTGCCGCCAAGCCTGGGCTGGTTGAGCCTTGTGACTCCGGTGCCTTGAGCAACACACTGTACCGCGCGCTATCTCTCCGGTCCGACGCTGGGGTCGCTGGTCTCCATGGTCTGAGAGTAGCCAGGCCTGACTTGCACCAGGACGGGCTTCTGTATCCTAGTCAGCCCCACGACAGCCTCCCCCACTTTTAGCCTCGTAAGATGCTCGCGCTGCATCTGATTCAGGCCGAGCGAGTCTCCGATCAGCGAAACGTCGTCGGGCCATGCGAGCCTGTGGACTATCTTGGTTCCGGAGTTTTTCACGACCTCCGCCGCGACCTGGGTGGGGAATTGGGCCACGAACATCATCGCCTCTCCGAACTTCCTCAGCTCCGAAATCATCCGTTCACCCACGCTCGGGGGGTCCTCCGCCCTTCTGGCCGGCGCTATGTTCCTCGCCTCCTCAATCACCGTGAGGTGGTCCAGACTCCCCTTCCGTCCGACCTTTTCTTCGTAGATCATCTTCAGAATGATGTCGCAGAACACCGCCCTGGATTGCACGTCTCGCATGTGGCCGAGCTCGACGCACACCGAGGTGGATAGCAGTTCTTCCAACCTCAGGGGCCCAGCCCCGCCCAGCGCCTTTCCAGATTGCCCCTGGGTGAGGGGCACAAGCCTCCTCAGCAGCGCGACCTTCGTCTCGTTGTCATAGGCTGACCGCAGGGGATATGACTCGATGGTCTTAACCAATGAAGCGATGGTCGGGACCTCGTCGACGGAGGTCTCGCTCAGGCGCTTCTGAAGCGCGTTCCTGAACATGTACGCCTGGGGGTGAGTGAAGTGATAGATGTCGGAGAAAATATCAGACACCATGGCGATGTGCTCCGCGGGGTCTGCGCCGGGCCCCACTTCCAGCGGGTTGACGGCGAGGTCGTCCTTGCCCGGGGCCACGACCTTCCCTCCCGCCTCAGAGACGGCATCTGCAAATTCATTGTGCCAGTCCAGGATCATGACCGGGAGCCCCGCCTCGGCCGCCTGGCTCACTATGGCGGCAGCCGTGGTCGACTTCCCCGAGCCCGTCATCCCGAGGACGCTAACGTGCCTCCGAAGGTCGTCCAGCTGGAGCCTGAAGTCATGGTACTCGCGCCCCCCAGACCTCACCGCCCCCAGGAGGGGGCCATCGGCCCCCGACTCCGATGCGTTGGGGACGTAGAAGTCGGGAGCGCCGTTGAGGTCCCCAGAGAGGGGGGACATCTCCTCGAATGTGCAGAGGGCCCCGGCGGCGGCCGCAGACGCCTTCTGTAGCGCCGGCCTCCCCCCGGGGAGGAGCATGGACCTCACGAACCCCGCGAGCTCCTTCCTTACGAGCCGTTCGACCCTGGCGTTTGGAAGAGCAACGCTCACCGCGGCCGCGAGTATGCTCGCGCGCTGCTCCAGGATGGCACCGGGGTCCTCCTTCTTCTTGCAGTCTACCCAGGTCCCGACCACCAGGTCGAATTCGAGCAGGGGAGCGGCCGCCCCGTCCGACTCCGCTTCGCTCATCAGCATGACGTATGCGAAAGGTAGCCCTGCCCGGCGCAGCCCCTCGAAGAGACCCTTCATCCTCTGCTGCTGCAGGGCGGTCTTGAGCGCTGCCGAGTAGTCCATGCGGCTCTCGTCCGCCACGTCCGGGACCCCGACCCTGAAGAAGGCGATCCCCCTAGACTTCGAGCCGTCGGACGACATGACGTACTTCCCGTCTCCCATCCGCAGATCGCCAATCCCCAGGGCCGACTGGGGCTTCAGCCTCCACGCAACCTGCGCCGCCAGCTCGCGCGCCTGTCCCAACGCTAGCTCACCAGTGGAAGAGCGACCCGAAGATCCCGCTGAAGGAGCTCGTTATGGAGTTCCAGACGCTGGAACTGTACGCAGCGCTCTGCTTCAGGATGGACTCTATCCCTCCGACAAGAAGGGACAGGACTACGAGGGCGACAGAAAGCAGGAGCGCCTCTTCGATCAGCTGGGCCCCTCTCCTGCTTACCCTGAGCCTACGTCCGATTCTCATGACCCCACAGGCAGCCGGCGCTATTTAACGCGCTACGCCACGATGGGGGACAGGCCCCCCAGGGGGGATGCGAGGGAGCTCACCAGGGCGAAGGCGCAGAGGGAGAGCGCCACGTTCACGTAGAATCCCCTCCCGGACATGTACGCTCCAAGCATCCCGGAGCTCACGGCGGTCATGGCTGCCGCGCCATAGACAAGGCCCCCGTGGTCTACCTGAGGGGCTGAGAACTGGATGCTCCCTACCAGCGGGCCCAGTGCTGCCAGCAAGCCGGTCACCGCTCCGAGGATCGCCGACGTCATAAGGCTCCGGAACCTCATCACTCTCTGCTCGAGCACCCTGCTCTCTCGCGCCTTCACCCACCGCTCAAGGGTCGCAGCCAAGGCCCCTCCGCTCTTCCCGACAGCTGGGACGCTGCTCCTGGCGGCGGAGGCTATGAGCGACGTGAGCGTCGCTACCTCTTCCCCTGATTCGTCTCGCAGCGGACCGAGCGCGGCGGACGGGGGGTTCCCCAGCAGCACCTTCCTGGCGGCCGAGGCTCCCGCCGGGGAGAGGCCGCGCATCTCTTCGACGACGGACCTCGCGATCCCCTCGCCTTCGGCGGCGGACCGGAGCACCCTCCTGAGGGCCAGGAGCGCCTGGAGGTCAGACTTCACCTTCCGTCTCCCCCCGTGGCGGTGAAGTAGAACGCTACGTCGAGGATCACGAACTCCAGCGCGACGAGCTCGGCCAGGCTCCCCCAGCCGTAAAGGTGAGCGAAGACGGCATAGAGGACGAGCAGTATCGGGGCGAAGAATGAGGCGGTCATGAGCGTCGGGAGCTTGGTCTCCTTCCCGAGCTCGGAGGACAGCTCCAGCCCTCTGACCTCCTCGTCGTCCTGGTTCGCCGACCCCGCGCGGTTCGCCCCGATCATCCTGAGGGCGCCTGCAGCGGAGTAGGCGGTGAGGGCTCTGGCCGCGCGTTCCACCGACGCCCCCACGTCCTCTCCGAGCAGGGTCGCCCTCGCCGCTTTCCTGACCTGAGCGGCAATCGTCCCTTCTCCCGGGGTCAGGAGGACGAGGGTCCTGGCGTTCGACCGCGTGACCTCGAGGAGCGCTCCTATCGCGCAGGAGAGCGGAATCGCCTCCCTCGCCTGGCACGCCCTCTCCCTGTCCATCATCCTCCTGGGGACCGACACGACGGCGTAGAACACGAGCGCGGCGACAGCATAGAGGAGCGGAGACTTCGCCCCTCCGAGGACGCCTCCCACCGCGAACGACGTGGCGAGCCAGGCCGCCGAGGCCAGGGCGACTCCGCACGCGGCCACCCTCCAGGCAGAAAGGCTGTAGTGCTCGAGAGACGCGAACTTCATGGCGTCCTTGGCTCGGACTCGATGTCCCGGAGCGCTGCCTCGACGCGCTCCCGGAGCGCCTCGCCCTCTGCCCCCTGAGGTAGGACCGGCCAGGAGGGTCCGGCCATGCGCCTCAACCGGTTCTCTTTGTCTCTGGCGAACACCTCCATGATCCTGGGTGCCCCGCCTTCGGGCGTGACGGCGCAGACGCGCTTGACGTACCTCTCCTGCCTGAGCCTGTCTGGTCTAGCCATCTGCACCAGGACCCCGAGGTCGAGGAGGCTCTGTTCCGAGATGTGGTGCAGGTTGACCCACCTCCTGACCGCCTGTTCCACGGTGGAGGCGTGGAAGGTCTGGATCCCTCTGGCCCCTGACGCCAGTGCCTGGAAGAACGCCCTGCTGTGCTCTTCTGACTGAATCTCGCTCAGTATGACGATATCGGGGGACCTGTGGAGGGCTTTGACTATCTCGGACTCTTTCGTCCTCCCCGCCCCGCCCCCGCGCTCGAAAGGGTCTACCTTGACCTTCATCTGGTGGTACCCCTCGGAAAGCATGTCCCGGGTCTCCACCGCGTCTTCGATGTAGAGGCGCCGGAACCTCCGCCCGACCTTCGCGTCGAGGGCGTTCAGGAGGGTCGTCTTCCCAGTCCCTGTTTCCCCCACTATCGTGACGTTCCCCCCGGCTTCGAGCCACCCGACCAGGAACCCCGCCGCCTCTTCTGAGATGACCCCCATCCCGATGAGCCGGGGCATCGTGAGCGTCGACACGTTCAGCCGCCTGACGTCGAGCGCGAACCGGTTCACCGCTACGGGCTCGAGGTCCAGGGAGACCCTGAGGACCGCGCCGCCGACAGTCAGGTCGTTCTTCAGGGAGGGGGTCTGGTAGTCCAGTGTGTATCCGCTGAACGTGTCCAGGTGGGTCTTGATCGCGTCCGTCTCTCTCCGCGTAAAGACGATGGACGTTTCGCACCTCCCGGCGGTCATATGGTCCAGATAAAGGGGGGAGTCCTCCGAGTCGACGAAGAACTCCGTCACTTGCGGGTCCTTGGCCAGGGCCAGCACCCTGGAGAGCCCGAGCGTTTCGAAGGCCGCGACCTCGGAGAGCTCCCGGATCCTCTGCCTGGCCCCGGACGAGGCGAGCCCTTCGGCCGTCAGCCGGGTCAGGACCTCCACGAGCCGGGCGAAGGTCAGGGGGACGACCTCCTCCGGGTCCAGCTCTTCGGATGCGTCCGTTACGACCTTCCTCATCGAGCCGATGGCTGACCGAGTGAGCGCACAGGCGACTTCGTAGTAGGGGGCCGGGCCTTCCGAGGTTGTCCTGTAGCAGAAGGGGAAGGGTTCCGAACGCCACCCTGGCCCTTCTGGGGCGCCGAACAGCTCCACCAGCAGCGGCGCCGGGTCAGGCTCGCGGTCCCTCCTGCCGACCGCTTTCAGGAACTCTTCGGCCAGGCGGAACCTCAACGGCGCTCCCTCTCCGAAGCGGCGAGTCGATAAAAGGGGCAGGGTGGGGCGTTATATCCCGCCGGCGCCCTGTATCGCGATGGCCGAGCTCGTAGAGTACAGTCTCGTAGTCCTGGTGTCTGCCCTCTTCGTGGCGGGGTCGGCGGCGACATATGGTTCCTTCCTCAGCTTCGAGGCGAAGGTTCAGTTCGGGGCGTCGTCGTCTGCGGTGGAAGGCCTCGCAGCGCAGGCCGTGGCGGAAGGGAGGTCTGATGCTCTGCTCTCCCTTCCGGCTTCGCGGATTTCTTGTTCAGTGGGGACCCTTCAGTTCACGGCAGGCGACCTCTCCGCCTCGGAGCCTGTCTCCCTCCCCTGCGACTTCACGGTGAACGTCCCTCCAGGGGTCCACATGGTGGCTTTTGACGCGGGGCCGTCTGCCTTGACCGTCTCGGTGGACTAGCATGCCCGCTTCTTCAATCGGCGCCATGAGCTCGTGGGCCCTTTACATCGCGGCAGCCGCGGCCCTTCTTCTTGTCCTCTCTCCCGCCCTGATGTCCACTGCCAGCGGCGCCCGCGCCGCCGCCGACTGGAGGACCGCAGACGGCGTCCGCGCGGTGCTGGACTCGATGTTGCCCGGGATCCGGGTGCGCTTCTCCTTCGGCGCGGCGCAGGGGTCGGACGTGATAACGCTCAGCGGCAGGACGGTCGCGGTCTCCTACGGGTCAGGGACCTTCTCCTTCCGGACGAGATGGGAGCTGGCGAATGCCACGCTCGACCCGGCGGAGGGGTATCTCGCGCTCTTCGAGGGAGGGGTGATAGAGGTGGTGCCGGGTGGCTGAGGCGGAGACTTACGTCGACGTTGCCGTGATGTACGCGGTGCTGATCTCCCTCACGCTGCTCGCTCTCGCACTGATCCTCCCGGGGCTGCTCCCGCGTTGATGTTCGCGGACGTCGCCGTCGCAATCCTGATCGGGGCTTCCGCGATCACAGGCATCCTGCTCTTGAACCCGGCCGCAGGTGACGCAACGGCCCTTCGCCTACGGGTCAAGACCGCGCTCAGGGACAAGCTGGTCTCCTTCGTGGAATCCGAGGGGGTCGAATGGTTCCTCGAAACGCCTCCTGCGACCATCTGCTCACGGCTGGCCTCGGCCTCCAACGCTACGTATACCCTCTCCGCCACCATGGGCTCCTTCTCTTGCGGCGGGCCCCCTCCCGGGACTACATCCGTCTCGCTCGACCTGGATCTGATCCCTCTCGATGTGACGCTCTTAGCTTGGTCAGGCGCTCAGGCATAGCTGCCTCGGCGGCGTCCGCCGTCATCTTCTCCCTCCTTCTGCTTTCGAGCCTTGCGGTCTACGCCTCCTCCCAGGGGAGGGCGGGGCTCTATGCCCAGGCGGACGCGGAGGACTCCGCGGCGGACGCGTTCAGGGTCATGGAGCTGACGGGAGCGGCGAACGTGCTGTACACGCTCCAGAATGCTCTCTCAGCGTCTCCGCTCGCTTGCCCGACGGCCAACCGGACGGTGGCCGCCGCGATAGTTTCGGCCTCGTATAGCCAAAGGAGCGGGAACATGTCGGTCGTGATCCAGGGAGGGCCCACAGGAATCTCAGGAGGGACAGACAACCTCACTGCCCTGGCACCCTTGGACGGAGGGGTCACGGGCGACGTCAACATCGCCCTCCACGTCTGGGGGAGCGGGGGTGCCTTTCCTGGGGTCTCGTTCAGCAGGACCGAGGTGCATGTTGTCCACCTGGGCGTCCGGGTCCCTGCCGCGGTCTCCGACTGCGAGGCCGCGTTCCGGGCGGTGTCAGGCGCCCTCCAGGGGTCGGAGCCGGTCAGCTGCTCGTACGGCGCCGTGGGGGAGATAGTCGACGCCGCGGCCGGGTCCCCGGGAGCCAGGGCGCGGAGGGACGGCTTCTCTTTCAGCGTGTCATACAGCGTCGCCGACTCCTCGGGGTGCTCCGTCGCCTACTCGGTCCGACTTTCGCAGGCGGGGGTCGAAGGCGTAGGGGGGGAGTTCAGCGTCTACTTCGAGGAGTCAGGGCAAGTCTCGCTGACTCCCCTATCTTAGCTAGGGGAGGAGCGAAGAGGGAGGCGCACTGCTCCCTGACGGTGTACTCGGAAGTGTCCCCGCAGTCCGCGAGCTCTTTCTGCGTCACGCGTCGCTTCCTCCGCTCAAGGAGCGACAGGCAGACCTCGGCAGAGTAGACGGCGGCCGCCGCCAGGGCGCAGGGCCTCCTCCCCTCCATGGAAACCCTGTCCGTCGCCCGGAGCAGCTCCAGGGCCAGGGTCCGGAGGTCGACGAAGTACGCGGTCCGGGGGACCTTTTCCTGTTCGAGCCGCCTGGAGAGCCCCTGGTTCAGGGAAAGGCGCCCCACGACCCGGGTGACGTAATCTTCCGGCCCCCTCGCGTAGGTCTTCACAGGGGACTCGAGGGAGAGCTGGATGATGGACGAAGTAGTGACCTTCCGCCCGAGCATGGCGTGGGCTCTGAGGATCTCCCTGACGCTAGCGGACAGCACCCCTTCGACCCTGCTTGCAGCCACCAGGGAGTAGGCGGATATCTCAGCGACGTTCAGCCTCCGCCCCCGGGGCGGGTTGGCGACGACCTTCCTCGCTATTGCCGCCGCCTGGAGGGTCACGAACCTGGGAAGGCCCAGCTTTTCCGCGACCCGCTCGATCATCTTCGCGCATTCCACGTCGGCGCCGTCGTCTCTTCCGGCGAAGTCAGAGATCGCCTTCATGTGCAGGTACCCGGACTGCGACCCGGAGATCCCCGAAGACGACCGCTCCTTCATCGTCCCCCATCTCGACCCCATGTAGCTCCCCAGGCGCGGCCGCCCGAACACGGAAGGCCTGGGCGAGAGCCCAACCTCCGTCACTGTCTTATCCCTGACCGCACCGCATCGTGGGCACACCAGCTCCTCTCCGGTGTCGGAGAGGGGGACCGAACAGTCGGCGCAACAGTCGGTTTCGACGGTTTGCATGCCTTCGCCTGCGCGCAGGCGAAGTTCACCTCGACGGGCGAGCGGCGTCCGCCCAGACGGACCGGGGGCCACCCTCAGCGGAGGGGGGTGCAGAAGAGAGGCGCCCGCCCCCAGAAAGTGTGCGGCTGGACGACCGCCAGGCGCCCTGCCAGAAACCTTCAAGTCGAGTCCATGGAGCGGGGGGGTGACATGCCCGCCAGAGTGAAAGACATCCACTTGACCGGCGACTCGTCCAGGGACCTGCTGAGGCAGTTGAAGGAGTCTGGAGGGTTCACCGCGAGGAAGGTCGGGCAGTCTGTCGACATCATGAAGGAGATGCTCGGAGACAGCGACTCGCTGAACTTCCTGTCCTTCCCGGCAGACCTGATAGCAACAGGCACCCGGGGCGTCATCAGGGACATGGTGAAGGAGAAGTGGTTCGACGTGCTGATCACCACCTGCGGAACGCTCGACCACGACATAGCCCGGAGCTTCGGCGGGTACTACGAGGGGAGCTTCGATGCCGACGACGCCCTGTTGCGGAAGAAGGGGGTCCACCGCCTCGGGAACGTGTTCATCCCGCAAGCGAACTATGGCGCCCTGATCGAAAGGAAGATGGCCGCCTGGCTCGACTCTATCCTGTCCAAGGGGCGGGACGAGATATCCACGGCGGGGCTCTGCGCTGAGATCGGGAAGAGGCTGAAGGACGACTCCATCCTCTATTGGGCTTCGAAGAACGGCATCCCGGTGGTGGTGCCGGGTATAACAGACGGCGCCGTGGGATATCAGATCTGGCAGTACTCTCAGAACCACAGGTTCCACCTGAACCTCCTTGAGGACGAGCAGATGCTGAGCGACCTGGTCTTCGGGTCGAAGAAGTCCGGCGCCCTGATCCTCGGAGGCGGGATCTCCAAGCACCACGTGATCTGGTGGAACGCCTTCAAGGGCGGGCTGGACTACGCCGTGTACATCACGACGGCCCAGGAGTTCGACGGGAGCCTCTCCGGAGCGAGGATGAAGGAGGCGATCTCATGGGGGAAGGTGAAGCCCGGGGCGAAGCAGGTCACCGTCGACGGAGACGCCACCGTGCTCCTTCCCCTCCTCTACTCGTCTTTGGTGCAGTAACTTCTCGGGGACTGCCGGATGCCGGAGAACGTGGGCCCCTTCTCGTCCCCCTCTGGTCGCTCCTCCCCGTCGGCTTCGATACGGGCCCGGCCTGGAACCCCCCTCGGCTCCTTTCCTCTCGCTTCCCACGCAGCCGAAAGAGGTCGGACCCAGTTTTCCCCCAATTCTTTTAAACTGAATCCGAGGGCGTCAGCCGCCTCTTGTCACTGGGCTTCGGGACCCTGCAGACCCCCCCTCAGACCTTGGCCGTCGTCCCGGGTTTGGCGCCCAACGGGACGGGCGCATATATCGCCCTGGGGCTCGCGATCCTGGCCCTTCTTTACGGGGCCGCCCTGTGGGGGTACCTGAGACGCCAGAGCCGCGGGAACCCGAAGATGGTGGAGATCTCCGACGCCGTCAAGCAGGGAGCCGGGGCCTTCCTTGCGAGGGAATACCGCGTGATCGCCCCCGTGGCGCTCGTGATCATCCTGCTCATCTTCGGTCTGATCGACTACCCCAACGCGACCGGCGGGGCGACCGCAGTCGGGTTCGGGGTGGGTGCCTTCCTCTCGGCCCTCGCCGGGTACGTGGGGATGGCCGTCACCGTCAGGACGAGCTCCCGGACCGCCGAGGCGGCGAAGTCGGGACTGGGGAGCGCCCTCACCATGGCCTTCCGGGGCGGGGGGGTGATGGGGATGACCGTGGTCGGTCTCGACCTTCTCGGGCTGTCCGCCTTCTACCTGTTCTACTCGAGCACGATAGCCTCGTCCCCTGCGACGCTCGCGGGGCTCGGGTTCGGCGCCTCGCTCATCGCCATGTTCATGAGGGTGTCTGGGGGGATCTACACCAAGGCGGCGGACGTCGGGGCCGACCTTGTCGGGAAGGTGGAGGCCGGCATCCCGGAGGACGACCCGAGGAACCCGGCTGTCATAGCTGACAACGTCGGCGACAACGTCGGCGACTGCGCCGGGATGGGGGCCGACGTCTACGAGTCGTACGTCGTGACGACCATAGCTGTCATGATCCTGGGCGCTCTGATCCCGGCAGGCGTGGGGGAGGGGCTCCTGGTCTATCCGCTACTGCTCGGCGCCTCGGGGATCGCCGGCGCAATCGTGGGAAGCCTCTACGTCAGGAAGTCGATAAAGTCCAATCCGCTCCGTGCGCTGAACATCACGCTGGCCATCGCCGCCGTGGTGGCCGTGGTCTTCGATTTCGTCTTCGGCCAGTTCCTCTTCGGGGGGTCCACGCTGGGGTACTACCTCTTCGCGAGCGCCATAGTCGGCGTGGTCGTCGTGATAGCGATAGAGAACGTCGCCAACTACTTCACCTCGTACTCCTACGGGCCGGTCAAGGAGATCGCCCGCTCCAGCCTGACGGGACCGGCCACGAACTTCCTTTCAGGGTTCTCCACCGGACTCGAGAGCGCGGCTCCTTCGGCTTTGGTCCTCGTGGTCGCGATAATCGCGTCCTACTCGCTCGGGTACTACGGGTCGGGCGGGGACGTCCTCACGGGGATATACAGCACCGCAGTGGCGACGATGTCCATGCTGTCGCTCACCGGGATCATAATGTCGATCGACTCCTTCGGCCCGATCACCGACAACGCCAACGGGATCGTCGAGATGGCCGGGCTCGAGAAGGGTGTCAGGGACGTCACCGACGAGCTCGACGCCCTGGGGAACACGACGAAGGCCACCACGAAGGCGTTCGCCGTCACCTCGGCTGCGCTCGCTGCGGTCGCGATATTCGAGGCCTTCCAGCGAGAGGCGTCCAGGATAATCCTCAACGCCGGGGGGTCGGTAGCCAGCAGATACGCGCCTTCGATGGTCAACGGCCAGCTGGATTTCAGCCTCTCCAACCCCTACGTCGTCATAGGCCTCCTGATAGGCGGCCTCATGCCGTTCTACTTCTCTAGCTTCCTGATCAAGGCGGTCGGACGGGCCGCCTACACCATAGTCAACGAGGTCAGGCGGCAGTTCAAGGAGATACCGGGGATCATGGAAGGGACCGCGAAGCCGGACTACGCCAAGGCGGTGGGGATCAGCACGAACGCCGCCATCCGGGAGCTCGTGAAGCCGGGAGCGCTGGCCATCATCACCCCGCTCGTGGTGGGGTTCGTCCTCGGCCCCCTGGCGCTGGGAGGGCTCCTGATAGGGACGGTGGTGTCAGGGGTATTCCTCGCGTTCACCATGACCAACGGAGGCGCGGCCTGGGACAACGCGAAGAAGTACATCGAGACCGGCCAGCTGGGCGGGAAGGGCTCTGACGCCCACAAGGCAGCCGTGATGGGCGACACCGTGGGAGACCCGTTCAAGGACACTGCGGGGCCTGCGATCAACTCGCTGATCAAGGTCGTCAACACGATCTCCATAGTGTTCATCTCAGCCATCGTCCTCTACGCCCTCTTCATCTAGAAGCCGGAAAAGAGGTGGGGATGGGACGTCCGGTGGCGACCGCCACGTTCGGACCCATGTGAATGCGCTCACTGACGGCTAGCCACTGCAGGCGCACGCGTAACCGCTCCGCCACCCCACCGCGAAGCGGGCTCGTTCGAGACGATAATTATACGTTATAGGCCGCCACGGAAGAGGCTCACCGGGCGCCCCCCAAAACAACCGCGCCCCGAGTCAAACTTATAACCGCTGTTCGGGCAGCAACACAGCGCACGACCTAATGTATTCGGGACTGCTCGCTGCGCCGCCGACCGTCGCCACCTACTCTTACCTGCTCGACTGGTATCTGTTCTTCGGGGTCGGGGCGGCGGTAGTCGTAATCAGCATGCTCGCGGTCTTCATGATCAGGTACAGGGACAGGGGGGAGAGGACCCCCATGCCGAAGCACAAGACCGAAGGGTGGAAGATAGTCCTCATCACCGTCCTGATCAGCGTGACCATACTCTCTGCCGCGGAGTACCAGACGTTCGCTGCCTTCGGGAACATCGAGATCCCCAGCAGCGCGCTCTGCCTGCAGCAGACCGGGTCCCCGTGCGTCCAGGTCTGCGTCCAGGCATTCCAGTGGGGGTGGAACTACACCTACCCTGTGAACGGGATGACCTGCGCCGAGTCCTACAACCACGGCCTCTACTCAGGAGCGCCTGGGAACCTTACCGTCCCCGCCGGTAGGGACATCGTGCTGAACCTGACCTCCACCGACGTCTTCCACTCGATGGGGATCACAATGCTCGACGAGAAGGAAGACGCCATCCCCGGCAGGGTGAACCAGATGTGGTTCGAGGTGCCGTCGGTGCAGGTCACCGCGTCCCCGGACGTACTGAAGGTGGTGTGCAACCCAGGGCTCACTGCATGCACATACGTCGACGCCATCAGGTGCTTTGAGCTCTGCGGGGTCGGTCACGCAACCATGCTCGCCAACCTGACCGTCGTCACCCAAGCGTCCTGGAACGCCTGGACGGGAGGCCAGTCCGCCTGATGGCGCCGGCGTGGCTGACCCGATGGTTGTATACCACCAACCACAAGGACGTCGGGCTCCTCTACTTCTTCACGTCTTGCTATTTCGGGATCGTCGGGGCCGTCCTCGCCCTCTTGATGAGGGTCCAGCTGTCCGTCCCCAACAACAACTTCCTCAACGCCTTCTATTACAACCAGGCCGTCACCATGCACGGCCTCATAATGATATTCTGGTTCCTCTCTCCCATAGCCATCGGCCTGGCCAACTACTTCGTCCCCCTGCAGATAGGGGCAAAGGACCTGGCCTTCCCCCGCCTCAACGCCCTCAGCTATTGGCTGTATCTCGCGGGAGGGGTGCTGGCGGTCTCGAGCTTCTTCGTCCCCGGCGGCTCGGCCAGCGCCGGGTGGACCACCTATCAGCCGCTCGCGGTCCTGACGGCAGGGTCAGGGCCGACCCTCACCTACCTGGGGCTGGTCCTCCTGGCCGTCTCCATCACCCTCGGCAGCGTCAACTTCCTGACGACCATCATCTGGCTGCGCGGCCCAGGGGTCACCCTGTCCAAAGTCCCGATGTTCACCTGGTTCTTCCTGTTCACCATCATAGCGATGCTCTATGCTTTCCCCACCATCATCGCCGCCTTCGTCCTGGCCTCGACCGACAGGATCCTCGGCACGGTCTTCTTCACCACCCAGGCGATCCAGCCGTCCATCCTTTGGGACAACCTCTTCTGGTTCTTCGGGCACCCTGAGGTCTACATCGTCCTCCTCCCCGCCTTCGGCATAATAGCCAACGTCATCCCCCAGTTCACCGGCCGCCCGCTGGCGGCCAGGAACGCGATACTCGTGGCCACGGCCCTGGTCGTCATACCGCTCAGCTTCGGGGTCTGGATGCACCACATGTTCCTCACCGGCATACCTGTCGCCCTGCAGGGGGCCTTCAGCATAGCCACGATAGCGATCTCGATCCCGTTCGACGTCATCACGCTCGCCTTCGTGGAGTCGCTCATACGCGGGAGGGTGAAGTTCGCCACCCCGATGCTGTTCTCTCTCGGGGGGGTCGTCCTCTTCATAATCGGAGGGATAACCGGCGTGTTCCTTTCGTCTCCGGTCCTCGACAGGGTCTTCAGGGGCTCGTACTTCGTGGTCTCCCACTTCCACTACGTGATGGTGGGGGCCGCCATCTTCGGGATAATCGCCGGCATCTACTACTGGCTCCCGAGGATGACCGGGCACATGTACAACGAGAAGCTCGGCCAGCTGCACTTCGTCATCTCCTTCATCGGGTTCAACATACTCTACTTCCCCATGAACCTCCTGTACGACATGCCCAGGAGGATATTCACCTATCAGAACGTGGGGAACTGGGCGATGCTCAACGGGATAGCCTCGATAGGCGCGTTCATCTTCGCAGGCGCTCAGATACTCCTCGCCTGGAACGTCCTCCACACCTGGTTCAGGGGCCCGCAGGCTCCCCCCAACCCCTGGGGGTCCCCAGACCTCGAATGGACTTCGCATGCCGAAGGGATGTCGCCGGCGGCCAACACGTCCTCCCCGGCTCCGGCAGGAGGGTGGATCGGCCAGCTTTCCAGCGCCCCTGCAGCTGCCGCGGCGTCCGCTGAGGCGACGCCCTACGCCGCCGGGGAGCACGCCCACCTGAGCTCCAGGCCCCTGCAGCTCAGCGTCGGGATCATGCTATTCCTCGCGGGCGCGGCGACCTGGCCCGGGATCACGGCCCTGGGGCTCCTGGTCGTCGGAGGGCTCGTCGTGATCTACGCGTTCTGGGAGTGGGCCAAGGACGACATGCACGGCAGGTTCACCATGCCGGACGAGGCGGAAGGGGAAAGGTGGCCCTTCGGGGGGGTCCCCAAGCTCAAGTTGGGGATGTGGGTGTTCCTGTCGTCCGAGGTGGTCCTGTTCGGGAGCTTCCTGGGCGCCCTGATATTCATCCGCGCTGCGTCCCCCAACTGGCCCCCTGCCGGGAGCATACACGACATACCTCTGGGGACGGTCAACACCCTGGTCCTGGTGACGAGCGGGCTCACCATGTTCCTGGCCATCCAGGCGATACGGCAAGGGGACCAGAGGAGGCTGCTCGGGTGGCTGGGCACCACCTTCGCCCTCGGCTCGGTCTTCATGGGGATCAAGGTGTCCGAATGGATCACCCTGGGGACCAACCACTTCGTCCTCACGAACCCCACCTACTCGCTCGCGGCCAGCGCGTACTATATCATAGTCGGCCTGCACGGGGCCCACGTGACCGCGGGGCTGATCTTCATGATCTACCTGATGAAGAAAACATCCAGCGGGTTCTACACGAAGGAGAACCACGAGGCCATAGAGAACTTCGGGCTCTACTGGGCCTTCGTGGACATCGTGTGGTGCTTCGTCTTCCCGCTCTTCTACCTGCTTTAGGGGCTTCGTGATGAGAACACTAGTCGGGGTGGGAGTCTGGGTCTACATGGTGGTGGCGGTGCTCACGGAGGTCCTGCTCTATTATCAGCACCTGGCCTACCCTGTCCTGGTATCCGTGGTCTCCATCCTCGCCACCAGCCAGGGGGTGGCCATCGTCCTGTTCTACATGCAGATGAAAGACGAGCCCGCCTCGGTGAAGCTCTTCGCCATCATCCCCCTCATGTTCCTGTCGGCGCTGCTGGTAGCGGAGCTCGCCTCGCTAGGGTGACAAGGTTGGAGACAGAACAGTCGCGACCAATCCCCAGGGGGGCGCTCATCGGGCTCGGCCTGGTGATGATAATCGTGGCAGGGGCCCTGGCCGGGGTCTTCGCCTTCAAGCTCCAGCCGACGTACCATCCGCCGGGGACCTTCGTCTGCCCGACGGGGGACGCGTGCGTCACGATCGTCGACGGCGCCTCCTCCCCGTACACCGGATACTCCGGGACCGCTACCCGGCTCTACGGCTACTCGCCGGGGAACATCACGGTCGTCATAGGG
>JAKACC010000099.1 GCA_021796515.1 archaeon | reverse complement strand
GGGGGGCTATGACCTGGCTCGGGGTGATTATCCCGGCGGCGATGAGGAGGACCACCAGCACTGCCAGGGCGATGCCGACCTTCAGGGCGTTCCGGACGACCACTCCCACCACGAAGCCGATTATCAGCGGGAGTATCGCAGCTATGAGGAACGTCGTGGACAGGTCAGGCGGGAGTATCCCGGTCACGAGCTTGTTTGTCGGTGCGTCGTTTATGAAGCTACGCCCTTTCGAGGGGGCTGCCGGTCCCGGGCCGGCGCGGGTCCCCTCTCTGCGGGAATCAAGGTTGGAGGGCCGAACAAGCGGCAAACGATCATCTAAAACTTGAGCCAGCTCAAGAGAGCAGAACAGGACAAGGTTTAGGTTCGGGGACGCCTCTCTACTCTGAGGCCATGAGAAAGCCCAACGAAGGCCTAAATATGAAACACGGGAAAGCAAAGTCAATGGAGAGATCGATGGGGTCGGCGATCTCCACATGGGGGCCCACAACTCTCCTTGGCCGCCCTTTGAACGACATCGAAGAAAGGAATGCGCCGAGCGTCCTTTACACTGCGGGCACCATGCAGATTCCACTTCCCCGTCCGCGAGTCGCAATCGTGGGCACACGGCAGGCGACGGCCGCAGGCATAGCGGAGGCGGGGGACATAACGAGGGTGCTGACTCGAGAGGGGGTGGTGATTGTGAGCGGACTCGCCAAGGGAATCGATACAGCCGCGCACAAGAACGCCATCGAAGCAGGCGGCATGACGATTGCTGTCTTGGGGACGCCCCTCGACCGGACGTATCCTGCGGAGAACAAGCCATTGCAGGCCGAGATAATCAGCCACCATCTCGCAATCTCTCAGTTCAAGGTAGGCTCCGAGGTATTCCAGTCCAACTTTGTCCGCAGAAACAGAGTCATGGCCCTCGTCGCCGACGCATCTGTCATAGTGCAAGCTGGCGAAAGCAGTGGTTCCCTCTCACAGGGACTTGAGGCTCTCAGGCTCGGGAGGCCCCTCTTCATCTGGAAGAGGGTATTCGAGTCAAGACTCGAGTGGCCAAAGGAGATGGCGAAATACGGGGCAATGAAGCTCACTGACCCGAAAGAGATTCTGGCACATCTCCCATCCAAGCACAGCACGCTCCAGATTCCCGCTTGAGGTTCTGGGATTTCGTCGCGAAAGGAAAGATAGAGCTCGCTTACGGCGCTCTCTGGTCTTACTCTCCTTGGGGGCCGAGTCAGCTCGAAAGGCGGTCAAGGGATTACAGATACTGCCTCAAGAACGAACAATCTGTACAATACGGGGGGAGAACCATGTTCATGAAGTCGTCGCTCAATCAATCGTCGAGTCGAAGGCGGTCCTCCCCTTCATGTCCCTCTTCAAGAATAACCCGGTGCTCGTACCCGTCACCCGTAGCTCTCTCCTGCAGCCCAACTCACTTTGGGTCGGACTGAAGGTTGCGACCGCGATGCAAAGTGTCGGGCTGGGCTCGGCTGTCTCGCTCTTGCTGGTCAGGGAATACGCGGTCGGAACCATGGCATCTGCACAAGAGCACTATGACTCTCAACGAGTGGAACAAAAGCTGCTAACCGACCCCGAACACATCCTTCTCATCGATGACTTTGTGACGCGTGGCGCGACGATGATGGCTTCAGCCCTAAGGCTCCGGGAAACATACCCGAAGGCAGACATAGCAGGATTCGCTCCAATCAGAACAGTCAGCAATTCCGGCCACTTCAAGAAAATCTTCGACCCGGTTCTCGACGCAATCACCCTGTACCCGTCTGGGCGGTGCCATCGGGAGCCAGATTGAGCCATCAACCGCGAGTTGACAGGACGACGAACCCTCCCGAACAACCGTCAAGTGAACAGAACCCTTCCGAATAATTAAATGCGCGAGAATCTGAGGCCCCTCCAGTAATTGAGATTACAGAAGACCAGGGCGTCGGCGCTTGTCCTCGGACTCCTGCTTGTGGTCCAGGTCTGCGCGTTCTCCGCCGCCGCGGCGCCAGCCCACCCCCTCCAGTCCACTGACCGCCGCCCAGGCGCCGTCAGGAGCCCTATCAATATCTACTACGGCTACTCCGCGGAGCCGGTCCCCACGGGGATAGCCGACTACGGGATCCTCAACAGCTCCGGGACCCTGAGCTCGTACACCGAAAGGGCCACGGCTGTGACGGGGACCGCGGTGATAGGGAGCATGCAGTCCACCATAGCGAATCCGCCCCAGGGTTCGAGCCCCTACGGCGCCGGCCTCCAGCTCAACGTGGTAATGCAGGTGAACACCACGTCGGCGAGCTACGACTACTGGCTGCAGAACACCGTGACATTCTACACCAACAACGACACCTTCTACTACGTCTCCAACGTCTGGAACTACTCCTCCTCCACCACCTCCACAATGAACTCGAACATCACCTCGGGCCTCGGGTCGGTGAGCAAGTCCGGGAACCAGTCGTTCTACGGCTACAGCACCGCCGAGGCAGGCTACACCCTCCCTCTGTCGCTGGAGCTCCCGATCAACGTCTCGTCCTCCGGGGACGCGGTCCAGGTCTCGTTCAGCTACCTGCAGGCCATGGGGGGCGCGCCCCTCAGCGGGACCCCGTCGGGCTACGACCTGGTCACGATAACCGAGCCCAAGGCGATCCAGTCCGCGGCGATACTCATCACGGGGAACGCCTACACCCCGAGCGCCAACTACTTCGACAGCGAGCTTGACTTCGGCGGGGACGCCAACGGCGCCAACGCCACCTACACGGCCATGCACGCCGTCCTCAGCATGTCGTACCTCCTGACCAACGGCCAGTCGGCCCTCCCCCGCTCCCTCTACGAGTTCGGGAGCGACACCGCCGAGGCCGCGACCAACCTCCAGACCAGCCTGGTCAACGGCCAGTTCGTGGTCACCCTCGGGACGGTGAACTTCGGGACGAGCTTCGTCCCCGCGGCAGGGTCTACCACATCCACGTCGTCGACCGCCAGCGCCACGGAGACCTCCACCGCGGCGTCCACCATCTCTAGCTACACGCCGACCGCGTCCACGACATCCTCCACGACCTCACAGTCTACCACGACCCCCACCGCAGCCCAGCCGACGACGACCGCCAGCTCCTCAGCGATCACCTCCTCGGCTTCCTCCGCAGGGAGCGGCGGGGTCCCCGAGTTCCCGTTCAGCGCGCTGGGAGTAGGCGTCCTGACTGCGGTCCTGGCCGGCTCCTATCTGCTGGCGCGCCGTCGCCTCATGGCGGGCCCGCGCCCTCGAGCCTGAGCCGAGCCAACCGATTTAAGGCGCGACTGAGCCCGGTCAACATGGACCACCGGACCGCGGTCTGGGGGGCTGTGGCGTCTTCGGTCGCGGCCATACTCCTCAGCGCCTTCCTGCACTCCAGCTTCGCGATCCCGTCCCTCTACAGCGACATCGCGTCCTTCTGGGGCCGGGGCTGGGTCGCCGCCGGCCAGGTCCCCTACTCCTCCCCCGGGGCGTTCCTCGAGTACCCCCCGATGTCCGGGCTCTTCCTCTATGCGGCGAGGGTGCTGGGTGGGGAGTTCGCAGGGGCCGCCGGCGGTCTGTACGCAGGCTATTACGACTCCTTCAGCGCCCTCAGCCTGGTCGCCGCCGCGGTGATGGGGTGGTCCACCTGGCGCCTCGCGAAGGCCCTCGGCGTCCAGCTCAACCCGGCCTACTTCTTCCTCCCGAGTATGATAATCTACGGGGTCTACAACTTCGACCTCTTCGACGCCCTCTTCGTGGTCCTCTGCCTGCAGTTCTTCGTGGAGAAGAGGCCCGGGTGGTCGGCGCTCTTCCTCGGCCTGGCGATAGCGACG
>JAKACC010000024.1 GCA_021796515.1 archaeon | reverse complement strand
GACGCTCAGGACGCCGTTCAGCTCGCAGCCGAGCTGCGAGCCCAGCAGGTTCATTTTCGCGTGCTGAAAGTTGATGTCCAGCTGGGAGTGCTTGTCGCTCAACGCCTCGATGAGTCCTTCGAAGAGCCCCTTCTCTATGTCTTCAGCTTCCTTCGATTCGTCCATGGCCGTGCCGCCGGCTGGCCGTGATATATCCGTTTAGGGCGCGAGGACGGGCCGCGTCCGCAGGCAGGCAAGCCGGTCCGCGCGCCGCCGCCCGGCGAGGAGGGACAGTGGCAGGCCCTCCGGACGGATCGGATCAGTAGTCCCGGTTCGAGAGATAATCGCAGAGCTCGAAGAGCCTGCCCCGCGCCTCCGACCGCCTGACCGAGCCGAGGAGCCTCTTCGCCTCCCACACGTACCGCAGCGCCCTCTTCTGGCAATACTCGGCGGAGCCGCATCTCCGCACTATCTGCCTCACCCTCTCGACCTCCCCGTCTTCGAGGGACTTCCTCCCGAAGAGGCCCTTCACGAAGCGCCTCTCCTCCCCCGAGCACCTGCTCAGCGCGTGCAGGGTCACGAGGCTCTTCTTCCCTTCCCTCACGTCGGTGAAGACCGGCTTGCCGAGCGCCTCCTCGCTCCCCATCACGTCCAGCAGGTCGTCCCTGACCTGGTAGGCCATGCCGATCCGTTCCCCGAACCTGTATGCCGTCGTCACCTCGCCGTCCGACCCTCCGGCCACTATCGCGCCGCTGGCGGAGGGCGCGGCCAGCAGCGACGCCGTCTTCAGCCGGATCATCCTCTCGTAATCGTCCTCGGTGACTCTTGCCCTCTCAGCCATCCGCATGTCCAGGAACTCCCCCGTCGTGGTCGCCCTGCAGCACTCGCCGACGAGGTCGAAGAGCCTGCAGAGCCTCTCGCTCGGCAACCTGCGGTAGCGGGCGACCATCTTCGGGACGTAGAAGAGGAGCATGTTGGACGCGAGTATCGCGTTGGGCAGGCCGTACCTGCCCACGACCGACTCCTTCCCCCGCCTGGTGTCGGAGCCGTCGATTACGTCGTCCTCCACGAGGGCGGCGGAGTGGGCCAGCTCGTACGCGACGGCTATGGGGACGGCCGGTTCGTAGCTGCCGGAGAGCGCCTCGCACCAGAGCAGGGCCAGCACGGCCCTGACCCTCTTCCCCCCGCTCGAGAGGGCGTCCCTCACCGCCACGCCGAGCGCGGACCTCCCGAACGAGAGGCTGAGAAGCTCCGAGTTCACGCGCTCCACGTACCTCTCCAGCCCGGCCATCCCAGGCGAAGCCAACGTTCCTTGGCTGGCCGCGCCTTGTTTTAGGCCTTGCAATCGAACAATCGCCTGCGTGGCGTGGCGTGGCAGGCCTGGTCTAGCGGGGTCCCCGCCCGTTATCAGCAACGCGCCTCCACCCCTTCGTTGACCGACTCGGGCTGGCTCTTCCTCAACACGCCGCTCCCGTACCTGGGGGCGATGTACTTTCTTGCGTACCGCCACGACCTCGGAAGGATCGCAAGGCCCTTCCGTGACCTTTCGGACAGCTCCGAGTGGCATGCCGTCTTCAAACGACTCGACCTAGTCGGCACCGACCTTCTGGTCTCTTCAAGGTCTGAGCGGGACACGCAGGAGTACCTGAGCACCTTGGAGTCGGTGTATGGGGTGCTGAATGTCGTAAGGGCGCCAGCGAAGCCAGACTTACTGAGGCAGATACCGAATCTCGCGGGCCTCGTTGCCCAATCTCCGGCGCAAAAAGCCGCTCTGGGTGGTCGGACCCGCAGACTGGCGCGAGGAGCTGGAAGACTGGCTTCGACCATTCGGCGTCGTCTGCCACGGGGTTCGGCACGGTGACGGCCGTGAACCCGTTCGCCCTGTAGAACTCCATCTTGGACGAGTCTTTTGCGCTGGATTTCTCGCCATAGATTTCTACTACGAGCTTCATTCGGCGGCTCGCCACCAGATCAGGTAAGTAGGCCTTGGGGAGAAGCGACGTCTTCCCGCAAGAGGGGCACATCAGGGCGATCTCCGACAGAGCCCAGGCGAAGGGGGGTCGTGCGTCAGGTGCTCCTTCCGCCTGGTAACCACAGCATTCGCAGCGAAGCCTCAACCAGTCAAGCGCCAGAATGTTCCTCTCCATATGGATGCCATAGTAGTTGGCGTTGGCGAGAAACCTGGTCTCAGAGTCGGTCGAACCGACCCGAAACTCTGAGAAGTTCCTACTGAAGCGGCGGGTGTTGCTCGGCTGGGTCGTCGTCGGTTTCCCCTCCTCGTCTCTCTGCCATTTCCTGACTTTCTAGAACTTTCACAATCCCGATGTACTTCGTGGCAACCTTCCCGTTGACCCTCGTGACCTCCTGGGCGTAGGCGTAGGGGCCGGTCCGTGCCGCCTTGGGGTACAGGCGTCCACCTTTCGATTTCCGGTAGTATACTGTCGCGCACAAGGCGCAGTTCTATGGTGCGAACAGCAGATAACGACCAACATTGGAATAGAAGAACAGGGGGCGTTAAGTATGATAACAGTTATCAATAAGCATGCAGCCGTCCGCCGACATGCCGTCCAGCTACAGCCTCCCCGACCTGGTGGAGAAGGAGATCGACGCCCTCGTGAGGGCGGGGTACTACTCCAGCAAGTCCGACGTGGTCAAGGACGCCCTGAGGACCTTCCTCGACAAGAAGCCGAGCCTGAGGCTGGCCGCTGCGATCGAACTCTACAGGAGGGAGCAGGTGAGCCTGGGGAAGGCGGCAGAGATCGCCGAGATGCCGCTGGTCGAGTTCAAGGAAGTCCTCGCCAGCCAGGGCCACAAGAGGGTACTGACCATGACGAAGCAGGAAGCGAGCAGGGCCGACGAGCTGACGAGCAAGATGAGATGATTGGACGTTGTCGTGGACACCGACATCCTCTCGACGCTCCTGAAGGTCCGAAGGCCCGACCTGATTTCGAAGCTCTTCCCGAGGTCAAAGATCTTCTTCTGCCCGGCGGTCGTCTCCGAAATCCACAGAGCAGCGGAACTTGGGATGGTGAGCGAAACGAGGTACGAGCTCAGCGCGACCAAGCTCGCAAGGGCCGAGAGGGTCATCGCGAAGGAGGCTGGTCGGAGGCCCGCCCTCGGGCGCGCAGACTGCGAGTGCCTGGCGGTGGCCCAATTCAGGATGTCCCTCCTCCTCAGCAACGACAGGACCGTTAGGGGAGAGGCGTCCTCGCGAGGGATCGACGTCATGAGCCTCCCTCAGGCGCTTCGGGAGCTGTGGAAGACGGGCGTCATGAATAAGGAGGACGTGGTGGAACTGGCCGAGGAAATCGAGAAGAAGGACAACGTGGTATTCAAGGACAGGCGCTTGATCTTCGATTAAGCAACGTCCATAGCAGAAGAACGGGACCGAACCGCTTCTCGCGTCAAATCCCGACAGGCTTCTGTCTGCCGATCGCGAATGGGCCAGACCTTCACCACCGACGACATGCTCTTCCACATGCTCGTCGTAGGCGGGACGGGGAGCGGGGAGACAAACGCCGTCCTGCGCATGCTGGAGCGTCTGGCGGGCTTCGAAGGCAATCGATCACATCGAGGCGGACTTGCCCTACGGCGGCGGGGCCAGGAGCCTCGCCAACGAGAAGGAGCGCGAAATGGCGAAGAAGGAACTGGGGTCGCCCTCTCGGGGACCCATCCGCATGACGCCCCTCGCCTACCTCTACCGGCAGGGGCAGAGCCGCGGGCCTGGGTCGAGCCCGCTTGGGAGGGTCGCTCCGTCGGCCTGGGCGGGGGCTACAGCACGAACCTCGGCTGTTGGAACTGCTTGACCAGGGTCTTCACCTTCTTCTGCACAAAGTCTGGCGCCTTCTTCCCCAGTATGACCATGGCCATGAGCTCCGCCACCGCCTCCATCTCCCCTGGTCCGTACCCCATCCTGGTGGCCTCCGCCGTCCCGACCCTCCCCGCCTCGTCGACTATGATGTTCGCCTGTTCGAGGCGGACGGACAGGGGCTTCAGCCTGGCCTGGTCGTAGTCGAGGAGGACCTGGTGCGACCTCGTGTACCCCTGTCCCGCCCCCCTGACATTCACCCCCTCGGCCGCAAGGGCATTCGCGAGCGCCTGGGCGTTCTTTACGACCGCCTGGGCGTACTGCTTGCCGAACTCCTGCATCTCGATAAGCGACACGGCCAGGGCCGCGACCCTGTTCAGGTGGACGTTGTCGACCACCCCCGGGAAGACCTTCCCCGACACGGCTTCGAACGCCTCCTCGTTGTTGGAAAGGATGATCCCTCCCTGCGGCCCGGGGAGGCTCTTGTGTGTCGACCCTATGAGGATCGGGCACCCTTCCCTGAGAGGGTCCTGGAACTCCCCTCCGGCTATGAGCCCGAGCACGTGCGACCCGTCATAGACGCACACCCCCTCGGCGGCGTCCGAGAGCCTCCGGACGGGATAGGGGAAGACGATGTGGCTCGCGCCGAAGAAGGCGACCGCCGGCTTCTCGGACTTCAGGAGCTCCACAGATCCCGCGAGGTCCACCCCCACCGCCGCCCGGTCATAGGGGAAGTAGACGTTCTGGAGCCCCAGCAGCCCGCCGAGCCCGTCCTGGGATATGCCGGGGTAGCCGCCGTCATCAGGAGAGGTCGAGGCCACCCTGTCCCCTGGTCTGGTGAGGGCGAGGAGGACCGCGGCGTTCGCGACGTGCCCAGAGAGGAGGCTCACGTCGGCGTATCTGGCGTTGAAGACCTTACGCGCGATTTCCTGCGTCTGGGCGACGAGCTCGTCCGCGTACCTCGTCCCCCTGTAGAACCTGTCCGGCGCCGTGTACCTGTTGCCGAAATCCGTCAGGTACATCGACTTCATGAGGTCGCTCCCCCTGTTCTCGGAGGGGATCAGGTTCAGGCACTCCCCCAGCCTCCAATCCTCGTGCTGCTGTATCGTCCTCTTCAGCGCTTCCAACTGGTGCGGCAACGGATTCGGCCCCGCCTGCTGACGGTATTTAGAGTTCGAGGCCCCCCGCGGGCCACCTCTCCGGACCGAACTCCGCCATGGTCCCGGCGCGGAGCTCGGAGGCGCGGCGGTAGACGAAGTAGGCCGCGAAAAGGTCCTCCGCCGCGACCCCCAGCGACTTGAAGACGGTGACATCCGAGTCCCCTGTCCGGCCCCTGACCTTCCCTTCGAGGACATCCCCCACCTCGCCCAGGATGTGCCCCTCGCCTATTGTCCCCTCCCTCAGGGGGACGAGGTAGTCGTCCGACTCCAGCCTCGCGGACTCCCTGGAGTCTACGAAGAAGCGCGACCTCCTCACCGTCTCGCTGTCCAGCTCACGGGACGGGGGCCTCGAAGCCCCGGCGGCGTTCACGTGGACCCCTGGGGCCAGCCACCTCCCCATCAAGATGGGGGACGTCGCCCCCGTCACCGTGCAGACCAGGTCGGCCCCATGGACGGCCTCCTCGCCCCTATGGCACTCCCTGGCGTCCACCCCCCACCCCCTGGCGGCGTCCGCGAACCTCTTCGCGTTCGCCGGGGTCCGCGACCAGACCCTGACCTGCGCGAGCCCCGGGAAGACCGTCGTCATCGCCTCCAGGTGGCTAGAGGCCTGAGTCCCCGACCCGAAGATGGCCAGCACCTTCGAGTCCCGCCTCGCCAGAGCCCTCGTCGCCACGGCGCTGGCGGCGCCTGTCCTGATGCGGGTGATGGAGCCGGCGTCCACGGCCGCCAATAAGCTCCCGTGGTCCGATTCGAAGAGCAGCACCGCTCCCTGATGCGACTCGAACCTGGTCCCGACGTTCCCCGGGAAGACCGAGGTCGCCTTCAACCCGAAGACCCCCTCCTTCTTCAGGTACCCTGGCATCATCCCCAGCGCCCCCTTCCCGGAAGGGTAGGGCATGGCGAACCTCGGAGGGAACCCCGCGTCCCCCTTCGCCATCGCCCTGAAGCACCCGTCCATCACCTCGACGCAGTCCTTCATCTGCAGGATGCCGGACACCAGCTCCGCGCCGACGAAGAGGGCCTTCACGCGGCCCTCCCTAGGAGAGCAGCGACGCCAGGAGGGCAGGGTCGGCGTTCCCTCCGCTGACGACGCAGGCGGCCGGCTCCGGAATCTCCCCCCGATGCTTCAGGAAGCAGGCGAACGAAGCCGCGCCGGCGGGCTCCGGGGCGACGTGCGACTCCAGGAGGAGTCTCTTCATCGCCACCCTGATCTCTTCGTCGCTCACGGTGTACGCCCCTTCGAGGTGCTCCCTGAGGAGAGGGAGCATGTAGTCGTAAGTCCTGGTGGCGCCTATGCCGTCGGCGATGGTATGGGGTTCCCCTACGTCCTCCGCCTTCCCCGTCGCGAGGGACCTCGGCAGGGGGGCAGCCCCCTCGGCCTGGACCCCGTAGACCTTCACCCCGGGGCTCTTCGCCCTGACTGCCTGCGCTATCCCCGACGCCAGCCCGCCGCCCCCCACGGGGACGACCACGCTCCTCACCCCCGGGAGGTCTTCGAGTATCTCGAGCCCGACCGTCCCCTGGCCGGCGACCACGAATGGGTCTCCGAACGGGTGGACGAATGTCATCCCGAGCTTCGCCATCCTGTCGTCGGCCATCGCCTCCATTATCTCCTGGTGTGGTCGGCGGACCACCTTCGCGCCCATGGACTCCATCGAGTCGACCTTCCGTTGGACGGCGTCGGTGGGGACGTACACCGTGCACGCGGCCCCGAGCTTCTTCGCGCTCCAAGCCACCGCCTGGCCGTGGTTCCCGGCCGAGGTGGTCACGAACCCGCGCTTCGTCTCTTCCCTGCTCGCCCTGCTCATCATGTTCCAGGCACCCCGGACCTTGAAGCTCCCGGTCGGCTGCAGGCACTCGAGCTTGAGCAGCGCTGAGCCGGAATCGAAGCGCGACGACGGGACAAGCGGGGTCCGGTAGACCGACCCTCGTATCCTGGCGGCCGCGTCCTCGACCTGCGCCAGAGAGACGCGTGGGACGTCCATGCCGGCGCGGCGCCCGGCGCCCTATTTGAATTCCCTTCGACGACGGGGCGGGCGTCTAGCCGAACCTGTATCTGACCCCGTGCCCGTCCCTCTCGTGGCCGAAGGCGACCATCTCCGGGGGCCCGATGGCGCCGCAGGTCCCGCAGGCGACGCAGGCGACGTGGTCGAACCTGAGCTCCGACGACCCGATGTCTTCGAAGGTGCGGGAGACGGCCTTCCCTCTGTCCCCCCCGTTCTGGGCGAGGTTGTGCTCGTAGAGGTCCTTGAAAGATGCGAACACCCCCTTCGGGGTGAAGATCGTGTAACAGTTGGTGGGGCAGGCGGGGACCCAGGGCTTGGTGAGAGACTTCGAGGCCAGCGCGGGGTCCACCCTTATGTGGGAGTATGACTCGTCCTCGTCGTACGCCAGGAGCCCGGTCCCTTCCTGCACCCTGGCGACCGCGTCCCGCCGGGGCCTTCCGTCCGGCTTCGGCTCGAACCGGTGGACGCTCGAGATCAGCCTCGTCCCGAAGATCAACCGCGGGAGCGTGTGGTAGGTGAACGAGCTCTCCGTGATGAAGCCGTCCCTCCCCGACCTTCCGACGTCGTCGTAGATGGGGCCGAGGAGGTCTTTGTACCTCGACAGGTTCTTCGCCTTGAAGGACCCTGACGCGCTCGCCTCCAGATAGGAGGACGCCGCCATCATCCCGGAGGTGATCGCCCTCCTCATGCCGTCGATCATCGGGCCTATCTTGACGAACGACCCCAGGGCGTCCCCGGCGACCAGGAACCCGTCAGCGTACGGCTTCTTCAGGAGCGCCTTGTACCCCTTGGGGATGTTGTGGGCCGAGTATTCGACCGCGCGTCCCCCTTCCAGGAGCTCGGCGACCATGGGGTGCTCTTCGAAGGCGTCCAGGACGTCGATGAGCTTCCCCACCCGGTCGAAGTGCTCCGTCGTCCGCCTGATGAGCGAGTCCATGGAGACGACGAGCCCGACAGAAAGCGTGTCCCTGTTGGTGTAGACGAACGCCCCGCCCCCGATCTCGTTCATGAAGTCCCCGAGGAAGAATATGGCCCTCCCCTCGCCGCCGTGCACCCTGAACCTCTGCTCTATGGCGGCGGGGTCGAGCTTGTAGACCCTCTTTATCCCGTGATAGAGCTGCCTGGGGGTGAGCCTCCCCCTCAGCCCGGCCTCGGCCACCAGGTTCGAGGTGACCCCCGACGCGTCTATGACAAGCTTCGCCCTGAGCTCCTCTTTCGGCGTCCTGACACCCACCACCGCCCCCCCTTCGATCAGGAGCCCTTCCGCCGTCGTCCCGGCCGACAGCATCGCCCCGGCCTGGACCGCCACCCCCGCGAACCATCTGTCGAAGGAGCGCCTGAGGACCGAGTAGTCGTGCCCCGTCTCGAAGCCGAGCGGGAACAGGCCCATCTTGGTGGGGAGCGAGGTCTTGGAGAGCTTGTAGTACCTGCTGGTCCCCTTCGTGTAGTCCGGCTTGTCGAGGATGACCACCTCGTGGGATATGATGCGCCTCTCGAGCGGCGCGGTAGACTCGAAGTCGGGGACGAGCTGGATCAGCCCCCAGTCGCCGGGGAAGTCGCCGTAGATCACCCCCCCGGTCATGTTCCGCTCGCCGGGGACCCTGGCCTTCTCCAGCATCAGGACGTCCGCCCCTTTCCTGGCGAGCGAAAGGGCAGCGGCGGACCCGGCGGGGCCCGCCCCCACGACTATGACGTCGTAATCAGCCTGCAATCGCGCCCCTCCTCACGGCCTCGGCGAGCTTCGGGAGCTCCTCGTACAGATCCCCGACCACGGGATAGTGTGCTATCTTGAAGATGGGAGCGCCGGGGTCGGTGTTGATGGCCACTATCTTCGTGGAGTTCTGCATCCCCACCCGGTGCTGAAGCGCCCCGCTTATCCCGGCGGCTACGTAGACCTTCGGCTTCACGGTGGCCCCGGTCTGCCCGACCTGGTTGTTCTTCCCTATAATCCCCTCGAGCTCCTTGAGCTCGGCATAGATGAGGGCCCTGGTCGCCCCGATCTCGGCCTTCATCCCGCGGGTTTCGAAGGCAGACTTCAGGTCGAGCGCCAGCCGGTAGGCATCGCGGGGGTCCTTCGGGCTCCCGCTCCGGTCCTTCAGGACCCCGAGTCCGAGGCTTATGACGACGTCCGCCCCCGCCAGGTCTGGGGTCGGAGGCGGAAGTTCGACGACCTCGGTCACCTTGGCCGGATAGCCAGGGGCCTTGAACGGGACCTTCTCCACCTTCCCCTTCCTCTTGGGGTCGGGTTCGAGAGGGGTGAAGCTCCCTGGCCTTACCGTCGCCATCTGCGGCCTGTGACGGGGGGTATAGATCCTGGCGAGCCTGGTGCCGAAGTCAGGCCTCACCTGTATGAGCAGGTCCTTGAACTGGCCTAGGACGGGGTTGGAGTAGTCTTCCACCGCGAGCTGGACGTTGTCCGTCGCCAGCCCGGTGGGGACCCTGTACGCGACCCTCCCGGCGATGTCCTTCCCCACTTCGTTCGCCGTGATGAGGAGGACGTAGGGTTTCCGCTCCTTCACCAGAGAATAGATCGCGTCCGCGTAGGCGAGGTTGAGGTACGTCTCAAGGTCCTGAGAGTCCACCAGGATCACCCTGTCTGCCCCCCTCTGGACCGCCGCGTCGGCCATCTTGTCGAGGCCGCTCCCGAGGATGACCCCCACCAGCTCCTGGCCGAGCTTGTCGGCGACAGACCGCCCTGCGGCGATCAACTCCAGCGACGGGACTGTCAGCCCCGCGCTGTCGTGCTGGAGATAGACCCAGACCCCCTTCGAGTCGTCGCTCAAGCGGTCAGCTCCTCCGCCAGCATCGGGACGTCGAACACGCCGACGCTCCCGTCGGCCCTCAGCCTGGCCACGAGCCCTTCAGGGACGTCTGCGGCCACGTCTCCGCGCGAGTAGGGCCCGTAGGCCTTGCCTTCGAACTCCGTCTTCTCCACCGCCTTCAGGAAGACCTGCGTCGACCCCACGCTCTTCTGCACGGGGGGCTTGCCGATGTCTATCCCCGTCCCCACGATGGTGGGGGAGTTGACGAGCCCGATCTTCTTCGGGTCCGCGCCTATGTCCTCGGCCGTCCACTTGAACGGCTGGTACACCTTCCCCCTGTAGCTGTTGGCGCGCACCTCCTTCATCCCCGCCGCCGGGGGGGACCTCGGCCTGTATTCGGCGGCCACCGTCAGCAGGGCGGGGAGCCGCATCTCTAGCTTCTGCGAAAGGTACCCTATCATGCGCCGCGAGTCGACGGTGGAAGCGCTCGGGTCGACGTCGAAGTCCTCGACGTAGGTGGCGTGCGGCACCACAACCCCCAGGAGCTCGGAGAGCCCTTCGGCCACCTGCGGGCCGACGCTCCCGGTCTCGCCGTCCGTGGTCTTGGTCCCTGCGAGCACGATGAAGCGCGAGACCCTGGCCTTCTCCGCCTCGAGCTCCTGCACGGCGCCGCTCGACGTGGCGTCCCCCGAGAGGAACCTCGACACTATCGTCCCTCTCACCGAGGGCAGGTCGCTGTAGACCCTGTTAGAGAGGAGGTTGGCGGCGTAGAGCTCCTTTGCCTTCGCCTTCACCGCCTCCGAGTATCCAGCCTTCTTTATCATCTCTTCCAGCTCTTCGATGGCCTTCGTGTGCCTCTCGACGACCTTCCTCACCCCGAGGGCGACGGCGTAGGACGTCGCCAGGGTGTCGCCCCCCGCCATCTTCCTGTCGCTGAGGACGTACTCCTCGTCGACGCCGGACACCTCCGACGCGTAGAGGGGCTTCATCAGGGGGACAAGCTTCGTGTCGGGCCCCATGCTCAGCGCCACCGTCTTCCCTCCGACCCGCCTCTTCACGTAGTCTGCCGCCTCGACCGCCTTGGCGTCGTGGGGGTTCAGGACCAGCTCCATCGCTTCCCGGTTGAGCACCCCTCCGACCTGCGCGGCCTGGGTCGTCCTGGCGGGGACCCCTTTCGTGAGGACGATGACGAGCAACCCGTTTCGACCGCCGCCGGCGACGGTTCTTAGGTTTTCTCGTCGGGGCCGGGGCCACCGCGGGCGTCGCGTCGGCCGGGGGGGCCTGGCGGACGGCAGATGCCGGTCGGTGGGGACTCAGAGCTTCAGGTTGGCGATGGCTTCCCTCAGGGTGTCCGCGCCCCTGTTGAACCAGTCCCTTTCCTTGTCGGTGAGCTTCAGCTCGTAGATCTTCTCTATGCCGCCGCGACCGAGCTTCAACGGGACCCCGATGCACAGGCCGCTCAGCCCGTACTCCCCCTCGAGATATGCTGACGCCGGGACGACCTCCTTGGTGTCGTCGACGATGGCCTTCGCCATGCGGGCCACGACCCGCCCCGGTGCGAAGACCGTCGCCCCCTTCTTGGCTATGACGTCGGCCGCCACCTTCCGCGTGTCGTCGATCGCCTGCTGCACCTCCGCCTCGCTGAGGAGGGTTCCAAGCGGGACCCCGCCGACGTAGGTATGGCTGGCGAGGGGGATCATGTTCTCCCCGTGCTCGCCGACGACGAGAGAGGTGATGGAGCCTCTTGAGACCCCCAGCTTCTTCGCCAGGACGTACTTGAAGCGCGACATGTCCAGGAGACCTCCCTGCCCGACCACCCTCTGCTTCGGGAACCCCGACGCCTTCAGGGCGACATAGGTCAGGACGTCCATCGGGTTGGTCATGACCAGCAGGACAGCGTCGGGGGCGTGCTTCGCCACCTCCTTCGTCACCGGGCCGACGATCCCGGCGTTCTTGGCCAGCAAGTCCATCCTCGTCATCCCAGGTTTCCTCCCCATCCCCGCCGCTATGACCACCAGCTCAGCGCCGTCCAGGATGGAATAATCAGTCGACCCGGCAACGTCCACGTCCACTCCCGCGTCAGACAGCTTGTGGCTTATGTCGAGGGCCTCCCCCTCGGCCAGTCCCGGGACTATGTCGACAAGCGCGACGTCGTCCAGCCCCATGGAGGCGATCTCGAGGGCAGACTGGGCCCCGATCCTCCCCGCTCCTGCTACTCCTATCATCGAGACGAGGCATCCGGCTGGGGTATAAACCGGTTTCCCCGGCGCTCGCCGGCTTACAGCCTAAGACCGAAAGATTGGGCGAAGTCCTGGAAGGACGAGTAGGCCACGAGGAACTGCTTCCCCTTCTCGGAGATCATGTATTTCGAGATCTTCTCTCCGTCGAGCTCGAGGAGGAGCCCCGACCCTACCAACTCCGAGAGGAGCTTCGACATCCTGGTGTACGACATGTTCGCCTTGCGGACGAGCGCGGTGACACCCACGCCGGCACCTTCGGTGTTCATGTCGCGCGCCGTGACCAGCACGTCGGCGATTATCTTTACCTGGGTCCTATACTGCACCATCCACCTTCACTCCTCCCACTGCGAACCTCAGCACAGGGGTGAACAACATCAGTAAACCCATCTCCTGGAGTATAATCTGCAGGAGTGAAAGAACCCCGACATATTGGTACACAAGTGATAACCATTGGAAGAACGTCCCGAGCCCTATCATGGACAGGCCGACGGCTATGAGGAGTGTGTCTGGCTTCCTCGTCCTGGCGTAGGAGTAGACGGTCTCCACGACGCCGTACATCACGAAGTAGAAGGAGAGGATGCTCAGGATGTTAGAGAGCTGGAGCCCGCTCAGGGTGATGACGGGGAAGACGAGCAGCGCCGCCCCCGCCCTCTTGGAGAGCATCACGTCGACCACATGAGAGAACGCGAGGAAGAAGTACCCGGTCGTCTCGAGCAGCAGCCCACCCACCACGACAGTCGCGGCGGTGGTCGAAAGGTAGGGGATGACCTGCCTCAGCCCGACCATGCTTTCCACCAGGAACCCGAGGCCGAGGAACACGAACGCGAGGGCGAGCCTGAGCAACGAGCTGCTATCCGTCTGTCTGACCCCCTTGTACGCCACGAAAGCTATCGAGAAAGATACGAAGACCCCGATGAACTGGAGCACCTCTTCAACCGCCGCCAGGTCGGCTTGCAGCACCATGTGAGACTACTTGCTACGGGCCGAATCCGGTATAAAAGCGTGATTGTGCTTGCGGTCTATAGAAAGGCGAAAATCGAGCAGGCGAAAGAAGGTTCGATGACGGTCTGCGGCAGCTGGTCCGCTGACAGCTCCCGCCCGCGGACCCAAAGGGCCGGGCTCCCCGCTCACGTCTGGGGCCCTCGCCCCTCCCGGCGGGCTCGCCTCCGCCACAGCCCCGTCGCCAGGAGGAGGACCCCCGCCGCGACCAGGAAGATGCCGGCGGGCTCGCTCCCTGAGGCGAGCGCTAGAACCCCTCCGAGCAGTATCAGTCCACCGATGACCGTCGGGTCGCTCCCCGCCATCTACTTCGTCACTATGGTCAGGACGTCCTGGTCCATCAGCCGGTGCGTCATCCCCACCCTCTGGCCGCCGAACTTCACGCTCTTCCCCCAGACCTGCGCGTACCTGAATTCGTCCTTCATGCTCCTGTGCACCCTGTCGCAGACGTCGGCTATGGTCGCTCCCCCCTTGACAACCATGGGCTCCTCGAAGTCGGTCTCCCCCGTCCTCCTCCTCATGTAGATGCGGAGGAAGTCAAGCCGCTTGTAGATCTCCTCCTTCAGCGCCTGGATGTTCACCCCGGCTTCGGCCGAGACGGGGACGAACCTGTGGGGAAGCTTGCGCGACACCTCGCTCGTGAACCCTGCGTTCACCAGGTCGACCTTGTTCATCACCGTCAGCGACGGGACGTAGACCCTGTTCCCCGAAAGGACGTCCACCAGCTGCTGGTCGTCGATGTCCTCCCGTATGACCACCCTCGCCCCGTTGATGTCGTAGACCCGGAGTATGTCCTTCACTAGGGACTCGCTCATTTTCGTCATCTTCACCAGGGCGGCGACGCTCACCCCGCCGGAGTCCGCCTTCTCTATGGCGACGTTAGGGGGCGCTTCGTCGACCCTGACCCCCGTCGTCCTGAGCTCCCTTGCGAGCAGTTCCCTCGCCTCGGGCTGGAAGACATCCACGATGAAGAGGACCAGGTCGGCGCTCCTCGCCACCGCCAGGACCCTCTTCCCGAGCCCCTTGCCTGACGACGCGCCCTTGATTATCCCAGGCAGGTCGAGGACCTGGATCTTGGCTCCGTTGTGCTCCATGACCCCAGGGACGACGTCCAGGGTCGTGAACTGGTAGGCCGCCACCTTCGACTTCGCGTTTGTGAGCCGGTTGAGAAGGGTCGATTTCCCGACGCTCGGGAGCCCTATCAGGACCACCGTGGCGTCCCCAGACTTCTTGACGTCGAACCCGAGGCGGCTCCCCGACCTCCTCGTCTGCTGCTCCTCCATCTCCGACTTCAGCTTCGCCAGCTTGGCCCTCAGGAGCCCGATATGGTGCTCCGTCTTCTTGTTGACTTGCGTCTTGTGAATGTCGTCCTCTATCTTCTTGATCTTCTCCGGGAGCCCCAAGGCGTCGGACCGACCGCGCGGCGAAGGTTAAGAGGTTTCGGGCCTGCCTCCGCCTCCTGCGCGGCGCCGGAGAGGGAGGGGTCCCCGCCCTCGTCTCGCTCGGCTTATATCGCCCGGCGGGGCGCGCGCCCACCAGATGAAGTCGATAGTCCTGTCCCCCCTTCCAGGCGGCCACGGCTTCGCGCCGAAGACGGTCGACCTCGAGGAGCCCAGGGCAGGGGAAGGGGAGCTGGTCGTGGACATGCAGGCGTGCGGGCTCTGCGGCACCGACGTCGAGAAGATACGGGGGGAGTACACGGCCTCCATGCCGGTCATCGGGCACGAAGCCGTGGGGGCGGTGCGCGAAGCCGGAGCCGGGGTGCAGGGGCTGAGGGCCGGCGACCGGGTCTTCCCTCACCATCACGTCCCCGACTACAGCTGCTACCTCTGCAAGTCGGGGAACGAGACCATGTGCAAGGAGTACAGGACGAGCAACATCTCCCCCGGGGGGTTCTCTGAGCGGATCCTGGTCCCCAGATGGAACGTCGAGAGGGGCGGGGTGCTGAAGGTCCCGGACGCCATGGGATGGGACGTGGCGGCGCTCATCGAGCCCCTGGCCTGCTGCGTGAGGGCCGTCAGGAAGGTCCACGTCGAGCCGGGGGAGTCGGTCCTCGTCGCGGGGGCCGGGCCGGTGGGGATGATGCACACCCTCCTGCTCAGCCCGGTCGGCTCCAAGGTCGTGGTGAGCGACGTCAGCGAAAAGAGGCTGAGGCTCGCAGAGAAGTCCGGCGCATCGGTCGTCGTCGACGCCTCGAAGTCAGACGTCCCAGAGGTCGCTGCCCGTGAGACGGGAGGAAGGGGGGTGGACGTCGCGATCGTCGCTTCCGGAAGCAAGGCCGCCATCCTTCAGGCGCTCCGCTCGGTCCGCAAGGGGGGGAGGGTCTGCCTGTTCGGGGTCCCGCCGAAGGGGTCGGTCCTCGACTACGACATCAGCGCGCTATACAACGCGGAGCAGGAACTGACCACCAGCTACGGCGCCTCCGAGGTCGACACGAAGGCGGCTCTGAACGTGCTCGCATCGCGGGGGGGCGAGTTCGGTGCCCTCGTGACCCACAGGTTCCGCCTCTCTGAGTTCGACCGAGCCCTCGAGACGGCTTCCAGCGGTGCAGGGATGAAGGTAGTGGTGACCCCCTGAGCCCCGCTCCCTTTATTATGCGGCTGGGAGACGAGAGGGCAGGAGAAGATAGCCCGTGAGCTGGGGACTGAAGAACAGGGTCGAACGGCTGATGAAGGGCGGCAGGACGGTCATGCTGGCCGTGGACCACGGGTACTTCCAGGGGCCTACCACCGGGCTGGAAGACCCGAGGAAGACCATCACCCCGCTCCTCCCCTACGCGGACTCTCTGATGCTGACCCGGGGCGTCCTCAGGACGTCTGTCGACCCTGACCTCGAGGTCCCCGTCGTCCTCAGGGTATCGGGGGGGACCAGCATCCTGAAGGAGCTCTCTGACGAGGTGGTCACCACCTCCATCGAAGAGGCGATCAGGCTCAACGCCTCCGCCGTGGCGGTTTCGGTCTTCGTCGGTTCCGAGCACGAGAAGGAGACCCTGGCAAACCTGGCCGAGCTTGTCAACGAAGGGGAGAGGTACGGGATGCCAGTCCTCGCGGTCACGGCTGTGGGCCGGGAGATGGCCCGAGACGCGAGGTACCTCGGGCTCGCATGCAGGATATCTGCCGAGCTCGGCGCGAGCATCGTCAAGACGTACTACTGCGAGGACTTCTCCAAGGTCGTGAACGGGTGCCCGGTCCCCGTCGTGATAGCGGGCGGAAAGAAGCTCCCCGAGCGGGACGCGCTCGTCCTCGCCCAGAACGCCATGGCCGGGGGGGCCAGCGGCGTCGACATGGGGAGGAACATATTCCAGTCGTCCGACCCCGTAGGGATGATGAAGGCGGTGAGGGCGGTGGTGCACGAAGGGGCGCGCGCCGACGACGCATTCCGCCTGTTCGACGAGGGACAGGCCGCGCGACAGATAGCGCGCTGACCCCGCCTACCTCGGCAGGCCGGAGACGTCTTCGCAGTCCAAGAGCGCGCCGCAGTTATCGCACCTCAGCTTGCACGCCTGGATGGGCACCATCTCCTCTCCGCAGGCGTAGCACGGCTCCGAAACCATGGGGGCGCACGCTGCTCGAACGGTTTTAAACGCGCCTGACCCTCCGACCATCATGGCGACCGACGACGAGGCCGACAGACGTGAGCCCATACTCGCGAGGAGGAGCCCATTCTCCCCTGCGGCGAAGCTCTGCCCGAAGTGCCTGGGCCCGCTCACCGCCAGCAACAAGGACCTCTGGGGGATAGTCCCCGTCGAATACTACTGCCAGAAATGCAGCTACTCGGGGTCCGTCTACCTCGAGGACCCGGCCAAGGGTGACAGGTAAGCTGGAGCCCTTGACGCGCGGAATGCCGATAGGCAGCCTGTTCGTCTCAGGGACGGTCCTGGTCCTCCTGCTGCTGACCCTGGCGCTCGCGATCTTCAGCTTCCCTGCCGGGGTATACACGGTCTTCCACTCGGGGCTGTCGACGCAGTATTCGTCCTCGACGCTGGTCCTCACCTACCTCTGGGTAGGACCGGCGCCCGTACTGATACCATATCCCGCCGCGCTCGGAGAGCTCTTCGTCCTCCTCCTGGGGATATACGCGGCGCTCATCGCCTACACCGGCCTGCAGGAGACACGCCCGCTGCAGGCTACGAAGGACGCCTTTGCCGGGGGCGCCGGCAGGTTCCTGAAGAGCCCCCTCTTCGTGGTGCTGACCGCCATCGGCTTCGTCAGCTTCACGGGCGTGGTAATCACCGACGTATCCCAGGCGCTCCTCGGGTCGGTCGGAAACCCTTTCAGCAACGCCGACCCCCTCCTGACGTTCTACTCCCTCACCATCGCCCCCCTGAGGGAGGAGATCGGGTTCAGGGTGGTCCTCATCGGCGCGGTGGCGTTCTTACTTTCCGCGGGGCGTCCATTCAAGACGGCGCTGAAGGCGCTGTGGCGCCCGTCGGTACTCTTCGAGGGGGCGGCCGTCGGAGGGGTCGCGACTGCGATATTCTGGGCGGCGTTCGCCGGAAGCGCCGTGACCTTCGGGGTCTGCCATGTGAACTGCGTGGGGGGAGGCGGGGGGTGGACCTGGGCGAAGTTCCCCTACGCCCTCTGGGGAGGAGTGGTCCTGGGATACCTCTACGTGAAGTACGGCCTCCCCGTGGCGATCCTGACCCACTGGGGGGTCGACTACCTGGGGACCGTCTACTCCTACTTCGGCCAGTCCGCGTTCGGGATCCCTGCGAACTCCGCGACCACGGAGTACGTCCTGCAGTACCTGTACGACTTCGACGTTGTGTTCCTGATAGGGATCGCCAGTTTCGTCCTGGTGACGTACCTCTCCGTCAAGTGGCTCCTGGCGCGGCGTGCCGGGCCGGAAGGAAGTTTCCTTGATAAGGGGGCTGAAACGGCCCCTCCCTTGTCCACATGACAGTGATAGGTGCCCCCCTGCTGAAGGAGATGGTGGGGAAGTACGGTTGCATCTACCCCTCGGACGACTCTGCCTTCGACGGCGACGGCTACGTCCTGACGGTGAGAGAAGACAGGACCCTCCACTACCTGGAGCACAGGAACATGGTTTCGAGGGAGATAGTGTTCACCCCGCCGGACACGGTGGCGCACCTGACTTCGAAGAGCAAGTTCGGGAGGCTCGGGCTCTCGTTCCTCAACTCCGTGAAGGTGCACAGCGGGTTCGTGGGGAGGCTCGCCCTGGAGCTTGTGAACCTCAGCAACGAGAGGACCCCGATTACGATCTCGTGCGGAGACCCGCTGATCCACATCGAATTCATGCGGCGGGAAGGCCCCTACGAGCCCTACTCCGGGAGGTACATGTTCCAGTTCATGAACGACCAGGAGACGGAGAGGTACGCCGACATGCTTTCGACGAACTTCCCTGCCCTCTATCCAAGGGAGAAAGTCGCCCAGATGCGAAGGGAGCGCCTGATAAGAGAGGAGTGACAGGGAAGGGCCAACGCTGGTGAGGATGGGCTAATGAGTCCCTCCCCGCTCTCCCAAGGGAGCTAGCCGCCTGGCGAAGAGGTACGAGACCGCGACCAGACCCGTCAGCGCCGCCAGGGCCAGCGTCGAATATGTGAATTCCGGCACCCCGTTGGGGGCGGCTGACCCCCGGGATGTCGTCTGGGTCTCTGGCCCTGCCGTGCTGCTTGGCGGGGTGGCGTGCGAAGTCTGGCTCCCAGCTGAAGAGGAGGTGGTGGACGTGCTCGAAGCGGCCGAAGGCATCGGCGCGGAAGACCACCACTCGTTGCTCGACGAGGGGATGAAGGTCGTCACAGCCGCCTGGAGGGCGGCCTGGCTCATCGGGCCTGACGTGCCGTTCACTTCTACCTGCTGGCCGGTGGAGAGAGTGACGTTGGCCCCGCCAGCGGTGTCTTGGACCGATACCGCATCCTGGATTGCTATCACATCCGTGGCGTTTCCGGGGGACACGGATATCGCGAACTCAGTCCCCCTGACGGTCATCACGGCGGCCGGAGTCCCGACGTCGACCGGGGTGTAGAAGAGGCCGTGCAGGATTCCCGAGAACAGTGACCAGACCGACAAGTTACCGGACCCAATCCCCTGGAAGGCCAGAGCGGAGTCTGGACCCATCTGGATGTATGACCCGCACCCCTGCGTCGAGATTGTGGCATAGCTCGCGTCGCCGGTGGTGATCGTGTCTCCGGGTTCCATGGTGGCGCCGACCGTCGCCGGCTTCGTCGCCCCTCCGCTGCTCACCGAAACGGTGGCGCCCTTGAGGCCTGCTACTGTGAAGGTGTCGCACGGGCCCGGGACCGCGAGGAACCCTCCACCGGAGAAGGTCAGGTAGTTTGAATCGTAAGAAGCTACCGAGTTGGGACTCACGAACGGCGGCGAATTGGCATAGAAAGACAACTGACCGGAATAGAGTCCGCCTGTGAGCTGCCAGGTTCCGCCGCCAAGGACGGAGTAGTAGGGGGTGCTGACCTCGCCCTGGGGGCACCCGGTCAGGTATGAATACATCGGAGAGGAGACGGCGCTTGGATAGCCGCTCCCCGCGACCGCGCTGCCAGATATCGACCCCGACCCGCTCTGATATGCGAGCGAGGTCTCCAAAGACAGGGTCAGGTTGAGCTGAATCTGATCATTGAAGCTGTCCCCGCCGCAGACTACGCCCGTCCCTCCTGGACTTCCACCGACCAAGGTGACGGTCTCCGACATGGTCGCAGTTGTTACATCCGGCTCCCCGGGGACCAGAGTCGCGGAGAAGGTGATGGTGCCCTGGATCGAGAAGTAGTACGACGAGCTTATGATATATGTCCCCAAGAGGGTTGCGTTGCATTCGCCTTCGTAGCAAGTATACGACGTCCCCTGGGCGCTTGAGGCGGGGGAGGAAGCGCCGAGCAGCAGGGCGGCGGCCAAGAGGAAGGCTATCAGCGCGGCGGATGCCGCTGAGACCTCCTTCGCAACAAGAGACGGTGGCCGCTCTCCCGATGGCAGGCGCAATTTTGTTGTGATTGACGCCCTGAAATTAAAAAGGATTCGGAGCAGGCGCCGAGCGCTGACCCGAGCCCCCTTCGCAAGTTCCCTTTTCGTGCATCCTGCCTCCTCAGCTGGAGGAAGAATTTATCGCCTCGAAAGCAGTCCAGGCTCGTTGGTCCGTCCATGTGCCAGGCGGTAGTCCAGCGACCGATCTCTCGCGTTGAAAGTCTGCACTCGGAGGGCTCGGCTAGATCCCTAGCGCGGACCTGAGACCCTTGTACCTGTTCCGGATGGTGACCTCGGTCACCCCGGCCG
>JAKACC010000098.1 GCA_021796515.1 archaeon | reverse complement strand
TTCTTGGTCGCCATGCCTGTGGGTGTGGGTGCACATACACAGATAAGCGTTTCCCTGCAGCGACGGATGCATCAGAAGGAACGCCTCGAGGCTCGGCGTCGAGGTCGTCGACCTCTCGCGCTGGGGCGACCGAGAGTGAGGCCACCATCTGGCCGAAGAGAGGGACTTCTGGGGCCCCTTCGCCAGGGCGCGCAGGCGGGAGACAGCGAGCATAACAGGCATCGCGGGTCTTGCAAGCAGCTGCCCAAAATCCGTATCTTCTGTACCACATTGGTCGTTAAATCCGGTCCACGGATATTTGACCGGCGTTGCAGTACACCGTCAGGGCGTTCATCGAGGGGAGGGACGCCAGGCTCGACGAGAAGTGCAGGACGTTCTGCTCCATGGAGAGGACTGCTTACAGCCTCCTCAGGGATGGGGGTGGCGCCGGCTCGACCAAGGCGACACTCCGTAGCAGGTACGGGGTGTGGAATGCGAGGTGGTGCCAGTCCGCGATCAACCAGGCACGCGCTGTCATGGCCTCTCAGGAGGAAGGAATCGGCTACAGGGTCGAGCAGTGCAGGGAGAAGGCGAGCAACATGAAGGAGAAGACGGAGAGGCTCTCCAACCCGCTGAAGGTGGAGGGGTGCAAAAGGAAGATGGAGCGGTACGAGTCGACGGCGGAGGAGCTCAGGGGGCAGCTCCTGTACAGGTCGTATCCCAGGGCCGTTTTCGGCTCGGCCAACATAGTTTGATGTTACAGAAGATACGGATTTCAGGCAGCCGCTTGCAAGACCTGGGCGGCGCCAGTCCCGGTCCCGCCTCCGAGGCCCGCGCACAGGAAGAGGATGTTGGACCCGTTGGTCTCCTTGGCGACGTCCTTCAGGGAGTCCCTGGCGGCGTCGGCGCCCCTGTCGGGGTACCCGCCAGCGCCCTGCCCGTGGGTGAGCTTCTCGCCCATGAGTATGCGCCGGTCGGCCTTGGTTATGCTGAGGTGCGCCGCGTCGGTGTTCGCTGCTACCAGCTTCCCGCCGGCGAGCCCCCTCTGCTTGATCCAGGAGACGATGTTGCTGCCCGCACCGCCCAGCCCGACGACCGAAACGTTGGGCCTGGCCATGCGCATGGCTGCTTCGATTCGTTCTGCCTCGAGAAAGTCTTGAGTTTGCATGGACATGTTTGTCGTTCTCGCATGTGTTTACTAACATGGATATTATAAGCACAAAGGAGATGAAATATGGACGTAGAGTACATTTTTGCAGGGACTCCTGGAGAAAAGGCTCCCGAGGAGCGAAGACGCCGGGTCCTCTCATCCAACGGACGGTCGCAGGCGCTGGCCTGCGGCAGGGAAGGGCGCCGGTCCTTCCGGTCCGACCGATGTCAAGGCATGAAGGCGGCCCTAGAGCAGCACGGGGAGGTAGGCGACCAAGCCGACCACCATCTGGAGGGCGATCGCCTTCTTGAGGGGGACCCCCTCCCTGGCCGCCATCTGGAGGGCCAGCAGATTCGCGAAGGATGCTGCGGGCCCGAGGTTCCCGGCGAGCCCCGTCTCCACCGCTATCTTCGGCGCGGCTGCCGCGGTCACCCCGGAGGTGCTGACGAGGAGCTGCGTGACCGGGACGTTGCCTATCAGGCTGGACATGACCCCGACGAACGCCCAGGAGTATGGCTCCTTCCCGGCGGCCGCGGGGGCGACATAAGCCGCGATCTCCGGGGCGACGAAGTGCACAGCGACCGCTATCACCGTGATGAAGCCGTACAGCAGCAGGACGCTCCTGACGTCGAACTCCTTCTTCACGGAGCCGAGCGTCCGGCGGTTGATGGCAAAGCCACCCAGGAATCCCACCCCAAGGGACGCGTAGTCGGGGGCATGGAAGACCTCGGCAGCCAGGACCACCGCGGTCACGAAGAGGAGGTACGCCGCAGGGGCTGCCGACTTCAGCCTGGCCGTCGCATCTCTCGGGCCCCCCAAGCGCCAGGCAAGAGGGGCGAGGGCGGCGGCCGCCACCGCGGCTGACGCGAGGACGAACTCCCATGTCCCGCCGACGAAGCGGTGGAAGCTGATGCCTGACGATGCCCAGAGGATGATGTTCTGAGGGTTACCGATGGGGGTGAGGGAGCTGGCGATGTTCGTGAAGGTGACCTCTGCGACGACCAGCGGGGCAGGGTCGAGCCCGTACTGCTTCGCATAGCGTATCAGGGCCGGGGTCAGTATGAGGACGAGGACGTCGTTGAGGATGAACGGAGAGACCACCAGGGTGACCAGGGATACCGCGTAGAGTATGCCTATCCTCGGCTCGACGTGCGAAAGGACGTTCCTGAGGAAGGAGTAGCCATCCATGGCCCTGAACTGGGCCGCGATGCCGAAGAGGAGGGCCAGGGAGACGTAGATCGAGACATCGAAGGGACCGAAGGCGAGGACGTTCAACTGAAGAGTAACATTCCTGCGGACAACTATCTCGTTTTATAAGCGGTGCAAGGCGTCGGAACCGTGAAAGCGGTCCCGGTCGCGCTGGCCGCCGCCGTCATGCTCGGGCTGACGCTGCTGGCGTCTGCGGCCCCTGTCGCCGCCGCGCCAGCGAGGTCCCCTGCAGGGCTGCTCGTGACCGCCATCCCCCCGACCCTCCCAGCCGACTCGGCGGCGCACGAGGCAGTAGTGGTCTCTCTGGTCGACGGGTCCGGGGCCCCCACTCTGTCGTTTTCGAACCTCACCGTCTATCTTTCTTCTTCCAATGCGACGGTGGCGGCTGCGCCAGCCTCCGTCACGCTCCTCGCAGGCCAGGCCTTCGTGCAGGTCCCCGTGACCACCACCTCGGCGGCCGGCTCGACCGTCTTCGCAGCCTCGTCGGCGGGGCTCGCGTCAAGCTCCGTCCGCATCGACACCGTGCCTCTCGCCCCAGAAGCCACGGCGCTCAAGCTCTTCCTCGGGCCGCCCTCGTCAGTCGTCTCCCTCACCGGAGAGGACGAGGCCTACGCCGTCCAGGCGGTGGGCGCCGGCGGGAACCCCGCTGTGTCCCAGGGCGGGACGGGGTTCGTGATCACCAGCTCGAATTCAAGCCTGTTGCCGGGGACCCTCTCCGGGACAATCGCCCCTGGCTCAGACCTGGCGTATGGAGAGTTTCAGGTCGAAGGGGCTGGAAGTGCCACCCTGACCGCGCTCGCTCCGAGGCTGGCCACGGGGTCGGCGCGGCTCTCGATGGCTTCGGTGCCGGTGGCCTTTTCGGTGACGGCAGACCCGCCGTACCTGACGCTCTTCGAGACCGGGACTGTGACCGTGTCTGTGACCGTCCTGGGGATGCCCTTCCCCGGCCTCACCGCCTTCGTTTCAGCGAGCCAGGGGACCCTGGTCCCGTCGGGGCAAGTCTCCCTGGGAGAAGGGGGCCAGGCCACTGTCAATTTCATCCCCTCGCAGCCAGGCCCGGTGACGGTCACGGCCTCGTCCACGAGCAGCCTGCTCGGCGCGCTCTCCGGGTCCGCCACGATAGTGGTGACGCAGCAGACCTCCTCGACGACGGGCTCCGCGCCTGTCCTGGCGGGGGTCGACATCTGGCTCTACATACCGGTGCTGGCCGCGGTCATAGTCGCCGCAGCCGGGTACGTCATCGTCCGAACGACCCTGCGGAGGCGCAAGCCGACCCCCGAGGACGAGTACCAGGCGGACTCGAAGGCGTAGCAACGCGCATCCTGTCCGTCAGGCATCGGACCTCTCCGGGCAAGCGGTGCAAAGTTGGCACCGGGGAGGCTTGGTCCCGCCGATGCGAGTGAGAGGACGGAGCGCCTCAGCCCATTTGAGGCCGTCCAGCATCCTTCCGGGGGGTCCTACGGTTTGTGCCTGCTCTCCGGTCAGCCGATCCTTGCCGTGGTCTCTATCGCGATGCCGTCGCTCTGGACTGTGTGCCTGAACGTCTT
>JAKACC010000023.1 GCA_021796515.1 archaeon | reverse complement strand
CCGTGCTCCGCGAGCTCGGGGTACATCCCCTTGAGCTGGGCGATGTGCCAGTCGATCAGGTCGGTGACCTGGAGCTTGAACTTGTAGTAGTCGATGAAGTTCCTCGCCCTCCTGTAGATCATCCTCAGATTGTAGCCGCCCCCAGAGTTGCTCGGGAGCATGCCGTCTGCCACGGCGAAGAGGAGGGTCCTGGTGTGGTCTGCGATGGCGTACATGGCCTCCAGCGCGCCGAATTGCTTTGACAGGGTCGACGCCTCCACCCCGAGGGCCTTCGCGATCTTTGACCTCGCTTCGTCCAGGTTGCGGTAGTCGTCCAGGTTGATCTCGCCTGCCAGGGGTGAGTATCTCTGGAACAGCTCTGCGTCGTAGTCGACGCGGTTGTCCTCCGTCATCCTCCTGAGGATCGGCGACATGTACGAGTCGTAGGCGGTGGGGGTCCCCTGGGTTAGCCAGGTGAACCGCTCGAGCCCCGCCCCCATGTCCACGACGGGCTCCTTCAGAGGGACGTACTTCCCGGGGCTCCCTTCGAAGGCGGTGAAGACGGCATTCCCTGTCTCCAGGCCGCGGACCTGGTATTCCAGGGAGTACCCGAACGCGCCGTACCCCAGCCAGACCTGCTCGTTGAAGGAGATCTCTTCCTTGGGGATGCCGAACGTCTTCGTAAGCAGGGCGAAGTCGAGGTCGATGGTCCTGTCCTTCCAGTAGCCCTCCCGGTTGGCGATGGCCGTCTGGCCTATCATGCAGAACGAGGTCCCGTGCCTCCCGCTGAGCCCCACTATCGGGACGTCGTTGAACCTCAGGCACATCTGAGGGACCACAAGCGGGTTGGCAGGGAGGGAGAAGGTCACTTTCCCCCCTTCGATCCTCTGGAAGTCGATTATCGAAGCGACCGTGAAGTAGAGGTCCGGCCGCCACCGGCTCACCACGGGGTAGCGCTTCACTATGGTGTGGCCGTTCCTGGCGAAGAAGGACTCGACGGCCTTCCAGGCTTCGACGTAGCCGAGCTTCTTGGAAGTGGGCGGGTCTCCGATGAACGAGTACAGGGAGCAGGGCTGGTCGTCACAGCGCTTCCTTTCGGGCTTGAGAGTCCAGAAGAACTTCCCGCAGTTCTCGCACTTCTTCCGTACGAACCCCTCTCTCCTGAAGAGGTCGACATAGTAGTACTTCTTGTAGTCGGAGGAGAACTTTGCCTTCAGCGCCTGCTTCTTATCGTTCAATCTCGCTGTTTCTCTGCATTTCTGGAGTCCGCCCCCTGAAGTAGATAAACTTGGGAACGCGCCCCAAATGATTCCGGAGCAGCCGTCGGCGAACGCAGCAGCCGCCTCCGTCTCATGCTCCCTGGGATCCACTGGGGGAGCCTGCCGAGGAGGGACGCTCGTAGCTGTCGCGGAGTCTGGAGATGTCGCCGGACGTGACGCCGAGAAAGGGCGTGGGCGACTCTTCCGCGTCAAACTCTTAAATACGGAACGCAGGTCGGCTGTTCTCGAATCAAGATGGAGTACGTTTACGCGGCCCTCCTGCTGCACAAGCTGGGGAAGCCGGTCAACGAGGAGAACCTGACCAGCGTAGTGAAGGCCACTGGTGTGGCCCCGGACGAAGTGAAGATCAAGGCGCTTGCTTCTGCCCTCGGCGAGGTCAACATCGACGAGGCGCTGAAGAACGCAGCCACCATGGCGGCCGCTCCGGCGGCAGTGGCAGCACCGGGCGCTCCGGCGGCCAAGGCTGAAGAGAAGCCGAAGGAAGAGGAGAAGAAAGAGGAAGAGGCCCTACAGGGTCTCGCTTCGCTCTTCGGCTAGAAGCTCAAGCCTATCTGCAGGATCTCTTCCGATGTCGTGCTAGCTAGCGTAGCCGCTGCATGATCGCTAAAGACAAGACGCCTGTCTAAGCTGCTGTGAATGCTCTGAGACGGACTACGTCTACTGCAGGCCTTTCTCTCTGGCTTTCGCTTCGAGCGCGGCAGCTTCTGCCTCTGCCTTCGCGAATATCATAGGGGCTGTCTCCCCGTCGAGAATCCCTGCCTCGATGGAGGCGCTCATCGCTTCCCTGTATGCCTTCGCCAGGATATCCGGTGCGGTCTCCTTGGTCACGTATCCTATGACGATGGCCAGCCCCCGCGACGACATGTAGGCATCCACTAGGCTCCGCCTGTACTCCTCCAGGTCTATCGCGACCAGGTCGCCCGCGTAGATGAGCCCGTTCTCGTATGCTAGCGCGATGGCGAGCCCCGCGCGGATGGGCTTGATGTTGAGCTTCGAGAGGAGGCTCGCCAGCTTCGGGGTGATCTCCCCCCCTTTCTTTACGGCGACGGAGTCCTTGTTGACCCAGATGCTCCCCCCTTCGATCTTGGTCTGGATGCCTGCTTCCCTGAACTCGCTCAGGACCGGGCCCGCCGGGAGGCTCGTGTTTCCGGCCGGGACGACTATGTCGTCAGGGGCCTTGTCCCCGGCCCTTGCCGGCAGATAGACCTTGTTCTTGTCGAGGGTGAGGAAGAGCTTGAAGGGGTCATATGTGGAGAAAATCAGCGCGTTCTGACCGGCGAGGTGGGAGAGCAGCTGGTCCGCGTTCTCGATGCCCGCCTTCTGGAGCCCCAGGATGGCGAGCGTGTTCTTCACCACGAAGACCTCGGCGTGCCCTCTCAGTGCTTTGCGCACAGCCATGAGCTGGCTCGCCCTCACCTTGGAGAGGTTTGTGATCGCGAGGACAGGGTACTTCTTCGCCAGCTTCGAAACCCGTTCGATGGTCTCCACCTTCTCGGGGGCGTGCTTGTGGACCTGGACCGTCTCGCTCATCTACTCCACCGCCTGCTTCGCCGGCTTCCCCATCGTCGTCTTGACCATGATCGTCCTGATGTTCCTGTCGCCGTTGGGGAGCTTCTTCGTGACGGCGTTCACCACGGCCACGATGTTCTCCGCCAGCTCCGGCTCCGTCAGGTTGCTGTCACCGACCTTCGACATGACCCCCAGAGACCCCCTGCTCCTCACCCTAACCGCCGTCCTCATCCTGTTGACCATCGCCTCGATTGGCGAGTTGGGAGGGACGGGAGAAGGTATCTTCCCCTTCGGACCGAGAGCGGTCCCCAGGACCTTACCCACCCTTGGCATGAGCGCCGTGTCTGCAAGGAAGAAGTCGTAGGCGCGTGCCAGCTTCTTTGCTTCCCTCTTGCTCCCGCCGTAGCTCTCGAGCTGTGCCGGGTCCAAGACAAGGTTAGCCTTCGCGTTCTTCGCTCTTACCGCGAGGTCCCCGGATCCGATGAAACATACCTTCGACTGCTTGGACGTGGGATGAGGGAGGTAGACTATCTCGTTGATGTTGAGATCGGTCTTCTTGGGGTCGACTTCCTTGAGGCTAATCATCACTTCGACAGACTGGGTGAATTTCGTCTCCTTGGACTGGCCCTTACCCCTCTTGACCAGGTCTGCGAGCTGCTGGTTCGAAAGCATACCACTTCACAGTTTCTTTTCACCGGCCCGCCGAGGCCTATTTAAAACCGTGCGCGCCAAAACGGTACGCCGAGGAAAGCGCGAGGCTCAGAGCAGCTTGTCGCCCGGAAAGCAGGAAGTCCGGGCAATCACGTCCTCCATTGCTAGAAGCATCAGGCTGAAAGAAGGGAGCGGGTCACTGAAACTTTGCGTCCCACTTGCCTTCGTCTATCTCTTTCATAGACTCCCTAGCGTCCTTTCCTTCGACCTTGACGCCCATGCTGACGCAGCTCCCCACGACCTCCTTCACCGCCGACCGGACCGAGGCCGCATAGGACCCCGCCATCTTGTTCTTGGCGATGGCTATCACCTTGTCCATGGTCAGGTCTCCCACGAAGTCCACGTTCGGCTTGGAAGACCCCTTCGGGATACCAGATTCCTTAGCCACCAGCGCCGAGGTCGTGGGCGTCCCCACCGAGATGACGAACTTCTTGGTCTCCTTGTCCACCTCGACCTTCACGGGGACCCTCATCCCCTTGAAGTCCCCCGTCTGCTTGTTGATCTCGTTCACGATGCCGAGGACGTTCACGCCCAGAGGACCGAGTGCCGGGCCAAGCGGAGGACCTGCGCTCGCTTCCCCGCCTGTAACCAGTACGTTGATGACCTGCTTCTCTCCCATCGTGCTCTCACTCAGGACTGGGCCTGTGGGACATCCGTCTTCGCCCTCCCCACCAGTTTGGCATAACCGGCATCTATGGTGATGGGCATGCTGAAAGCGGTGTCCAGCAGCGAGACTGTGATCTCCTGCTTCTCTTTCTCCACCCTCGAGATCTTAGCGCGCATCCCCTTGAAGGGTCCGGCGACAATCTCTATGGTGTCTTCGACGTTGAGCTCGGCGACCATGGACTTCGTCACCAGGAACTTCTCGATGTCAGAATACTGCATCATCCCCGGGATCTTGCTCCGTACGTGCTTGAACCCCTGGATACTCTCGTCCACCACCTGGCTGTTCGGCGCCTCGAAGAGGACGTATCCCTTCCAGGTGTCCAGGGCCAGGACCGAATAGATCGGCTTCCCCTTCTGGACCGCCCTGTTGGCCACGAAGGTGGCGACCGTCCTTTCCTGACCTCCGGTGGTCTTGACCGGGAATATGGAACTGCTTCTCTCTTGATCGCTGATAACGGCCACGGCGAAAAAGGCCGAGTTCGGTTAGGCTAATAACCTTATGGCCCGCCGTGGAAGAAATGCGGCCCCGCCTTTCGTCACATCACTTTAGGTGCGCCGGATATTTATAAAACCTGAGAGGGGTGCGTTTCTAAGTTGTTCCCAGCTTCTCATGCAGGTGCGGCTCCAGACCCGGTCATCAAGGTCAACGGTCTGAAGCACACCTACGACGGGAAAAAGTATGCCCTGAAAGGGGTCGACTTCGAGGTAAGGAAAGGGGAGGTCTTCGGCCTGCTGGGGAAGAACGGGGCGGGTAAGTCTACGCTCATCAAGATCCTTACGACCCTGATCAGGGCGTCGGAGGGCTCGGTGTCGATCCTCGGGATGGACCCGTCGAAGGACGGCACCAGCATAAGAAAGAGGATAGGAGTCGTGCAGCAGGACGAGTCGTTCGACTTCACCACCGTCCAGGGGAACTTCGACGTCTACGGGGTACTCTGGGGGGTCCCTGCGGCGGAGAGGGCGAAGCGCAGGGAAGAGCTCCTGAAGAAGTTCGGCCTGGACGAGATCAGGAAGAAGCGGGCCTTCGACCTCTCCGGAGGCCAGAAGCGGAGGGTGCAGGTGGCCCGGGAGCTGATTCACGACGTGGACGTCCTCTTCCTCGACGAGCCTACCGTCGGTCTCGACGTGATCATGAGGAGGCAGCTCCTAGATTTCGTGAAGGCTGAGGTCGGCAGGGGGTTGACCGTGGTGTTCACGACCCACAACCTCGAGGAGGCGGACTACCTCTGTGATCGCGTCGCGGTCATAGACGAGGGCAAGATCCTGGTGATGGATACCGTGGACAACCTGAAGAACCTCTACAGGGGCAAGAGAGCGATCGAAGTCACGGTGGAAAGCTCCGGCGCGGAGAGGTTCTACCCGCGCCTCGCCGAAGCCCTCGGCGGCCGCGGCTCCGTCAAGCGCGGGGAAGGGTCGGCGGTGATACTCTCTGACAGCCCCAAGGACGCGCTCGCCACCATACTGGCGGTGGCGAGGGAGACGGACTCACAGATAGAGTGGCTCAACGTGAGAAAGGACACTCTGGAGGATGTCTTCATCGACTCGGTCTCGAAGGAAGGGAACAACTGATGGAGCTCCCGAACCTGGCCAGGCTCGTATACAGGAACGTCAAGGTGAACACCGACGTTGGGACGCTCATCTTCCTGGTAGGTCTTCCCGCCCTGTACCTGGTGTTCTTCGGGTTCGGGTTCCAGTCCTTCGCGTCCGCGGGGAGCGCGCCGAACTCGTACATCATCTTCCTCACGCCTGGGATCATGTCGTTCCAGACCATCATGGCGGGGACCGTTGGAGGGAGCATGCTCTGGGCGGACAGAAGGTGGGGGATGCTCGCGCAGCTGCTCGTGGGGCCCTTCACACGGCTCCAGTACCTGCTGGGGATAATGTTCACCACCGTGATGTTCGGCCTCGCGGGCGCGATGGTGATGCTCGTGGGGTCGTACCTTCTGACGGGGGTGACCTCGATCTCGGCGCTTGGGGCGCTGGCCGCCGCGGTCGCGCTCCTGATCGGATCGATCTTCTTCGGGTCCCTCATGCTTCTGATCTCGGCGCTTGTGAAGTCGAACAACGCCTACAACAGCATCCAGGTGCTCGTCATATTCGTTGTGAACTTCGCCAGCCCCGTCTTCTATCCGCTCAGCTCGGGGCTCCCGATTCCAATACGGGCGCTTTTCATGGTGAACCCGCTCACGTATGTGGTCAACGTGGTCAGGGACGGCTACAATGGAGCAGTGGGGATGGGAGACGTCTACCAGCTAGTGGGGCTGTCGGTCCTCACGGCGGCGGCCCTGTTCATCGCGGTGAGGGCCTACATGCGATCGGACGTTTCCTACACCTAGGACGGCTCTTCAGCCGAGGAAGATGCTGCCTACCAGCTTGACGATGAAGCCTATTGTCCCGACCACGACTACGCCGAGCGAAACGAGTTTGAGGTAGAGGGTGAACTCGTCCCTGTCGCTCTTGTGGGCCAGCCTGAAGATGGCCGCCGACGACCTGAAGAAATCGCGGAACCCCATTTCAGCGGGACCGCGCTCCTAGTCAGCTTATATGCTTAGTGTCGGATTCATACAGACGGCTGCCGTCATGCCCTGCAGGGGTTCCCTTTCGTTCGGCCAGCGTCTCGTGCCAGGCTTTTCTTGAAGCGAGCGCGGACGCCCCAGTGTTATAATCATCGCCCGTCTGGCGGGACGCGTTGACCCCTCAGGGAGAGCCTGCTACCGTCATCATCTCCTCCACCACAGACCTCGCTTCCAGGACCCTCGCTTCGGCCCTAGTCGGGTCGGAGGGGTTCGCGTCCACCGGCGTCAACCTGCTGGGGAAGACGGTGTACCAGAAGGGCTCCCTTCTCCTCGCGCAGTTCGAGGGGACTATCGTTGAACCCCCTGACCTGGACGAGTACTTCAACCCCCAGGCGTACATCTTCCTGTCGAGGCACAGCGCCGAGTCGGGGATCGCTTCCCTTACAGCTCACACCACGGGGAACTTCACATCAGAGGCGAGGTTCGGGGGGGCCGGGAGGGAGCTCGGGAGGTCCGACCCGTCCCTGCTGAAGAACTACCTCGCCGCGCTCTGGAAGCGCCGGGAAGACGTGAAGGGGTACGAGATCACCCTCGAGGCGACCCACCATGGGCCCACCTCGCTGCAGAAGCCTGTGCTGTTCGTGGAGCTCGGCTCCTCGGAGAGGTACTGGGGGGACACGAGGGCGGCCGGGGTCGTGGCCAGCGCGCTCGTGGAGAGCCTCACCGACCGGCAGATTTGGTCCAGGGTGGGGGTAGCCTTCGGGGGGACGCACTACTCGGAGAAGTTCACCAGGATTCTGATAGAGGAGGAGATAGCACTCGCCTATGTCGCCCCCAAATACGCACTCGGGCATCTCGACGAGAAGACGGTGGGACAGATGCTCCAAAGGTCCACCGCTCCCGTCAGGTACGCTGTCCTCGACTGGAAGGGGCTGGGGCCGCAGAAGGAGAAGGTAGTCGGCCTGGTCAGGCAGTTCGGCCTCGAAGAGATCAGAGTCTGACGCTCAGCCCGGGCTCAGCGCCGCGAGCTGCCCTATGGCCTCTTTCGCTACCTCTATGCTGTCGAGGTAGTCTCTGATGCGGACGAACTCGAAATCGGTGTGGCTGGAGCTTGACGGACCTGGACCGTAGGTCAGGCACCCCACGGACCGCTTCTGGGCGAAGGTGTTCATGTCCCCGGTCCCCGTCTTCCGTACCAGGACCGGCTTCGCTTTCAGCCTGACGATGATGGCCCTCTGGAACGCCCTGACCAGCGTGGAGCCAGGGTCCGCTTCGTAGGCTTCCGTGGGAGGGCCGGGGGTGAGGACTACCTTCGCGCCGTCCGCGGACCCCTCGACGACAGAACGTATCTCTCTGACCGCCTGGGAAGACGGGAGCGACGGCGGAAGGCGGAGGTCGAGGGTCGCTTCACAGAGGCAAGGTATCACGTTCTGGTAAGTCCCCGCGCTCACAATGGTAGGCGATATGGAGACCGACCTGAAGTGGTCGCCGTCCACCTGCTTCGAGCTCTCGTAGCTGCGGAGCTTGGCGAGGACCGCGGTGAAGGCGTCGAAGGCGCTCAGGTGGGCCCACGGAGAGGACGCGTGCCCCCCGGAGGTCATCACCTCCACCTTCAGGCTCATCCTCCCTCTGGCTCCGATGGCGATCCTGTCGGCTCCGCTCGGCTCGCCGAAGACCGCGTAGTCATATTTTGCCCCGCCACCGGCCAGACTCTCGACCCCCGCGCCGTCTCCTTCCTCCTCTGTGACCCCGGCGAATGTCACCTTCACGCCGCTGTCTGCGGCCTTCGCCCCCGCGAGGAGTAGCGCGCAGAGCGGGGACTTTGCGTCAGCGGCCCCCCTCCCGAAGACCTCGTCCTTCGTCCTGCGGACCGGGAGCTTGCCGGGGACCGTGTCCATGTGACCGCAGAGGAGGAGCCGGGTCTTCCCTTTCCCCACTTCCCCGAGGACGTTCCCTGCCCTGTCGGTCCGCACGTTCGTGTACCCCATCCGGGCCATGTTTTCGGCGAGATAAGCCCCCAGCCCCGCCTCCTCTCCCGTGGGAGAGTAGATCTTCAACGCCCCCAGGAGGAGTTCGACCGCCTCCTCGCGGGACCCGTCAGACCCTTGCGGCTTCCTCTTCACCTATCGCACCCTCGAGCATCTCCAGGCCCCTCGCGATCTGATCACGATCGATGGTGAGGGCTGGAAGGAACCTGAAGGTGTCCCTCCCGGAGTATGCGGTGATGAGCCCCTTCGACTGTGCCGAGAGGAGCTGAGAGTGGATGTCCACCCTAGACTGCAGGGCCAACATGAGTCCCAGCCCGCGAACCTCTCTGGCCAGCCTGTGGCCAGAAGCGATTTTCGAGAGGGCGGCTTTCATGTACTCCCCCTTCTCCCTTGCCTGCCCCGGGAGGTCGTTCTTCGCTATGAAATCCAGGGTCGCCGACCCGGCGGCGCAGGACAGGGGATTCCCTGCGAAGGTGCTTGTGTGCTCCCCCCCTTTCAGGCTCTCCGCGACCTCAGGAGTGGCCAGGGCCGCCCCGATCGGGAGGCCTCCCCCGAGGCCCTTGGAGACGGTCATCATGTCCGGGACCACCCCCCAGTGCTCCGAAGCCCACATCCTCCCGGTCCTTCCCAGTCCCGACTGGATCTCGTCGAAGATGAGGAGCGCCCCCTTCCGGTCACAGACCTCCCTCACCTGTCTGAAGTAGTCCGCTGGGGGGATTATGACCCCGCTCTCCCCCTGAATCGGCTCGGCCAGGACAGCGGCCGTGTCCCCGTCGACCACCGAGTCCAACGACTGCGGGTCTCCGTACTCCGCGAACTCGAACCCGCCGAGGAGGGGCCCGAACGGGTCCCTGTACTTCCTGTTCCAGGTGGCAGAGAGCGCCCCCAGCGTCTTCCCGTGGAACCCCCCCTTCATCGAGACGACCTTCTTCCTCGCTGTCTTGCGCCTCGCCAGCTTGATGGCCGCCTCCACGGACTCGGTGCCCGTGTTGGTCAGCAGGGCTCTCTCCAGCCCCCGCGGCGCGCACCTCACGAGGCGCTCGACAAAGTCGGCCCTGGCGTCGTTGTAATACGAGCCGTGGCAGGTGATCAGCCTCTCGGACTGGTCCCTGATGGCTGCCAGGACCGAGTCGTTGCAGTGCCCCACGAGGGCCACCCCTATGCCGCTCATGAAGTCGATGTACTCCGTCCCCGCGGAGTCCCAGACGACAGACCCCTTTCCCCTGACTATGGCTATGGGGAACTTGTTGAAGGCGCGGACCTCGAGCGAGTCTTCTATGCTTTCGGTCCGTCCGGTCATGGCGTTATCACCGTGCACCCCTCGTGCGCCAGGGCGCGAGACAGGGGAGACTCCCGCACCCCCGAGCAGATTATCGCCTCGTCCACTCCGCCTTCCACGGCCTCTACGGCGGCCATGACCTTCTTTTGCATCCCGTAGCCCACGGCGGAGAGCCTGGAAGAGGCTTCGGCCGCCGAAACGCGCTCCGCGAGCCGGCCGTCGAGCATCAGGCCGTCGACGTTGGTGGCGAAGATCACTGCATCTGCGCCCGTCCCTGCCGCGACGGACGACGCTGCCCTGTCCCCGTCGATGTTGAGGGGCTCTCCTGCTTCTCCCCTGGCGACCGGGGATATGACGGGGACGTACCCCTTCTCTAGGAACACGTTCAGGAGGGTCGGGTCGACCTCCTGGACCTTGCCCGTGTACCCTCCCTCTATGGCGACCTTCCTCCCCCTTTCGTCCACCACCACGAGCTTCGACTTCCTCTTCCCCTGGAGGAGCCCGCCGTCGCTCCCCGAGATAGAAACCCCTCTGAGCCCTTCCCGACCGAGAGCCTGCACCAGCCTCTTGGCGAGCAGCCCGGACATGACCATCTGGTAGATCTCCGCAGTGTCCTTGTCGGTGTACCTGCTCCTGACCCCTTCCGGAGAAACGACGAAACGCTGCTCCTTCCCCAGGCGGGTGGCGTAGTCCGTCACGACGTCTCCCCCGCCGTGGACCAGGATGAGCTGGTGTTCAGGGGCGAGCCGCGCGAAGTCCTGGATCAAGCCAGCGGGCGGCTCCTTCTTCATCAGGCTCCCTCCTATCTTCACCACGACCCTCAACGCGCTACACCGGGTGCAGGGGCGCCATCGTAAGCCCCTCCTTCTCGTCATGTCCCAGCATCAGGTTCATCGACTGGACGGCGTTTCCCGCCGCCCCCTTGACGAGGTTGTCCGTCGCAGAGAGCGCGACGAGCCGGCCCGTCCTCTCCTCGATCTCGAACCCTACGTCACAGAAGTTAGACCCCACCACGAGCTTGGGGTCCGGGAGCTTGAATGGGCCCTGCTTGTCCCTCACGAGGCGGACGAAGTAGCTCCCCGCGTACATGGACCGGTATGCCTTCCACACGTCCAGGGCCTTGACCGGACCTGCCGTGAAGACGTGGGAGGTGACGAGTATCCCCCTGACCATGTTCACGGCGTGGGCGGACATGGAGACCTTGACCCGCTCTCCAGCCATGGCAGCGAGGACCTGCTCGACCTCGGCCGAGTGCCTGTGCCCCGCGGGCTTGTAGGGACGCACCACGCTGTACCTCTCAGAGAAGTGCGTGGCGAGGGAGGGCTTCCCCCCCGCCCCAGACGAGCCCACCTTGGCGTCCACCACGACGTGGTCCCTGTCTACCCCAAAGGACCTCTCCCTGAAGAGAGGGGCGAGGGCCAGGATGGCCGTGATGGCCATGCAACCGGGGGACGAGACGAGGCGCGCGCCCCTGACCTGGTCGCGGTTTATCTCCGGGACCGAGAGGACGAACTTCTCGAGGAGGTCCGGCCTGGGGTGCTCGTAGCCGTACCACACGGGGTATTGCCCCTTGTCGCCGAGCCGGAAGTCGGCGCTCAGGTCGACGACCCTGAGCCCCGCGTCTGCTATCCGGGGGACGGCCTTGACGGACTCGCCGTGAGGTAGGGCGGCGAAGACCACGTCGGAACTCTCGACGACCTTGGAAGCGTCATCGGGGGAGAACTTCAGCTCGGTCACCCCCCTCAGGTTCGGGTGGACCCTGAAGACATACTCCCCGGCGTGTCTCCTCGAGGTGGCCGCCGTGACCTCGGCGTCCGGGTGCTGAAGGAGGAGCCGCAGCAGCTCCCCTCCGATGTAGCCGGAAGCGCCTAGGATCCCCACCCTGACCATGCTATCTCCTCGCTGACTCGGCTGCGTACTTTACGAGCTGGGCGGGGATGTCGGCGTCCACCGCTGACTGGGCCCCCTTGAACTCTACGGTGTTGTTCACCTCGTGGACGAGGTACCCGGACTCCGGCTCCATGGCGTCCACGCCGAGGATGCCGCCCCCCACCGCCTCCGCGGCTTTGAGTATGATCTCCTTCAGCTCTCCGTCAGGCTTGAACGACTTCGACACGGCCCCTCGCGCCACGTTGGTCCTCCACTCCCCCCTGGGGGCGATCCTGTGGACGCAGGCGACTATGGAGTCTCCGGCGACCACGGCGCGTATGTCCCGCGGAGGCCTTCGCACGTACTCCTGCAGGTAGTACATGTGCTGCTCTGCGGGGTTCGCCAGCTCCTCCTTGAACTCGATCAGCGACTGGAGGGTGGCCCTGTCGCGCACCACGGTCACCATGCGCCCCCAGCTCCCTGTGAACGGCTTGAGGACCAGAGGGTACCCTAACTCCTCTGCCGCCGCCTCGGCTGCCTCTGAGGTCAAGGCCAGCAGCGTCCTCGGGGTCGGGACCCCGGCGTTGGCCAGGGCGATACTCGTCGCCAGCTTGTTGCTGCAGGTCTCGGCCACGTCGAAACTGTTGATCACCTTCAGCCCCGACCCTTCGAGGGTCCGGGTGAGGAGGGAAGACCGGTAGTGGCTGATGCAACGCTGCAGGACCACGTCTCCGAACTCAGGGCGCTTCTTCGGTATCTCGAAGACGAGCCCCTTGACATCCACCAACGAAGGGTTGAGCCCTGCGGACTCCGCCGCGTCGCTGAGCGCCTTCTCCTCCCACCTGAGCCTGTCGAAGGTTATGGTTAGCTTCACTTACTCTCCCCAGTCCTCTCCGACCTGTTCGGCAGGCTTCAGGAGCACGTTGCCGTTGGAAATCTCAGCCACCTCGTATTCGGTGGAGCAGTCCTTGCAGGAGACGATCTCCCCCACTATGGCGTCGTTGGGGACGGCCAGCTCCGCTCCGCACTCTGTGCAGCTTGTGTTCAATCTCTCTATTTCACCTCCCTGGCGATGCCCGAAGCAGCGGCGCGCAGCCTCTTCTCTGACGCCTTCAGGGACGAGCTGAGCAGGGCCACCGATGCCTCGGTAGAGGCCAGGTCCCGCTCGCGGTCCCCCAGCCCCTTCTTGATCTGCCTTGGATTCGACCCCCCTTCCGTCGATATCAGCCCAAGGAACTTCGCGGGGTCCAGAAGGCCGTCGATGGTTCCCCGGCCTAGGGCGACCTTCTTTCCGAACTTCGAGGATACTTCAGGGAGGTGTTTCGCGGCGATCTCCTGGAGCGGCTCCCCGGTCTCTTCCGAGATCCGGACTAGCTGACCGACCACGGCGTGCGCCTGTCGGAACGAGAGCCCCTGTTCGCTCGCCAGATGGTTGGCGAGGGCGACGGCCGTGGAGTTGCCTCCGGAGGCAGCGGACCGCGCGACAGCCTCCCTGAACTTCGCAGTGCCGACCATCCCGGCAAGGAGGCGCATCGAGGCCGTTGCGTCGTCAAGCGCCCGCCAGAGGTGAGGAGTGACCTCCTGCAGGTCGAGGTTGTACGAATAGGGGAGGGCCTTGAGTATGACGCAGGCTCCGACCAGGTCCCCGATCACGGAACCCGCCTTGGCCCTGACCATCTCTGCCACGACGGCGTTCTTCTTCTGCGGCATTATGCTGCTCGAAGCGGCATAGGCGTCAGAGAGCTCGGCGAGTCCGAACTCGGCCGAGCTCCAGAGGATGAGTTCCTCGGCGAGGCGGCTTGCGTCGAGCATGGCGATTGTGGCGCACGAGAGGGACTCGACCGCCGTGTCCCTCGAGGACACCCCGTCCATGGCGTTCGCGACCAGCCCTGGGAACCCCAGGAGCCGGGCGACATAGCCCCTGTCTATCCTGACAGAGGTCCCGGCCATGGCGGCGGACCCCATGGGAGAGAGGTTCACCCGCTCGTAGAGCTGGAGCGCCCTTTCGGCGTCCCTCTGGAAGGCGTCGAAGTGCGCGAAGAGGTGGTGGGCGAGGGTGACGGGCTGGGCCCGCTGGAGATGAGTGTATCCCGGGAGCATCAGGGCGCCGCTCTTCCTGACCTGCCCGAGCAGAGCCGCCTGCAGGGCGCCGATCGCCCGTGCGAGCTCGACTATAGCCGCTCTGAGCTCCATCCTGATGGCTGTGGCGACCTGGTCGTTCCTGCTCTTGCCGTAGTTGAGGAACCCGGCGGTCTCGACCCCCAGCGCGTCTACCGCGTCCTGCTCCAGGTGCTGGTGGAAGTCCTCTGCCTTGGTCCCGGGTGGGATTTCTGACGACGCGCTGAGGAGGAACTTCAGGCATCTCGCCCCCACCTGGCGGTCGACCTCCTCCGCCTTCACGAGCGCTGCCATGTGGGCCATGTTCACCTCGACGACCCGGCGGGCGATCCGTCCGTCGTCCGCCATAGATGAGGTGAAACTGAGGGCCTCGTCACTTTGCTTCCTTAGCCTTGGTCCTCGTATGTCCATTTTCCCTGTCTTCCTCAACCTGCGAACTCAATCCCGCGGCGACCCTCGACTGGAGCCCCCACAGCTCGATGAACCCCACGGCGCTCTTCTGGTCGAACTTGGACCCGCGGCCGTAGGTCGCGAGCCCGACGTCGTAGACCGAGTACTCCGACGACCTCCCCACGACCCTGGCGGACCCCTTGTAGAGCTTCACCCTGACAGAGCCGGTGACCCTGTGCTGGGTCGCCGAGATGAACCGGTCCAGTGCCGTGCGCAAGGGCTCGAGCCAGAGCCCCGAGTAAACGAGCCAGGCCCACTCCCGCTCCACCTGGGCCTTGAAGTCGAGCTCGTGGCGGGTGAGCACCAGCTTCTCCAGGTCCCTGTGGGCTTCAAGGATCACCGAGGCGGCGGGGCACTCGTAGACTTCGCGGGATTTTATCCCCACCAGCCTGTCTTCTATGTGGTCTATCCTCCCCACGCCGTGCGAACCTGCGAACTCGTTCAGGTAGCTCACCAGCTTGAGCGGCTCCATCGAGCGCCCGTTCACCCTGGCGGGGACCCCCTCCCGGAACTCGATGTCGAGATACCCCGGCTCGTCGGGCGCTTCCTCCGGGGAGACGGTCCACTCGAAGGCGTCCTCGGGTGGCTCTGTCGCCGGATTCTCTAGGGGGCCGCTCTCCATGGACCTCCCCCAGATGTTCTGGTCGACGCTGTAGATGGACTTCGACGGCTTCACTGGGAGCCCCCGCTTCTGTGCGTAGGCAATCTCCTCGTCCCTGCTCATGTTCCACTCTCGGACAGGGGCGATAACCTGGAGGCCCGGGCTCATGGCCCTCACGGTCACGTCGATCCTGACCTGGTCGTTCCCCTTCCCTGTGCACCCGTGGGCGACGGCGTCGGCTCCTTCCCTCTCGGCCACCTCCACCAGTTTCTTGCCGATCAGGGGACGCCCCAGGGCCGTGCTGAGTGGGTACTTCCCCTCATAGAGGGCGTTGGCCATGACAGACGGCCACACGTAATCCTTGAGGAACTCTGACTTCGCGTCTATGGTGTAGTGGTTCCGCGCCCCTATCTGCCTTGAGCGCCTCTCCACCTCCTTCAGGTCGTCGCGCTGGCCGAGGTCGAGGGTCACGGTGACGACGTCGGCGTCATACTTCTCGCCTAGCCACTTCACCGAAACCGAGGTGTCAAGCCCACCTGAGAAAGCAAGGACGACGGTTCTGCGCAATCTTCTTTCACCGCGGGCCGAGGCAATATTTTTATAGATTACGGACAGGAAAAACGTGTTTTGGTCAAACATGACCCAAAACTGGTCAACGCCCGTTCCGTGACCAGGGCCGTCAAGGAAGAGGTCGACTCTGACCTGTCGATACAGGACGCCATGGCTAGGGGCTACGTGAACTTGAGCGCGCTTGCGAGGGTCCTGGTCCCCAAGGTGGCCGCCAGGACAGGGAAGAAGGCGAAGGGGGTCAGCGAGGTGGGGGTCGCGACGGCGCTCAAGCGCCTGAGGAGGTCCTATTCGGTCCCGTCTCCCGGAGTGGGGAAGGTCATCGCCGAGAGCGTGGTCAACGTCAGGACCCACGTCTCGCGCCTCTCCGTGGAGAGGACGAGGAGGACCCTCCAGACCGTCACCGCCCTGCTCTCGGGGAACCAGGAGGACTTCATCCAGGTGTCGGAGTCGCAGTCATACATCACGCTGATCTTCGACCAGAAGCTGCACCCCAGGGTCAGGCGGTCTCTGGCGGCGGCTGAGGTGCTGGACGAGGGAGAGGGGGAGGCGGCCATAACGGTGCACAGCCCGGAGGCCATAGTGACGACCCCCGGATGTATCAGCGCCTTCTACAACCAGCTCTTCAGGAGGCGCATCAACGTGGAGGACACGGTCAGCTGCTACACGGACACGATCATGCTGGTCGAGATGAAGGACGCGAGCAGGGCATTCGAGGCGCTCACCGAGCTCGTAGGGGAGGAGCAGAGGAAGATGGGGGAGCGGGAAAGGTGACAGACCCGGGGGACGCCCTAGAGCCAGACTAGCGCTACAGCAGCGAGCCGAGGAACTTCTGCGAGTCGAAGGGGACGAGGTCGTCGTACCCCTGCCCCACACCGAGGAAGATGACCGGCTTCCCGGTGGAGTAGACTATCGAAAGCGCGGCGCCCCCCCGCACGTCGGCGTCAGACTTCGTGAGGATGGCCCCGTCGAACCCGACGTGCTGGTTGAAGAGCTCGGCCTGGGACACCGCGTCGTTCCCGGTCAGGGCGTCAGCGACGAAGATGCGGAAGTCTGGCTTGACGACCCTGGAGATCTTCGACATCTCCTCCATCAGGTTCTGGTTGGTCTGCATCCTCCCGGCGGTGTCTATGAGGAGGCAGTCGACGTGGTGGGCTCTGGCGTACAGGACTCCGTCCCTTCCGACCGCCGCCGGGTCTGCGCCGTACCGCTGCGATACCACCTTGAGCGACAGCCTGTCGGCGTGCTCGGTGAGCTGCTCTATGGCCCCGGGCCTGTGTGTGTCCCCGGCCGCGCAGACCACAGACAGGCCTCTCTTTTTCAGGAAGCTGGCGAGCTTGGCGACCGACGTGGTCTTCCCTGTCCCGTTTATCCCTAGGAACAGGATGATGTAGGGCTCTCCCCCTTTCGATTTTTCCCTGACGCTAGCCGCCAGGTCCACCGTCCCCGCCTTCTCGAACGCGGCCTTCAGGGCGGACGCGAGCCTCTCCCCGACCACCTCGGAGAGGTCTGCCGAGCGGTCGACCCTGGTCCCGGCGAGGCTCTTCTGGACCTCCGCGGTCAGCGCCTCGGCGACCCCCTGGGCTACGTCGCTCTCGATGAGCGAGAGCTGGAAGTCGAATATTGCCTTGTCGAGGCCTTCGCCGCTGAGCTCCTTCTCCTTTACCGCGGTGGCTATGGACGAGAAGGCCTGCTTCAGCCGGTCGAACAACGGGACCCCTACTGGCTTCGGCCCATCAGGCTGTTCAGTGCTTCCTTGTCTGCGTTCAGCCTCTGGGCGATCTCGTTCCTCTGGGTCACGATGGCCACGAGGGACTTCTCGATGTCGCGGCTCCTCTCCTCCAGGATGGCCACCGCCTCCTCCCTGGGTTTTTCGAGCACCACGTTGGCGCCCACCTGCACGAGCACCTTGTCGGTCGCCGGAGGATCCGCCCTCAGCATCACCCCTCCCCCTATCTGGGTGAGGACTTCTGAGGTCTTTTCCTGGAGCCCCTTTATCGCATCGAGCGCCGCCCGTCCCTCTAGGAGCGCCCGCTCGAGAAGGTTCTGCCTCGCGGTGAGCTCGTTGTAAGTCCCTTCGAGGACCCTGATCTCCACGAGGATCTCGTTGACCGCCTCTTCGGCCGAGGGCTGCTGGCTCATCTCAGGATTTTCAAACGTTCAGCGCCCGCGTTATAAACACAAGCTCCGGTCCGGTCGTCAGGCTCCCTGCCACCGCGTTCCTCGAGTTGGCGACCAGGCCCGAGGCTACGTAGGGGACCCCCCCGTTCACTGACGTCGGATATGCGCTGACCCCAAGCAGATCCCCGAGCCGGGCCGCCTCGGCTTCGTCGAGCCCTGGATAGACGGCCGCGCCGCTGTTGGTGGCTACCGCGAGGGACCCCACCTGGTGATACTCCCGTATGGGGACCCTCTCCACCTCGGTCCCCAGGATGTCTTTCACCTGGGCGAGCGCCCTCGGTTCGAGGGCTGGGGAGGCGATGGCCCGCCTGTCGTTGGCTACCACGAGGTTCCCCGCGGCCGTCAGCTTGGATTCGAGCCTTGAGACGTTCAGCCCGGTGGCGCTCCTGATCTCCGCGATCTCCGCGTCCTCAGCCAGCCTGGAGACGAGCACCCCGTTCCCGTTCATTGACGCGAGCGCCCCCAGGAGCCTCGACTCCCAGATCGAAGTCGGGACTGCGGTCACCTGGAGGGCTTCGCAGAGCTTGTCGGACTTCGTCTGGGCGAGCCCCTTGGGTAAGAGGAGGAACCTGTCGTTGGCCCGCATGAAGATCCCTATGTTGGGGCTGCGGTAGATGTCCAGCAGGTGGAGACCCATCGGGTCACACTTTTTCTGGCTCTGGGGGGAGGCTGACCTTGACGACGCCGTCCTCGTCCCGCTCCATTTCGAGGGTGATGCGCCTCGGGGGGTGCTTGATCCCCCTCGCCCAGATCAGTTCGTTGACCTCGGTGTCGATGCTGACCTGCTCGGCCTTCATGTGGCGGGTCGCGAACTCCCTTATGACCGCCACTGCCTTCTTCGCCCTCCGGTAGGGCGGAGCCTCGTAGACCACGCCAAGCGGGACGATGTAGGTCCTGGTCATCTCTTCTTTCTTGTCTTCAGACAACTGTTATCACCTGAGCTTCAGCTTCCGCTGGCGCCAGTGCCTCCGCTGCGGGTTGGACCTGACCTTGCGGTTGGTCTTCACTATGACCCAGGTGGGGACGGAGCGCGCCTGCCTGGTTGCCTTGGTCAGCCTGTTCTTCTTCGAAGCGTCCTTCACTCGGGCCATTTCAGATCCTCCTGATGCTGATCTCGTGCTTCTTGCCCTGCAGAGCGGTGAGCATCTGCTTGACCTGCTCGTCGTCCACCGGCTTCGAGAGCTTCCCGGACGAGGCGAGCTGGATGACATATTCCTCTATGGAGGAGGCGAGGTCCGGGCGGACCATCCTGACGTTGGCGAGCCGCTGCCTCGCGTCAGAAGTGAGCGCCATCCTGAGGGCTCCTTCCCTCATCATCTTCCTCTCGGCGGCCTCCTTGTCGGGCTGCTTCTGTGGCTGCTCGGACATGGCTACGCGTACCTCGCGAGCGCTTTGTTTTCGGCGGCGAGCGCCGTGAAGACTTCCCGGCTCGTCTTGTCCAGCATCGCCCGCCCCTTCGGCGTCAGGACCCTCCCCTTCGGGGTCTTGGACACGAACTCCGCCTGCTCCAACTGCTTCAGGATCTTCCTGATGGAGGAACCCCCCGCGTCTCTGTGGTGCTTCGGGTAATAGTGCAGCGCCTTCGTGCCGCCGTAGGCCCTCTCGAGGTCCCCCAGACCCACCGGGCCGTGGAGGTAGAGCTTCCGCAACAGCGAAGCCGCGCGGGTGAACCACCAGTCGGAGTTCGTAGGCGGCCGTTCAGCGTGGGAGCCTGTCTTGACGTACCTCGCCCAGTCGGGCTCCTGGACGGCTGAGACCGACTTCATCTGCTCGGCCAGGGCGGATATCAGCTTGGCTGACGGGACGTCGCGGGCGTTCACCATTTCGTTTCACGAAGCGGATTTCCGAGCCCTTTCCAACTATATTTAAGGCGTTCCGACGATTTTTCGGTTTACGCGGCCGCAATCGGCGCAGGTCACCCTGATGACGGTCTGCTTGCCGTGCCCCAGACGGACCCGGGCGTTGACGCCGGGGACGAGGAGCCCCTTGCACCCGCGGCAGGTGAACCTCCTGAGAGACGGGTCGAGGCGGACGTTGAACTTCAGTTTCACCTTCCTGGCCAGGGCCGCCTGTTCTCTGGCCATCGCCGGGTCGGTGTGGGAGAGGGCCACGGCCGACGCTGTCAGGAACCTGACGATGCTGGCGGCCTCCTCCTTGGCCCCCTTCCGGGACTTCACAGCCCCTGCTGTGCGGCGAAGGTCTTAACCGTGCTCCCGGGCTCTCGGGGCCGGCTTGATCAGCTTCGTGCTGGCGGAGTCTGCACTGGAGCTGGCCCCCAAGGAGATATGGGGGCGGCCGGCGGTCGCGAGCGACGCCAGGCGCAGAGGGAAGAAGCCAGGGGAGATACTCCTGGACAGGAGCTTCCACCACTCGGCCATGGAGAGGCTGCCTGACTCTGAGAAGAGGGGGAGGCCCGACCTGGTCCACGTCGCGCTTCTGAGCGTCACCGGGACCCCGCTGTACCTGGACGGGAGGGTGCGGGCATACGTCCACACCTGGCCGGGGAGGGTGATCGAGGTGGCCGAGAAGACGCGGATCCCCAAGAACTACATAAGGTTCAGGGGCCTGATGGAGGAGGCCCTGGCTGGGGGGTCTGAGGGAGGGCTGCTCCGGGTACACGACTGGGAGGTCAAGGAGCTCGTGAGGAGGGTCGGGGGCGGCAGGGCTTTCGGGCTGTCCGTGCTCGGGCGGAAGTCTACCCCAATGGGGTTCGCGGAGGAGACGGTCAAATCGGACGACCCGGTCGTGGTGGTCGGAGGGTTCCCCCACGGGCACTTTTCGAAGGAGACTGCGGCCGCGCTGGACGAGGTGGTCAGGGTGCACCCGAAGCCGCTGG
>JAKACC010000097.1 GCA_021796515.1 archaeon | reverse complement strand
TGCTGACGAACCAGGGGTCGACTTCGCTCCTCTCGGAAACGTCCTTCTCGTCGAGCCCGGCGCGGAGGGCCTCGGCGAGGTCGAACGGGAACGTGTCCGTGGGGCGCTCGATGCGGCCCAGGGCGGCGGCACGGTCTGGGGCCTTCCCCGCCCGCACCACCCCGTCGTGCTGGGGGTTCGCCATCCGAGCCGCCTTCTGTATAGCCTCCTCGAACCCTCTCCCGACGGCCATGACCTCCCCGATGGACTTCATCGATGTCCCGATGTTCCTAGTGGCGCCGTCGAACTTGACCGTATCCCAGCGGGGCATCTTCACCACCAAGTAGTCCAGGGACGGCTCGAACAGGGCGGAGGTGGTCCCCGACACCTTGTTCTTCAGCTCCGTCAGATGGTAGCCGAGCGCCAGCTTCGCCGCGATGTATGCCAGAGGGTAGCCCGTGGCCTTGGAAGCCAGCGCGGACGACCTCGACAGGCGGGCGTTGATCTCGATCGCGGCATACCTCTCCGACCCAGGGTGGAGGGCGAACTGGATGTTGCACTCTCCGACTATGCCGCACGTCTTCGCAGCTCTCAGAGACGCGGTCCGCAGGAGGTGGTACTCGGCGTTCGTCAGGGTCTGCGACGGGGCTACGACGATGTTGTCGCCTGTATGTACCCTCATCCCGAGCATGTTCTCCATGTTGCAGACGGTGACGCTGTTGCCTTCCCTGTCCCTCATGATCTCGTACTCGATCTGCTTCCATCCGCCGAGATACTCCTCCACGAGGACCTGATGGGCGATGGAGCTGTTCAACCCCCGCTCGACGATGGTGGCGAGCTCCTCAAGGTTCCGGGCGACCCCGCCCCCCTTCCCCCCCAAGGTGTAGGCGACCCGGATGATGACCGGGAACCCGAGCTCGTCAGTCGCCTTCTTAGCCTCCTCGAAAGAATAGGCGGCGAGGCTCTTCGGGACGGGGACGTCGCACCCGAGCATCGTCTGTTTGAACAGGTCCCTGTCCTCGGTGAGCTGGATCCCGCGGACCGGGGTCCCCAGGGCCTTCACCCCCCATTTGTCGAGGATTCCTGACTCCGAAAGCCCGATGCCGCAGTTGAGGGCGGTCTGCCCTCCGAAGCTGAGCAGGATCCCGTCCGGCCGCTCCTTCTCTATCACCTTGGAGACCGAGCTGACGGACACGGGGACGAAGTAGATGCGGTCCGAGAACTGGGAGCTGGTCTGGATGGTCGCGATGTTTGGGTTGACCAGGACGGAGTCCACCTCCTCCTCCTTCAGCGCCTTCAGGCACTGGCTCCCTGAGTAGTCGAACTCCCCGGCCTCGCCGACCTTGATGGCCCCGCTCCCTATGACGAGGACCTTCTCTACGCTTTCACGCTTCGTAGCTCCCCACCCCTGGGACCGACCCCCCGGGTCATGTCGGCGAACCTGTCGAAGACGAACTCCGTGTCGTACGGCCCGGGGGTCGCCTCCGGATGGAACTGCACGGCCATGCACGGCCTCGCCCTGTGGTAGACCCCCTCCACCGTCCCGTCGTCCGCGTTTACGAACCATCCCCTGAGCTCGGTCCCCTCCAGCGACTTTTCCGAGAGGGCATATCCGTGGTTCTGGCTTGTCACGTACCCGCGCCCGGTCGTCAGGTCGACGCAGGGCTTGTTCTGCCCCCTGTGGCCGTACTTCAGTTTGAAGGTCTCCACCCCCTGGGACATCCCGACCACCTGCTCCCCGAGGCAGATGCCCAGGACCGGGACCTCCGAGTCCACGAGGGCCCCGACGCACTTCGCCGTCTCCGTGAGCATGACAGGGTCTCCCGGCCCGTTGCAGACCACGACCCCCACGGGGTCGCTCTTCATCACGGTGGAGTAGCTCGAGTCGTAGGGGAGGCGGACCACCTGGAACCCCCTCGCGAGGAGGTTCCTCACTATCCCGTACTTCGCCCCACAGTCGAGCAGCGCGACCCTCGGCCCGGCGGCGCCGTGCACCACGGGCTTCGCCACCGACACCCCCCTGACGAGGTTCTGGGAGGAGTAGCTCCCGGCCTTCGAAAGGAGCTCGGCAGCCCCCTCCCTGTCCTTGGCGCCGGCGGAGTTGACGAGGATCCCCATCATGACTCCAGACTCCCTCAGCCGGGTGACGAGCGCTCTCGTGTCGACCCCCTGGATCCCAGGGACCCCCTCTGACTCCATCCACTTCGCCAGGGTCCTCTTCGACGCCCAATGGCTGGGGACCTCGCAGGCCTCCTGGACGGCGATCCCCTTCACCTTGATCGAATCTGACTCGAAGAACCTCGGGAGCCCGTAGACGTCCTTGTGCGAGTAAGGAGGGACCCCGTAGTTGCCTATGAGAGGGTAGGTGAACGCGAGTATCTGCCCAGCATAGGAGGGGTCCGACATCGACTCCAGATACCCAACCATCCCCGTGCTGAAGACGACCTCGCCCACGACATCGGCTTCGGCCCCGAAGCCCTGTCCGAAGAAGGTGGAACCATCCTCGAGGAGAAGCAGCGCTTCCTTTCTCGGCGAGAGCACTCTAAGAAGAGGGCGCTCACGAATTCAACTTTTAAGGGTTTGGCGCTTGCAAGCCTTGTCTCTTTTCTGGACGCAAACGGATAAATGGCGGTCGCAACGCGCTAGGGGCATCTCATGAAAGTCGAGTGCCCACAGTGCCACGCGCTGTTCAGAGTGGAGCTTGAGAGCAAGAAGCTAATTGAAGACGAAAAGGTCGAGGACTACCGCGAGTCGAGGCCGCGAGAAGTCGAGGACGCCCTGGAGGCCATCAACCCGCTCCGCCGGCGGGGCGTTCCACTCTCCAAGTATGCGAAGGATGTCGACTCTGACGACCTTACCTTCGAGCTCACCTTCAAGTGCAAGAAGTGCGGCAACGAGTGGACCGAGCTCGAAGAAAAGGGCCCTCCCTGATGCCCAGCCCCTGATTCCCGCTCGCTGCCCCCCCAGGACGGCTGGCTCGTCTAGACTAATTTCAGCTCGCTGGCGAGCGACCCCTGGGCACTGCCGAAGTCTCCCGGCTTCAACCCAGTCGTCACCACGTACTCCACGGCCGTGCACCAGGGTTTCAATGACGCCCGCTCGTTCAACCTGACTCCGTAGACGAAACAGTAGTCCCAATGCATGGTCCCGGGGAAGCTTCGGCTTGGCTCGTAGAAGTTGAGCAGGATGCTTGACGTGATTTCATAGCTCCGCAGCTCCAGCTGCTCCCGTATGATCCGTGAGAGGGTCTCCTCGGGGGACTCGCCCTCCTTGACGTACGAGCCTGGGAAACGCCATGATTCGTACTCGTGCAGGAGGGTCTCCGGGCTGTAACGCCTCCAGTTTGGTGCCCACTCCTCCGCCCACCTGGGATGATCCCTCGGCTTCAGGAGCAGAACCCGGCCGTTCTCCTTGGCGACGGCGAAGGCAGAGATGCAGAATCCGCCCCTGGGCACGCTGTGCTTTTCGGTAGGTCCAAAATAGGCGAACTCGGTCAAACACACATCAGGAGGCTCTAGGCGATTTAAGGTTGGCCACGCTTCTCGCCGGAGATCAGCGGGCCGAGCAATGCCCTACGCCCGGTATCGTCATGAAGAGCTTGGCGCGCCTGTCCGACTCCGCGAGGAGCCTGACCTTCTCGTCGAGCTCGCGTATCTTCCTGCTGAGGAACTCGACGGTGTCCAGGTAGTCGTAGACCGCCGCGATGGAGAGAGACATGAGGAAGGCTCTCCCCTCTTGTGCGAACAGATCTCCTTCGCGCTTGACCCACCTGGTCGCAACCTCCCCACGGACCTTGTTCTTCTGCATCGCGCGGAGCCTCACCACGTATCGCCTCCTCCTCACCAGGTCCCTCGCCTCTCTGACGTCCTTGCCAGGCACGTACGCTTCCGGTATCATGTCAGCCCTCAGCAGGTCAGCAGGACCCTGGCGTCTACCTTATCGTTTTTGACCCTGGCCTAGGCGATGGCCTTGGCCATCAGGGG
>JAKACC010000022.1 GCA_021796515.1 archaeon | reverse complement strand
GGCCGAATTCGGCCCACGGCGCGCAAACGGCTGCTCTCCGATGTATTCTTCACGAATAGCCCTCACCCTTTCCGCGGCTGGCCCAGCCCCCTCGACCATCCCGTTTGAGGCCACCTTGACCCTGCCCATGACGGTTGTGACGCTGGCGCCATTGGACAGCGTAACGAGGCTGGGGAATGCCCTGCCCAGCCGTCCGGCGAGTTCCGTCAGGTCGATCGGCTGTCCCATCGGTCAGTTCGCTCCCTTGCTCTTCTGAAAGCTGTCCGCGCAGTGGGAGCAGCAGAAGTGGTGTTCCGCTCCTTGCATCACTCTCCTGTAGGTGTTCTCTTCTGTCAGCTCCACCCCACACTCTTCGCAGTTCAACCCTCCGTCACCCTCCTGATGGCTTCGTCACGTTCAGGCACCCCTACGAATGCGACGGTTCCATCGATTATCGTGGTGGGTACGCTCAGTATGTTGAACTCCGAAACCAGCTTCTCCCCGAGTGGGGTGGCTATGTCGACCTCGTCGTAACGGAAGTCGGCCTCCTTCCTGAGGCTCCTCCAGAGCTCTCTCGCACTCGGGCAGACCGGACACCACTCCGCCACGACGAGCGCCACCTGGGCAGTCATGCCGGTCCCCCCTTCAGGGCTCGTCTCAGCGTCTCCCTTGAGGGGGAGCCGAGCATTCTTCCATCGACCCTGTAGATCCTGCACCTGAGGCCGAAGTCGCTGGATTCCCTTGCGGCCTGGTCGACGTCGACCCCGTCGACTCTGACGGTCGGCGAACCCAGGAATCGGAGCTTTTTCGCATCCTCCTCAGATTCGACCCTGATGAGGGCGATGCGGGCGTCCAGGGCCTCCTGCTTCACCATCTCTTCTAGGTCTTTCAACGTTGTCTTGTAGGTCGGGCAGCCCTCGAAGTACAGCAGCTCCACAGCCTTGCCCATGTCACCACCACATCTCCCTGAGCTGCGAGACGCCATCGAGCCACTCGCCTCTGAACCTGTCGTAGTCCTTCAGCGCCTCCTTCCCCTTCGCCGTGATCCTGAACGGCCTCCTTGCCTTCTCACCCTTGGCCTCGCTCCGCGTCTGCTCGATGTAGCCCTTCTCTTCCAGCCACGTCAGAGTCGGATATATCGCTGAGGGACCCGGCCTCCACATCCCCCTCGTCCTCTGGAAGACCTCCTCCATCATCTCGAAGCCGTGCATGGGCTTCTCGGAGAGCAGCCGGAGGATGTAGGGCTTGAGCATGCCCTGGGGCACGAAGTTCACCCTGAAGGGGCCGCACCTGCACCATCCTCCCGGCATCGCCCTCTACTCCTTCTTTTCCTTGAGCGACTGGATCCTCTTCTCCAAGGCGGTTATCTCAGACTCCAGGCCCGCCTTGTAGTCCTCCAGCTCCTCCACCGCTTCGTCCCTGCTCGTAGGCCTAAAATAACCAGGCCCGGAGCAGCTGCAGCCGCAATGGCCGCCCCATCCGTATCTTTGCATGTTTTGCATCGCCTCTGATTATATCCCTCATATCAGAGATGATATAAGAGTTGCTCTCCGCGGTCTCGCCAAGACTTTTAAGTGGATGCGTATATGCGAATATCCTGTTAGACATGCCGGACCGGGTCTCTGAACTGCACGCAGAACTCTGCAAGACGCTCGGAAGCGCGATCAGGATTGAAATTCTGAACGCCCTGAGGGGAGGAGAGAAGACCGTAGGGGAGCTCTCCGCCGCTCTTCGGGTCAGGCAGCCCAACGTGTCACAGCACCTCGCCGTCCTCAGGCAGAGGGGCGTGGTGACTACGAGGAAGGAAGGAGCGAATATCTACTACGGCGTTTCGAATCCCAAGATAACCCAAGCGTGCGAACTGATGAAACAGGTCCTCGTCGAGCAGCTGAAGGAGGGCGTGGAGCTGACGAGGCTCACCGGTCCGGCGAGGCGATGAATGACTTCGGCGACAGGGAAGGGGCGTTGCGCTGCCGACAGGCGCATCCCCGCCTTCGTCACCGACAACCCCGTCCGGCGCTTTCTCGCGCCCCCGACCAAGCTGGTTTCGAGGTTCCTCTTGGGAGGAGAGGTCGCCGCCGACCTGGGGTGCGGGCCCGGCTTCCACACCCTGGAGATGGCGAGGAGGGTGGGGCCGAACGGTAAGGTCTACGCCGTGGACTTCGACCGCGGAGCGATCGAGAAGCTCGGCCGGAAGGCGAAGAGGCTTGGCTGCTCCAACGTGGAGGCGCACGTCTCTTCGGCGGCAGACATCGGGTTCGTACCGAGCTCCTCCGTCGACTTCGTCCTGGCCGGGGGCCTGCTCTGCTGCATGGCCGACCATGCGGGCGCCCTGGGTGAGATCAGGAGGATACTCAAGCCGGGCGGGTCGGCGTACCTGAGCGTCACGAGGACGTTCGTCAGGAGGGGGAGGATGGGGGTGGACGGAGAGGAGTGGCGCAGGATACTTGCGGGGTTCAGGGTGGTCGAGGAGGGCAGCGGGCTGGCGGGCCGGTGGGCGGAGGTGGCTCTGGATGGCAAGGCAGTCGAGGGAGGCCGGGCAAAGCAATGACCGCGCACGGCGACGCGCAAGGGACGGGGTCCGGCCCTCTACGGGCGGGTCTGACTGCGATGGCTGCGCTGCTCATCTTCCAATTTGCGCTGGGCATGTGGGTCAACCTCTACGTGTCAATCCCGCAGCTGGCCCCGGGGTACGTGATGATGAGAGTCATGTCGGCGGTCATGTACTCCGTTGGCGCGCCCGTGCTCATGCTGCACATGATGCTCGGCTGGCTCATGGCCGCTGGAGCGCTCATGGTGTTCGTGCTCTCTCTCCTCGAGGGCAGGACGGCTGTAATCGGGCTGGCGGTCGTGGGTCTGGCCTCGGTGCTGCTCGCCGGTCTAGGCGGCCTGTTCTTCTTGTTCTCGGGCGGGGACAACGCCTATTCTTATCTCATGGCGCTGGCTTTCGTCTCCGCATTCTCCGCTTACTTCTCGGCGCTCGCCATCGCGAGATAGGAGGGAACCGAGGAGGCGTCCCCCTTCAGGTGGGACGAGAGCGAACTCGCGAATGAATCCGCGGAATAGGACGGCGCACCTGGAGCAGGTGGTCGAGAGGATGTCCTCACGCTGGCCGAGGGCGGGGAGGCGGTCAGGAAGTTCCAAGTGATCAAGCGCGGGCATCCTGCCGTTCTCGCTCTTCCCCTGGATCCACTCTTTCACGGTCCGAAACGCCAGGACGCGTTCGGTGTCGACCCTCTTCGGATGGTTGACCTTGGATTGGTCGACATGCAACCAGGGCTTGTTCTCCTTGCTCCATTCCGGCGTGAATCTTCCTCTATCCCGATTTGACTCTGTCCGCTGCATGCTACCATGCGACCATTTTGCATTTAAGCGGAGGTTCGTATCCCACTTCGGCTAGCGTACCTGCGCTGAATCTTTCCAACGCGCCGGTAACGTAGCTGGGCTACCTCTGAAGAAACTTGGGGAAGAATCCGTCGGACCTTGGAAACCGACGTACTCGCCATCCTCTCAAGACCTATCCTGTGTAGACTCTGTCGTGATGCTCATAGTCTTCGAGAACGACAGTTCTCCTCTGCTCGTCGATGGAATACAAGAGGACGAAGCTACCGAAGTGGACCCTCCTCATCCCAGTCAAGGGAAAATGCATCGGTTTGAACCTGTGCGGATCCTCCAATATCTCTTGGACCTTCCTGCCCACGATCTCCATCTGGCGTGGATTCTTCTTCGCGAGTTTTCGGAATATTCTGTCCACGTGCTCCCTTGTCTCAAGAGAGTACAATCATTTCAGCCCGTACCTTGCCTTGAAATCCGAGATGCTTCCAATCCTAATTATCGGCTCTGTCTTTATCTTCTCGAGCTTCGCAAGATATTCTGGCCTGATTGGGGACTCCAGGATTAGAGCTTTGTACTGCTTCGCCATCTCGTTAATCGCCTCTGATTTGTCGTTGAGACCATATTGCGCCTTCAGGAGGTTGATTACTTCGTTCGCTTCCTTGTCAATCTCCACTATGGCCTTGACCATATTAATGTCATGTTAATACCGCGATATAAGGGTGATGCGACATGGGCTGGCCGACTCTTGGGACCAGCCGAAACTTCCGGCTGCCGCCCGGGTTCAATGGGATTCAATCCCGCGCCATCTGGTTCGAACCCATATGAGGGCAAATCCTAGCCGGGCTATTTTCTTCACCCCCTAAGATGCCTCATTAGCAAACTGAGCGGTAACCGGACCGCTTGGGCACTGGCAGATCTGATTAGTTCTTTCTTTTCAGTGCCGCTACTTCGACTTGAGCCTCGCTATCCTGTCTGACACATCAAGCCGCGATTCGACCGCTGCAAGCCTGTTCTCGATGGAAACGAGCCTGGGTTCCACCCTGTCTCGGACTGCGCCGTCGACCGACTGTCTGGCGACATTATCGACTAGGACTTACCTCTTCTGCCCAGGCGCCCCAACAAGGAGCCCTCCTGGTCCGCTTCCGGGTGTGCCTGGGGTGGTACGGTCGACCTTTCAACCTTGATCTGTGACGACGCGGTCGTCGTATGCGCCGTCGGAGGCGCGAACACCAAACACCGCGGCACTTGGAGTGGAACGGGAGTTCGCGCCATCCAGGTCGGGGCAACTGTAGCATCACGAGCTCTGACAAAGGACTTTGCAGAGTAAATCCCTTCCATCTCGAACCATTGGCCGCTCCATGGGGGCCGAGCCGAGTCGTTCTTTCCCCCTTGAAGCCCTTTAGCTAGCAGCAGCCGCCGACCGGGCTATCAAGCAGGTCCCGGGCCTGGCCTTTTCCCTCCCTGGGCTCGCTGCGGCCCCAGCCTCCACGCCTAACGCAGTCAATTTTAAATGAATGCGGCGGCCGCCTGGGACATGCAAGGATCGAAAGACCGAACGGCGCAGGTGAAAGGGGTCCACGTCGTGCACGCGACCTGGTGCCCGCACTGTCATCCCACCACCGTCGAGCCTGTAAGGGACGCCGCGGGCAGGCTAGGGCTGAGCTTCCACGACTACGACATCGACAAGCCTGACCAAGAGAAGGCCGCGGACGACCTCGTCCGGAACCACGGAGACTGGTCGGAAGACTATCTGATACCACAGGTGTTCCTTGAGATGCAGGATGGGACCATCCGCCACGTCCTTACCGGCTACTCAGAAGGGGTTGAACTGACGAGGCGGGCCGTTGCCAACCTCCTGAACAGCCCCTACTTCCAGGGTGGATCCACTGCAAAATAGTGCGGCGGATACGGCCCGGTCGCTGCTCGCCACTGAAGCGAAATGCTCCCACTGCGGCGGCAAGGCGGTCATGGAGTATGTCGAAGGAGGGACGGTCGCCGTTCATGTCTGTCCTGGTAGGTATGTCTCGCGGATGATAAGGTACGGGAAGGAGCCCGACGCGGGCCGGCTCAAGGGGCTCGTGCGGAGCGCTTTCCAGGGTAAGCAGGAGGTCACGGACGCCGACGTCAGGGTGGCGAGGCGCTACGCCTGGGACCTGGGCATCGGGAGCGAGAGAAACGACCTGGTCCTAACGGAGGCGTACTGGACGCAGAACTACAGGAGGACCAAGAGCGAAGACCCTGGCAGGGGAGCCCTCTTCCTCTGCGCAAACAGGGACTCTTTCTTCGTCCAACCGATGACGGGCGAAGAGAAGTTCTGCCAACGCTGCCGGGGGAAGCAGGTTCAGGCATAGCCCCGCCAATGCGCCAGTTTCGAGATGGAGGGCCTCCGGTCCTGCTCGTCTCCGGCGGGAGCGCCCCGGCGGCCGCCGGTGGTGTGGCGGGAATGCGTCCGGATTAGGGACTGCAGAGAAATACCGGCCTCGCGGATTTAGGGCATGAGCCAGTCCGTGGAGCTTACCGAGAAGGCGTTCAGGATGCTCCTCAACGCCAAGCGGCACGGGGAGTCCATCTCCGACGCCATAGTGCGCAACCCCGACATCAGGAAGGCCAACCTCCAGAAACGCGGAGAGATAGAGATAGTGACCGTCGAGGGGAAGAAGGTGAAGGCAGGCATCGTCGAGGACCTGTGCCTGGGGACGGGGTTCTGCGCGGTGGTGGCGCCCGAGCATTTCTCCCTGGAGCGGAGGCAGATCGGGGGCGAGCCCCTGGGGATCGCCGACGCGGATGAACCCCTCGTCGAGCTGGAGAGGCTGAAGCGGGCGGCCGAGTCCTGCCCGTGGAGGGCCATCTACCTCAGGGACTCCGAGACAGGGGACTACGTCGTCAAGGGCGGGTAGGGGGAGCCGCGCCTCTCGCACCTGTCAGCGAGCACCACTGAGCAAGGTTTAACTACAGGCTCGGAAAACCGATATAGGATAACCGATATGTGGATGGACTGGACGAAACGCGCTCACAGGGGTCTCAGGACCTGGATCCTCATGATCGTGGCCAAGCAGCCGATGAACGGCGCCGAGATCATGGACGCGATGGAGTCTGGGAGCAGGGGGTGGTGGAGGCCCTCGCCTGGTTCGGTGTACCCTATGCTCCAGCAGATGGCCGAGGAGGGTCTGGTGAAGAAGCGCAAGACGGACAATAAGTACGAAATAACTCCGCAGGGCAGGGCCGAGGCCGACTGGCCCGCCAAGGCGAGCCGATCCGGCCCGAGGTCAGTGGAGGGGGTCCTCGGAGAGATCTCGAACAACCTCTCGTATCTCGAAGACCTCGCACAGTCGAAGGACGAGAAGCTCGCCGCGAGCGCCAAACAGGTCAGGGAGCTCGCAACGAGGGTATCCAGGCTGGAGAAGAGCCTATGAGCCAGCAGACAATCGTAAAGGTGGAGGGTCTCTCGAGATCCTTCGGGAGCCTCAAGGCGGTCGACGGCGTCTCCTTCGAGATATACGAGGGCGAGATATTCGGGTTCCTGGGACCCAACGGCGCAGGCAAGACCACCACGATCAGCATGCTCACCACCCTGCTCCGGGCGTCCGGGGGGACCGCGACCGTGGACGGCCTCGACATCCACAAGCACCCCAACGAGGTGAGGAGGAGGGTGGGGGTCGTCCCACAGGAGTACACTGCAGACGAAGACCTTACGGGGCTGCAAAACATCATCCTCTGCGCGGACCTCTACGGGATACCGAGGAGCAACTCGAAGCCGCACGCCATGGAGCTCCTCAGGCTCGTGGAGCTCGAAGACGCGGCCAACAGGAAGGTGAGCACCTACTCTGGCGGGATGAGGCGGAGGCTCGAGCTTGCCAGCGGGCTGATAAACTACCCGAAGCTCCTCTTCCTCGACGAGCCGACTCTGGGGCTCGACGTCCAGACCAGGGCCGCCGTCTGGAAGTACATCAGGATGCTCAAGGAGGACTACAGGATGACCCTCTTCCTCACCACTCACTATCTAGAGGAAGCTGACTCCCTCTGCGACAGGATAGCCATCGTCGACCATGGCCACATCATAAAGATAGGGACCCCGAGCGAGCTGAAGGCCAGCATAGGTGGGGACGTCATAGTGGTCGGGGTGGCCGAGGCTGGCCCGGACATCTCAGATGACATCAAGAGGATGCCGCTGGTGAAGGACGTCAAGAAGACCGACCATGAGTACAGGATAAAGTCTGAGGCGGGCGAGGAGTCCTCCATCAAGGTCATCGACCTGATCAGGTCAAAGGGACTACATGTGACCAAGATATCGCTCACCAAGCCTACCCTGGACGAAGCCTACCTGGAGTTCACAGGGCGCAGCATCAGGGAGGAAGAAGCGGGCAAGATGGACGCGTTCAAGCAGAGGGTGACCATGATGAGGGCCCGCAGGTGACGTGAATATGGCGGACAGCATCCCGGCTAGGTCCACGGTCACGACCCAAGAGCAGGCGATAGAGGAGGAAAAGAAGGAACGGGAGATGGAGAGGTCGTTCCGCGCGGCTCCGAAGCTCAACAAGAGCCCCCTCCACGGCCTGTGGGCGCTTACCAACAGGGACCTGGTGAAGTGGTACAAGAACCCCGTCCAGCTGATCATATCCCTGGTCCAGCCTGTGGTCTGGCTGGGCTTGTTCGGCCTCGCTTTCAACATCGGCAAGATCTTCACGAGCCTCCCCGGGGTCACCCCGGCCGAAGCGGGCGCGCTCAACTTGGGCACCTTCGGCACCACCAGCTACTTCTCCTACCTCGCAGCCGGTATGCTAGCTTTCATAATCCTGTTCACGGCGGCCTTCTCAGGGATGTCGGTGGTCTGGGACAGGAGGTTCGGGTTCATGAACAAGGCGCTGAGCACCCCGGTCGGGCGTGGCGCCATCGTGGTCGGGAAGATAGCCCAGAGCACCGTGCGGTCTCTAATCCAGGCGGCGATAGTCCTCGTCATCGCGGTCGTCCTGGGGAGCGTGGGTGGGGTCCAGATGGACATCTCTCACTTCAGCGTGCTCACCATAGGGGGGTCGTTCGTGCTGCTGTTCCTGATGTCCTTCGGACTCTCCTCGCTTTTCGTCATGCTCGCTCTGAGGTCTAGCGACTGGCAGACCCAGATGGCCATCATCAACCTCCTCAACCTCCCTCTCCTCTTCGCCAGCAACGCCATGCTCCCGGTCGCCATAATGCCCTCCTGGCTCCAGTCCGTGGTGAAGTACAATCCTGTGAGCTACGCCGTCGACGGGGTGAGGCAGATGCTGCTGGGTTCAGGGTCCGCTTCTGCCGCCGCCGCGGGCTACCATGTCCTGGCACCCCTCTGGGTCGACTTCGGCGTCCTTGCCGGCTTCGCAGCCGTCCTCTCGGCGCTCGGGATAGTCCTGTCCTGGCGGCTTCTGTCGAACTGAAGTCAGTCGAATACGGCTTTCCTGAGCTTCTCGGCGATGCCGAGCGGTTCCTGATGCTGCCAGACGTTCCGCCCGACCGCTACCCCGGTCCCCCCTGCCTGCATGACCCCGCGGACCTGTCGCAGAAAGTCCTCGTCGGTCGGCGCTTTCGGACCTCCGCTCATGAACACCTTGACCCCCGCGGCCGCCTTGACGGCCCAGGAGAAAGTCTCGGGGTCGCCCGTGTACTTGATCTTCACAGCGTCAGCTCCTAGCTCCAGCCCCGCCCTCGCGGCGTAGGCCACGATCTCCTTCGACGTGTCGTTCTGGACTGACTCCCCTCGTGGGTAGATCCACGCGACTGCAGGCAACCCCCTTTCGTGGGCCTCCTCCTGGATCGTGCCGAACTCGGAGAACATCTTGGCTTCCTTCCCGCTTCCGAGATAGATGGTGTAACCGACCCCCTTCGCCCCCAGCGAAACCGCCTGCTCGACGCTGCAGACCTGGCTCGAGATGGGTTCCCCTTTCGGGAGGGCGCTTTTCCCGTTCAGCTTTATCATCAGCGGCACCTTCCCGTCGTAGTACCTTTCAGCGACCCCCTTCTGGAAGATCACCCCACAGAACCCTCCCTTGGACGCGATGTCCATGATGAAGGCTGGGTCTATGTTCCTGTCGTCGAAGTCCTTCGACGGGCCGTGCTCCAACCCCTGGTCGTAGGCCAGGAGCATGCTCTTCCCATCCTTCAGGAACGGGGCCATCCGCTCATGTCTCATGAAACCCGAACCTCGTCCGGCGTATTTAACGATGCCACCATCGTCCGGCCTGAACCCCTCCCGGCGGCCCAAGTGGAACCATGCCACTCCGCCTATGATAACCTGACCCTCTGGCCGCTCCCGGACCCGCCCCGCGTCGTCGTTGCGTCTAGCGGCCGAAGGACTGCGCAAGCTTCAGGAGGCTCAGGCTCACTTTCCTCGGCTTCAGAGCCTTCTCGACCGGGACCTGGATTACCTCGTCCCCGTGAAGGGCCACCATGACGTCCGACTTCCCTTCCCGTATCAGGTCCACGGCCGCAGCGCCGAGCCTGGTCGCATAGACCCTGTCGAAGGCCGAAGGGGGCCCTCCGCGCACTAGGTGCCCTAGAACGACCTCTCTGGCCTCCAGCCCCGTCCTCTCGGTCACTTCCGAGGCGAGCAGCGCCCCAATCCCTCTCAGGACGGGATGCCCGAACTGGTCTAGCTTCTGGCCAACCGTCGACTGCGAGGCGTTGGCGAGCCTGGCTCCCTCGGCCGCCACTATCAGGGAGAACTTCTTCCCCGCCCTCTTCCTCCGCTCGAGGACCGAGCATACCTCGTCCAGGTCCACAGGCTCTTCCGGGGCTAGGACCACATGAGCGCCGCAGGCGATCCCCGCGTGGACCGCCACCCATCCTGCGTCTCTCCCCATCACTTCGACCACCATGACCCTCTCGTGCGACTCCCCGGTCGTCCTCACTCTGTCAATGGCTTCGACGGCGACGTTCACCGCCGAGTCGAACCCGAAGGTCACGTCGGTCTCTGAGAGGTCGTTGTCCATGGTCTTCGGCGCCGCAACGAACTTGAGGCCGGCGGACGCCAGCCTGTGGGCGACCCCTTGGGTGTCCTCTCCGCCGATCACCAGGAGAGCGTCGAGGCCGAGCTTCTTCACGTTCTTCATGACGAGCTCAGGTCCCCCTTCCTTCTTGTAGGGGTTCGTCCTGCTCGTCAGGAGAATCGTCCCTCCTTCCGATACGATGTCTTCGACGTCTTCGTAGGTGAGGGAGACGGTGTCAGGCTCGACCAGCCCTGCCCACCCCCTCCGGATTCCCGTCATCTCATACCCGTACTTCTCTCCCTGGTGCACTGCGGCCCTGATCAGCGCGTTGATTCCGCCGCAGTCCCCTCCACCGCTCAGAATCCCGATTTTCATGCTTCCTCGTCGGGGAACCAGAACGCCCGTTAATAACGGGCACTCTGCTCTGGCGAAGCGGGTCACCGACTTCCTAGCGAGGCACCTTCATGCGATCGGGGTTTCGGACGTGCAGCTCCAGCGTCGCCATCGCTGACCCCTCTTCGGCTCCCATAGGATGGTCGAGGGCCGACTTCAGAGGATGAAGCCCCGATTTCAGACTCGCCCGTGGCCGCCGTCCTTCCAGGCTGGACGGTGGGGGCGCGCCCCGGCCAAAGACCGAAGGCGCCCTTGCTTCGTCCTACGGGAAGATGCCGAGGGTCCTGACGGCGTCGGCTACCCTGCCGACGGCGACTATCATCGCGGCCGTCCTCATGTCTGTCCCGTGCTTGAGGCTGGCTGCGTGCACGTCTCCGAAGGCTCCGGTGATCTTCTTCTTGAGCATGTCGTTGACCTCGGTCTCCGTCCAGCCGATCCTCTCGAGGTTCTGGACCCATTCTAGGTAGCTTACGATCACCCCGCCGGAGTTGGCCAGGATGTCCGGGATGACGAAGACCTTGTTGGCATGGAGGATCTTGTCTGCCTCAGGCGTAGTGGGGCCGTTGGCGCACTCCGTAACTATCTTCGCCTTTACCCCCTTCGCTATTTCTGGGAGGATCGTGTTCTCGAGGGCGGCAGGGCTGAGTACGTCGACGTCCATCTGCAGCAGTTCCCTCTCAGAGGCCTTCTGGCTCCCAGGGAAGCCGACCACCGAGCCGGTCCTCTCCTTGTAGGCGATGAGCTTGGAGGCGTCGATCGGTGTCTTGCTCGTGATCGCTCCCTGCGAGTCGCTGGCTCCCATGAGCCTGGGCCCGTACCCCTGCAGGATCTCGGCATAGTTGGAGCCGGCGTTCCCGAAGCCTTCGACCGCGAAGGTCGCCTTCTTCAGGTCGATTTTGTTCACCTTGGCAGCCTCTATCGTGCAAAAGACCGCGCCCCTGCCGGTCGCCTTGTCCCTGCCGAGAGATCCGCCCAGCGGGACTGGTTTCCCTGTGACTACCCCTGGTGACATGTGCCCCTCGAGGGCGCTGTAGGTGTCCAGTATCCAAGCCATTGTCTGGGCGTTGGTATAGACGTCGGGCGCCGGGATGTCCTTGTATGGGCCGATGAACGGCGCTATCGCGGCCGCGTACCGGCGGGTGAGCCTCTCGAGCTCCGGCTGAGACATGTGTTTGGGGTCGCAGATGATCCCCCCCTTTGCCCCCCCGTATGGGATGTCAGCGACGCTGGTCTTCCAAGTCATCCAGGCGGAAAGGGCCTTCACCTCGTCGAGGGTGACCCCGGGGTGGTATCGTATGCCGCCCTTGAAAGGGCCGCGGGCGTCGTTGTACTGGACCCTGTAACCGGTAAAGACGCGGACGCTCCCGTTGTCCATCCTGACGGGGAGAGAGACTATGAGCTGTCTCTTCGGCGCGGATAGGATCTGGAATGTATCTTCGTCAAGCTTCAGGTACCCGGCGGCGTTCCGCAGCTGCTGGGTCGCGCTTTCGAACGGGTTAGGCTTAACCTGACTGGTTTCCTTCATCATTGTCTTTTGAGCCACAGATTTGGCCTTTTTAATATTCTATTTAACAGCGAGCGTCGGTTCTCACATCAGAGAACGAGCGAGCTCCGTCACCTTGGACTTCCAGTCTCGCGCCTTTACTACGCTGCTGGCCACCAGGACCCCGTCCGCCCCCAGCTCCACCGCCCTCCTCACATCCTCGCCTGACACTATCCCTGCCCCGCACAGGACGCCTCCCTTGAACCCGGACTCCCTTACCGCCGACACCGTCTTCCGCACAAGGGCGGGCTTTGCCCGGGAGACGGCGACGCCGCTGCCTATGAGCCCGGGCGGCTCGACGGCTACGTACCTAGGCGAGAGTGAGGCAAGCTTCGACGCCTCCCTGCTCGTCCCGGCGCAGAGGCAGACTCCCATCCCCATTCCTTGCACCCTGGGGACCAGCTTCGACAGCTGCGAGAATGGGAGCCTACACTCGCTGTGGTTCAGTATGGTCCCCGCGGCACCGGCGGCCCTGACAGCCTCGGGGAGCACCGCTCCCGTGGTCTTGTCTCCGGCTCCGCTTCCCACGGCCTGGCTGTACACCTTCGCCCCTGTTTTTGCTACCAGTGCGAGCATCGGGAGCGGAGGTGCGATGACCGCCTCCACACGCAGCTCCTCCCCGGCGGCCTTCACCGCCTCTGCCAGCCTCAGCGAGCCGTCTCCCATCGTCTCAGGATAGTTCTTGCAGTTTACAATAATCGTCCTCAACGGAGGTGCGGCGTGGAGAGCGTGCAGGGTGTCTTAAAGGGTGGCGTAGGAGTCGCTGTCCCGGCTCAGGAGGTCGTCCTATACCCCGTCGTCGTCCGAGTCCTCTTCCCAGCCGTCTTCGTCCAAGTCCTCGTCCAGCTCTTCGTCAAGTTCCTGGTCTTCTTCGGACATGCTCGCCCGCCGATTTCGATTGTCCTATTAAACGTCGCGGTCTCGGATTCGCCCGCCGCTTTTTTCGCGGGAAACAAAGGTTAACAGAAACTCCAGGCGAAGGACTGCCGTTGGCCGCGGCCATCCTTCCTCTGGACGTCAGGTCGGTCGCGAGGGCGGCGGAGAGTGTCAGGGCCGGAGGGTTGGTGGTCTATCCGACGGACACGGTCTACGGGCTGGGGTGCGACCCCTTCAACGAAGGCGCTGTCGACCGTCTCTTCGCGGCCAAGGGGAGGGAGGCGAAAGCTGTCCCGGTGCTCTGCAGCTCCCTAGGCAAGGCTGGGGACCTCGTCGACCTTGACCAGAGGGCCAGGGAGCTCGCGGAAAGGAGCTGGCCGGGGGCGCTCACCATCGTGGCGCCTCTCAAGATGCGCGTGCCGGACCGCCTGAGCCAGGGGCCCAACCTCGGGGTGAGGGTCCCGAACCATCCTGGGTGCCTCGAGCTCATTTCAGCCTGCGGCGGGTGGCTGACCGGGACGAGCGCGAACCTCTCGGGGACGCCCTCGGCGAAGAGCGCCGATGAAGCCCGCAGGCAGCTTGGGGCTTCAGTCGACGTCATTCTCGACGGCGGGCCGGCGTCGGGAGCCGAGTCCACCGTCGTCAGGGTGGTCGGCGGCGTGGTCACAATCTTAAGAACCGGCCCAGTCGGGGTCGAAACGAAGTGAAGGCCGGACGAACCTCGTAGTCACCTCAGGCAAAGGGCTCGAGGCGAGAGCCTCCGCAGAGTTCAAGGAGATCGCCCTGCTCTCCGGGATAAGGAAGCTGGTCATCGACAGGTCCGCCTACGACGGAGTGATAGAGGTGGACGTAGAGGACCCGAAGGCCCTCATCTCGTTCATCACAGAGTACGTCCGCGCCGAGCCTTTCAGGGTCCACTACATACTCAGGATAATCCCCGTCCACCGGGTCGTGGACACGAAGGTGGAAGAGATCGTCAAGGCGGTAAAGGAGCTCGCCGCGGGGATAGGGCCCGGGGAGACGTTCAGGATAACAATCGAGGCGAGGGAATCTCCATACACCGACAAGCAGCTCATCGACGCCCTCGCCGACGCCGTCGACAGGAAGGTCGACCTGGAGTCCCCTGACAAGATAGTCCTTCTGGAGATATTCGGCGAGTACTCGGGGATATCAGTGATATCCCCCGACGAGATAGTCAGCATCCAGAAGCTCAAGCGGGCCGTCTAGGCGCGTTCCGCTCCCAGGAGGGCCGCCCGTTCTATCCTGCACAGCTCGGCCCTGTTCAGCCTGCGGCTGGGGAGCTCCTCTCCTGAGAACCCTGGTGGACGCTTCGGGTCCTCCAGGCCGGCGACTATCGCGATGAACGGAGCGCCGCCCTTTGCCCCTTGCGTCCTTATGGCCTTCTCAATCTGGGTCGTCCCGGCGAGCCTCAGGAGGAGGTCTATCTCGGGCTTCCTTGCGAGTATGCTCCCAGACGACATGGCCTGGAACGTCTGCGCGGCCAGCATCTCGATGAAGAGTTCGTTGTCGGTCGCTTCGAGGCGTACCGCCTGGACGACCGAGCCGGGGTTCTCCGTACTGAGGGCACTCTTGGCCAGGTCGGGGATAAGGGAGCCCCTGCAGACGAAGGCTTTCGCTCGGACCAGGTCTTGGTCACCCGCCATGGGAGAAAGGGACTAGGGCGACGCTCGCGCCGTCAGGGATCCGCATGGTCTTCCCTGCGGGCACGAACGCGTCTCCGTCTTCGACCACAACCAGCGTGTTGTACTTCGTGAACCCTGGGTCTTTGAGCGCGGTCAGCGCACGGACCTTCTCGACTACGTCGGACGCCTCTATCCCACCCTCGGCGAGCGATATCTCCTCGGCCCCGACAGCGCTGGCAATGTGCCCCATGCACTTCACCCTGATCATCCTGTGTCTAGGAAGAGGAGCCTTTCCTTATACCTTCTCCCGTCGTAGTTCGTCCCGGCCGGGGCCAACCGCCCCCCGCCCCCCGGTAGCCTTTTCCTGAGGGTCTCCGTCGTGGCGGACCGCAGCTCTGCCAGGGGGAACCGGACGGCCACAGGTCTGGGGTCTATCAGGTGCATTGACGTCTTGCAGGGGAGGAGCCTGCCGGTCCTCGCTGCCGAGACGACGTCTTCCTTGGTCAGCCTCCTTGGAAGGACGACTAGGTTCCTCTTCGCCTGGAGCTCGATGTCGACCTCGTCTTCCGGGACGAACCGCCTCTGCCACCCTTCTTTCTCCGAGAGCCTGTCGAAGGTGGCCATCGCAGCCACGACCCCATCTTGCGTGCCGCGCCCCCCAATCAGATAAGCGGAGTCCGAGGTCAGGACGGCTAGGAGCGTTTCCCGTCTCTGCAGAGCCGAGAACGCCTCCGCCAGCGACGTCCTCCTGGCGTCCACCGCCTCGGTGACGGCGGCGGCTACCGAGTCGCCTTCCCTCACCGTGTAGCATCTGGCCCATCGGCCGAGGGTTATCGCCTTCGAGCTGTACTCTACCGAACAGCAGACCGCGTTCTCCTCTCCCAGCTCCTTGAACGCCGCCAGCCTGTGCATCCCATCGAGGACTGTTCCCGTGTCCCTGTCTATCATGATGGGGTCCTTCTGCATGCCATCGCTGGTCATCTCATTGACAAGCGCCTTCACGCGGGCGGGAATCGTCTCTTCGTGGGGGCGGAGCGAGCTTACGGCCCTTATCCCTAGTGAGAAGCCCGCCGTCGCCAGGGCCAAGGCCTACTCCTTTGACTCTTCTACGGCCGGCTCTTCGCTGTCTTCAGCGTCAACCTGACGGGTCTTGGTGATGTAGCCGGCGATCCTGTTGCGGAGCTGCTTGGAAGGGATGACTGCCATCTCCTCCAGAGCCTTCTTGTTTGTTTCGAAGTCGGTACCGAAGGCCTCGGGGTGCCTCTGCATGACCTCCTCTGAAAGCCTCCTAGTCCTATCCAACTTCCGTCAAGCCCGCCAGAGTGCCAACATTAACCTTTCGAGGGTCGCCCTAGGAAGCGCATCGCGTTCTCCGCCGTCAGGAAGAGGGCCTCCTGGAAGGGCTTCCCCCACAGCTCCCCCAGCTTGAAAGCGACAGAAGGGACGAGGGGGGTGCCTCGAACCCCTCCCAGGGGAGCGTACGGGACGGGGTTGTCTGACTCCGTGAGCGCCAGTGACAGGTCGCAGCGCTTCGCGACGCGCTGGATCTTCTTCGAGTAGACCAGGGCGGGGCTGAATGAGACGAACCACCCCCGTTCTATCACCGCGTCGAGGGCATTCTCGGCTTCCAGCCAGTGCATTAGGACGCCCTTCAGCCTGTAGCCTCCAAGGACCTCTATCGACTGCGCTTCGGCCCCCCTAGAGTGCACCTGCACCGGGAGCCCCTTCTTCTCAGCCGCTTCGAGCTGGGCCGTGAAAGCCTTCAGCTGGTCGCTTCCCGGGCCGGTGGGGGAGTAGGAGGGGTCCAGTCCGATTTCCCCGACTCCCGCTGCCTCGCTGAGCGCTCCTTCGAGCCACCCCAACTCTCCGGACTTCGTCGCTTCGGAGGGGTGGACCCCCACGAACGGCTCAATCCCCCTATGAGCGGCGGCGGCCCTAAGGAGAGCGCCCGAAGACCGCTCGTCGACCCCGCAAGGGAGCAGGACCGCCCCGCTGGCCTTGGCGTAGGAGACGACCCTCTCCATGTCCGGAGAGTCGAGGTGAAGGTGGGAATCGACGAAACGCACACCCTGCCTAGGCTCGGGTGGGTATTTCAGGCCACGCTATGGCGTTCCGTCATAAAGCTGGACGTGAGAACTGCCGGTCGCATTTTTTCCCCCTGTTTTTCGAATAGGGGCTAAGTTGGGCTCTCTAAGGCCGAAAACGGACAGGAGAGAGGGCAAAAGGGGCTAAAGGTTTTTAAATGTACCGCGTCTTGTACGAAGGCGTATGTCCAGTTCGGAGTTCGGCCTCGCAGCCGTCTATCGGGTGATAAAGAAAGCCGGGGCCGAAAGGGTGGGGGACGACGCGGCAATCGAGCTCCGGTCAGAGCTCGAAGCCCTGGGCGCGCAGATATCGAAGAGGGCCGTGACCCTCGCCGCCCACGCAGGGAGAAAGACGGTCAAGCCCTCAGACATCAAGCTGGCAGCCGAAGAAATCCTGAAGCCGAACCAATAGGGGACCGGCAGGCCCGGGGACCGAAAACCAATGGTTTTCACGGGCAAATCACTATATCCACTCTCTCTGAGGGCACCCCGAGCCCCGGTGGTGTAGCCCGGTCAAGCATGTTAGCCTCTCGAGCTAGCGACGCGAGTTCAAATCTCGCCCGGGGCATGGTTTATCATGCTCAAATACGCGCAAGCCCAGGAAGGGCCGTCTTGGGAGACTTCGACCAGTTCCTGAGCGGGCTGAGGTCGCAGGGGACGAAGGTCTCACTCATCTCCATCTGGTGAGTATCTCTTCCCTCTGGAACGTCGCCTTCGCCATGAAGAACATGGCGACGCTGATGGCCGCCAGGACTCCGGCCAGGATGACCAAGTTGGTGTCACTCAGCGTGAAGAATCCGAGTTCGGACACGAGATAGAGCCCCACGAAAGGCAGCATGAGCAGTGCTCCGGACTGCTGAGCGCTTCGCACATCGGTCATCCTGGATGAGATGACGACGTTCGCTTCCACGCTCAGCAGGGCTGCGAAAGGTGCCGCGAGGAGGATCGCTCCGATGTCCCAGTTAGGATAGTAGTAACGCCCCAGCAGACCATGGGTGAAGTAGTCCATGAGCGCCATGAAGGATATGGAACCGGCGTAGAGCGACGCGACAGGGAGGAGGAGAGAGGACAGAGTCTTGCCGAGCAGGATGTCCCCGTCCGTCATGGGGGTGGCGAGCATCGGTTCGAGGCTCTTCTGCACCTTCTCTCCGACGAGGCTGTACGATGCGATAGCCGTAGGGATGATGGCAGCTCCGACCAAGAACCAGATGGAAAACGAGTCCATGAGCGCTGGGGCAGCTGCCGCGGTCAGTTCCTTGACGCCCCGATGGAGCGAGTAGTTGACTATGAGCGGGAAGACGACCCCAACTATCAGAGGAAGCGCGACCGTCGCATAGATGACAGAAGGTTTTCTCGAGTATGTCTTGAAGTCCTTCAGGGCTACATTCCAGGCGTTCTGCATGTCCATGCTTTCCCTACTCTCCCTTCACCAGTTTGAGGTATACGTCCTCTAGGCTCGACCCCACCTCTGTGACGAAGACCACCTTCCCTCCGGCGCCCTGGACGGAGCTCAGCATCTCTGGGTTCTCCTTTTCCGGCTCATCCAGGTCGACCACGAAGCTGTCGGACGTCACCTCTCCGACTTCGTACCCCGTACTCTTCACCGCTGAGACTATCGCATCGTCCACCCGCTGAAGCTGGACCTTAACCTTCCTCCCTGTCAGCGAGCGCCTGAGGTCCCGCGGGCTCCCTGTGGCCACCAGTCGCGTCTTGAGGATGGCGACGCGGTCGCAGATCCTCTCAGCTTCGTCCAGGAGGTGCGTGTTCAGGAAGATCGTCCTCCTTTCCTTCTTCAGCTCGAGTATGAAGTCTCTGACTGTCTTGGCGGCTTCCGGGTCCAGGTTGGCGGTCGGCTCGTCCAGGAAGAGGACTTCTGGGTCGTTGATGAGGGCCCTCCCGATCGCCAGCTTCTGTTTCATCCCTTTCGAGAACGTCCCCGCTGCGGCTCCCCTCTTGTCCGAGCCCCAGCATCTCCAGTAGGTACCTGATCCTCTCCTTCCTCTGCTGCTCCCCGAGCTTGTAGTACCGGCCGTAGAAGTCAAGGTTGTCGTAAGCGCTCAGCTCCTCGTACAGCCCGACGTTCTCCGTGAGGAGGCCCACCATCTTCCTTATCTTCGGCTGGTCGGCGCTTTTCGCGATGTCATAACCCCCCACGGTGGCGCTGCCGGAGCTCTTGGAGACCAGGCATGTCAGCATCCTGACCGTCGTCGTCTTGCCCGCGCCGTTGGGGCCCAGGAATCCGAACACTTCCCCCTCGTCTACATGCAGGGTGACCGAGTCGACGGCGGTGCTGTCGCCGAACCTCTTCGTCAGGCTGTCGGTGTCGATCAAGCTATGTCCGCTCGCTGGCTTGGCCGACCGTTTCGGCGTTCGAAATGGCGCTTCAAACCCCTACGACGAGGTCCGCCCCGGGCCGGGTCAGAGGGGCGCCTGCCCTGCCGGCCCCTGAACTCGACCTGACCCCGAGCCGCTCTGTTTCGGTCGGAACAGCCATCCGACGCGAAAGATGTATGTTAGGACGATGATGATGGCGGTGACAGAGAGTATCAGGATGACTTTGTCGACGGTCGATACTGCCAATTCACGGACTCTCCTCTGGCTCTTTCCTAGGGCATGATAAACGTGCCCTAGGCCTGCCTCGCTCGGAAGCCGTGACAGCCCCCCGTCGCAGATCTCCGACCCCGCCGGGCTCCCGCCCACCGGGGAACGGATAACTAGAGGTCCGCTTCAGGGAGCCTGTTGAAGGTCAAGGACGCGACCGCACACGTTTCGCCAGAGCTCATCCAATGCCCCCGGAGTGGGATTACCGCGGCCCGGAAGGAGAAGCTCTCGGGCCGACCAGAGGGGTCGGCTGCTGGACGTCCGAGTCCTCGGCCCTTTTCCGTCGTCGATGGAAAGGACCCTCCCGCCGACGGAGGGCTAGGTTGAACATCGACCCTGGCATCCTCCTGGCCGCCCTCGGGATCACCATGCTCGAGCTCGCAGAGGCCGCCGCGGTGGGGCTCGCCCTCTTTGCAGAGTCTGGAAGGTATGCCGCCTTCCTCTACGTGGCTGCCGGGGCCGCGATCGTGTTCGCCCCCACCTTCTTGGTGGGAGACTTCATCTCGCTCCTCCCTGTCCTCCTCGTCAGGCTGGTCGGGGCCGTCCTCCTGCTCTACTTCGGGCAGAGGCTCGCAAGGTCGGCCAGGCGGTCTGTAGTCAGGAGCAGGACGACCGGGTTCCCTGCAGAGGCCTTCGAGAAGGGGCTGATGTACACAGGCTTCTCAGTCGGGGCGGTGGAGGCGTTCGAAGCTTCCATCGTGTTAGTCGGCCTCATACCGGAGAACCTCGGGTCTGCGGCCGTCGGGTTCGTGGCCGGAATAGCGGTGGTAGCGGTGGCGACGTTCGTCCTCAGGTCGCAGGTCAGGAAGATCAAGCAGGCGAACATGAAAGTGGTGGTCTCGGGGCTGCTCCTCACGTTTTCCGCCTTCTGGTTCATGGAGGCTCTGGTCACGGCCAGCGACCTCCTCCTGATCCTACTGTTCGCGGTCTTCGCGGTCGCGGTGCACTGGTTCGCTAACCGGCCGACCGGGTCCCCTGCTCCGAGCGCAGAGGTACCAGCTGCCGGCTCCGAAGCGCACAAGTGACCCAGATGGAAGGGGTCACGATCGGGGTCTTCGGGTCGGACGCGGAAACGAAGTCCGCTTTCGCCGCGTCTGTGGCGAAGAAGAGCGAAGCAGAGGGGATGGCCGTCTATACGCGCACAGAAGGCGGAAGGCGCTACTCTCTGCTCGACGCCACCGACTTCCCTGAAAAGGTCCAGGGTTACTCGCGCATAGCCTCGATGGTGGACCACGCCCTTT
>JAKACC010000096.1 GCA_021796515.1 archaeon | reverse complement strand
CTGGCGGTGACCCCCAGGGGCGCGGCTGCGAACTGGACCGACGCTGAGAACAGGCCGTTGGAGATGGCTGTGAACGTCCCTTCGGTCGCCCTGGCGAGCGGGACGCTCCCGTAGACGAGGTCCGTCCCCCTCGGGATGACCAGGTCGATGGGGGAGGACAGGAGGGTCGTGTTGGAGAAAGACACTATCACGCTCGCCGAGGTCCTGGCTTCCGCGGGGAGCCCCTGGGAGTCCTGCAGCTGGACCACGAAGTTGAGGGCGTCGGCCGTCGGGGTGATCAGCCCGGAAGCGTCCGCGACGTACATCCCCAGCTCCGTGGGGGGGATGCTCACCGTGGTCACCGGGAGCGACGAGGATGTGAAGTTCACCGCCGACGCGGTGATGTACGCCTGCCCGGCCGCGAGGGAGGTGGACACCGGGACGGTGACGAAGGAGCTGTTCGCCGGGATGGTCACCGCCTGCTGCACCGAGACCAGGTCTGGCCTGGATGAGGTGAGGAAGACGGCGACCGGAGCCTTCGTGACGGCCGGGCGACTGGCGTTGTCTGTTATCGACACGGTGAGAGAGTCGTATGAGGCGCCGTCGGCAGGCATGGTCGAGGGGGCGGAAAGCGACAGCAGCGAAGGCTTTGTGGCGCCTCCGACGACCGAGACGAACGCCTCCGCTGTCACCAGCCCCTGGGCCGAGGCCGTGATCGACACCACGCCCGGAGCGCCGGTGGTGCTCATCGTCCCGTAGCCGACGGTCTCGTTTGCCGGGATGAGGGCGTCGCCCACCCTGACGACGCCGGTGTCCGACGAAGTCGCCTGTATGGTGGTGTCCTGGATCGTCCTCGCAGGGAGGCCGGCGGCGTCTTCGACTATCACGGTGAAGTTGGAGGCGAACGCCTTCCCGGTGGGGAACTGGTCGGGCATCGGGTAGACCTGCAGCTGGGTGGGGTAGCCCCTGGGCTCGTGCGTGCTGAAGGCCGCGTAGGCCGTCTCGTACCCGGGCGCGACGGCGGTGATCGTGGTCCCGCCCGGGGTCGGTGACGCCGACACGGTGGCGATGACGTACTGATGCCCCGCGCTGATGACCACGCTCGGCTCGACCGACAGCACCGCCGGGTCCGACGAGGTGAGATAGATCGTGGTGTCGTTGGGGGCGACAGTCGGCTCCCCCTGCTGGTTGGTGATGGAGACCACCAGGGCCGGGTACGACGCCGACCCGCCCGAGCTCGTCGGAAGGTCAGGGGGCATGGGGGTCAGCGAGATGTACCTGAACGCAGAGGGGGTCGCGCCTGACCCCTGGGGGGCCGAGCTCGCGAGGAAGAGGGCAAGGGCGACGGCCACCCCGAGGGCGCGGAGACCTGGCCTCAAACTGGTCACTTTTGCCCTCTCAGCGTATTTCAGCTTGGAGGAATCGAAGTAAGAATTTCGGGTTCATGTCGGCGGCGCCTACGTGACGGAGATGTGCAGGACTGCCTGCACCAGGAGGACGGAGACGAGGGCTATGACCACCAGGGCGAGGGCGTGCTTGAACCCTTCGGCGGTCCCTCCCTCTCCCATCTTCCCCGCGACCATGCCGATGAACCAGCTCTCCACCACGGACACGGTGAGGAGCATGCCCACCGTCGCGGCGCTGATGGTGGGCAGCGGCGGCGCGAACTTGCTGGCGGGCCCGAAGTTGATCGGCTTGGCCACGAAATAGACCATGATGAAGGTCGTGACCACGACCATTATCGAAGAGAAGTAGCAGATGAAGATGTACGGCCGCAGCGACGAGCGCTTCTCTGCCTCCAGGTCGTTCATCTTGCGGGAGAACTCGGCCATGTCGGAGAAGCTCCGCACGGTCCCCCCTCCCACGTCTATCACCTCCGTCAGGAGCATCCCCGCTTCGCGGGTGACCCAGCTCTTCACTTCGCTCGCGAAGGTGGAGATCACCTGGACGGTCGAGATCCCCCACGAGATCTGGGCGCTCATCTTCTTGACGTGCTTGGAGAGGAGCCCGTAGTGCTTCTCTGACAGCGCCTGGATCGTCTGCTCGGGGGAGAGCCCTATCTTCCGCCCTTCGGAGATGTCCCTGATGAAGTCCGGGAGCGCCTTCTCGAGGGCGTTCCTCTCCCGGCTTGCCCGGGTCGCCACCACGGTCGGGGCGACGGTCATCAGTATCAGGGCGAAGGCCGTGTGCTCGAACAAAGAAAGCGGGATAGGGATGAAGAAGAACGCGAGCCCGACCGGGATGGACGCCCCGAACGCGATGAACGGCTGGTAGTCGACGTACGGGTACCTTGCCTGGACGGCGTTGAGCAGGTAGATGAAAAGGAAGGAGAACGCGGGGACGCCGACCAGGCCGAAGACCTCTATCCCCTGGATCCCGGACGAAGAGTGGCTGATCAGCGACTCCGACTGGAAGAGGACGAAGAGGCTTATCCCGAGGACGGAGGTGACGGTGACGTACCCCTCGGCCAGGGTCCCTATCGTCTCCGCTGACTTCTTGACCTTGAGCGCCCTGGTCTCGTAGATCTCCTTGAGCTTGTTGTTGAGGAAGGAGGACATGTCTCCGCCCGTCTTGATTATGGTCGTGTAGCCGTAGAGGAGCTCCGCGAACGCCTTGTTCGGGCTCGTCTCGGCGGCCTTTTCGAGCGCGGTCGTCGGGTCCAGCCCGAAGACGTCGATGTCGAGCAGGATCCTCTTCGCCTCCTTGGCGGCGTTGGGGAAGATGTCCGACAGCTTCGCGATCCGCCTTATCGAGGCGATCGGCGAGATGCCTCCTCCCGCCAGGACGACGATGAAGCCCACCATGAACGGGAGCTCGTTGTCGAGGGCCGCCGACCTGGACCCCTGGCTGATGCGCGGGGACCTCATTATGACCAGGAACACTAGAGGGGGGGTCGCGGCGAACGCCCCCGAGATCAGCAGGAGCAGGGGGTTGGCGAGGACGTAGGCGACCCCGATCTCGGCCACGAAGGCGACGGCGGAGATGATGCTCCCCAGGAACGCGAGCGATATCAGCCCCTCGGGGGTGATCCTCATGTTGGACTTCAGTATCTCTTCGCGGAGCCAGGGGGTGTTGGCCGCTATCCCCGTCGCGTACCGGCCGAACACCCTGTAGGCGAACCCTGAAACGACGTCGAGGGGGCCTAGGGCGGGCTTCCCGGCAGTCGACTTCAGATCCTGAACCCCTCCGCGGCGACCGCCTCGGGGGTCCCGGCTATGCCGAGCTCTTTGATCGCTTTCTGGAAGACCGGGGCGGGTCTGGCCGAGTAGTCCTCCAAGACGGCGGAGACCTCCCTGAAGTTCCGTATCCCCCGCTCCTGGAGCCAACGGAGGACCACCGCTCTCTTGTTGAGCTCCTCGATGATGCCGGCCAGCTGGACCCCCTGGTCCTTGGCCAGCTTCGTGAGCTTGGGGCTGCTACGGAGCTCCGAGGCCTTGAAGGTGTCTGTGGAAGGGTTCCATCTGAAGACGTTGAAGTATTCTCCCACCTTCGTCACTTCGTCTACGGAGACTATCCTCCTCACGGCCCTGAACCCGCCCCCGGGGTTGGGGACCGAGATCCTCCTGACGGTGAAGGTCAGGTCCAGGAACGGGATGAAGGCAGGGGGGACGTCCATGGGCTTGGAAGTGAGCCTCTGGATGGCCGACTCGACGTCGTCGGCGTGCAGGCTGCACATCCCCCCGTGGCCGGTCGAGATAGCCTGGAAGAGCACGTAGGCCTCGTCCCCCCTCACCTCTCCCACGACTATGATGTCGGGCCTCATCCTCATGGCGGCCTTGACCAGGTCGAAGAGGTTCACCTGGCTGGATGTTTCCCCCGTCGTCCCGTAGTTCTCCCTTGCGAGGAGGGCGGTCCAGTTGAAGTGCGGTATGTTGACCTCCTGGACCTCCTCTATCGTGACGATCTTTGAGTTGGTCCTGGTCAGGGTGAGGAGGGCGTTGAGGAGGGTGGTCTTGCCCGAGCCGGTCGAGCCAACGATCAGCGATGTCGCCTTGTTCTCCATCATCAGCCAGAAATATGCGGCCATCTTCTGGTCGATCACCCTGGCGTTGAGGAGGTCGACGAGCGTGAGCGGGTCCTCCCTGAACTTCCTGATGGTCAGG
>JAKACC010000095.1 GCA_021796515.1 archaeon | reverse complement strand
GTCAGCCCGGTCCGGTCCGCCGCCTTCCGGGTGATCACCGTGCTTTCCGAGTGGAACGCTCTGTCGGCGAACTTCGCGATGACGCTGGCCACGCCAGCCGTGTTCCAGACGTGGAGGACGCGAAGCGTCACAGGGAGCCTTGACCGCCGAGAATGGATAAGTCTTCCAGACGTGACGAAGCCGGCGGGGCTGGGGCATCACCGCTGCGCCGCTCAGGGGCGACCTGCTCCTGCGGCGGCTCAGGCGCCTGGGTACGATCTCGCCCAGCTTTCAGACCCTTTGGGCTTGCCTTAGGCTGGCAGATCAGAAGGGTTTGGCGGCCGGTGACAAGCCCACGGGGTGGCGAGAAGATCATCCTTCCGAGAGGCAGCAGCTCGCTAGGCTGGAAGCAAAAGCGGCTCCCGTGGTACGTCCGCGACCAGCCACGGGTCCGACTCGTAGGCGACCGCCATCCCCGCGCCTCGCGTCCTAGCCGGGCGCGTACCGTTCGGTCTCCTCCAGCATCCTCTTTTGGTAGACGCGGTACGAGAAGCTCCTGACGCAGTGCGCCCGCAGCGGCGCCGTGTCCAGGGAGCCTGAGCTTCGGATCATCCTCACCGCCTCGTCCGTTGTCCGCCACCTCAGCGCGGGGTCTGGGACAATCTCCCTGGAGCCGCCGCTGTCGTGGACGACGGGCACCAGGCCCGCGATGACCGCCTCGGCCGTGGCGATGCCGAAGTCCTCATCCTTCATCGAGTGGACGAAGAACCTGGTCTCCGCAAACAGCGACAGGAGCTTCTCCCGCGGCAGGTTCGGGTACAGGACGACGTTGCGGAGGTCCAGCTCCTCTATCCTGGCCTTGAGGGCGGCGAACTCGTTCCTGCTATCCCGCGAGTAGTTCTCCAAGCCACCGACCATGCTGAAGGTCGTGTCCCGCATCTGCCTCGCGATCTCAACCTGGGCCGTGGACTGGCGCTTCGCGGCGCAGAACCTGCCCAGGCTGATGATGCCCGAGCGCGTCCGCTTCTCGTCGAAGGGCCTTGAGAACGACTCGTCGTCGACAGGGGGGTAGATCACGGTCGAATCAAGCCGCCAGCGCCTGCGTATCCTCTCCCTGACCGCGCTGGAGTTGGCCAGGAGCCTCGACCTTCCGGCCGCGCTCGCCAGCCTCAGGTATACTGCCAGGGGGAGCTGCGACTTCGCCCTCGGGTCCAGGCTTATGTTCGCCGGGTTGTGGGTGTACGAGAGGCAGGGCGCGAAGGGGATCACGTTCCCCGTCGACACCAGCGCCCCGGAGCCGCCTGCTCCTGCCTGCTTGAAGGACAGGTAATTCTCCAGGGCCCTCAGGTAAGAGCCGAAGAGCTCCTGCTTCGGGAGAGGCAGAGTGGCGGTCCTGTGCAGGGTGTACCTCGGCCCGCTGACCCCGTAGAACAAGTCCGGGGGGGCGGGCGACTTCCCGGCGCCCACATTCATGTAGACGTCGGGGGTGACGCCGGCGCCGTTCAACGCGGCCACATAGTACCAGAAGACGACGTTGGAGCCACCTATCATCTCCGCGTTGTAGTGGACGATGTCGATGTTCTTGTTCAACCCGACCGCTTCCTAAGAGACTGGGCCGCTCCCCCGCTCTTCCCCTCGGCGGCGAGCGTGACAGCCTTCAGGTCTATGTCCCGCGGCGCGACTCTGACCGGCATCGTCCGCCCCGTTAAGACCGAAACCCTCCTGGAGCTGTATCGCGCCAGCCGGCGGTGGCCCCTCTAACACCACAATGCAAGTTGAAGACGCCTGCCACTTAGGTGTTCGCATGAAATCGTTGCGCTGCGCGAGTCCGAGACTGATGTACGACTTCGGCTCAGTCTTCCGCTCTTCCACGGCGGAGGGGTCGAGGTTTGGCCCCCGGGGGGCCCGTTGCATCTGCGCCGATCCCTGTCTGTCGGCGTGAGGCCGGGGGGACCCTAGCAGCGCCAGCGACCTCGGGCCGAAGCCGTTCGAAAAGTCGTGCAACCCGCCAACTTGTACGATAGAGTTTAATCCGGCAAGCGGAACCTCATAGGCCTTGGACGAGCCGGCGAAGAAGACGCTGACCATCGCGTCCCCTCTCTACGAGCTGCTCAGTGCCCGCCTGGGTTCGAGCGGCGCATCGAGCGTAGACGAGCTTGCCGCCATGATAATCAGGGACTGGTTGTCGCAGGAGGGGGTCGCCAAGGGTGAGAGCTCAGAGTCTCATAGAGAGGACGAAGAGGTTGTGAAAGAGAGGCTCCGCCAACTGGGCTACCTATAGTTAAATTCGGGCGGTCCCTGCATCAGGCTCTCGGCTTTGGCTGACTTTCCCAATGTGGTCATGGTGGTCCTTGACACCATGAGGAGGGATGTCCTGAAGATATACGGCGGGAGCGCGCGGACCCCCTGCATCGAGGCCCTCGCTTCTGATGGGGAGGTCTACCGGAACTGCATCGCCCCCTCCCCCTGGACCGTGCCGTCCCACGCCACCCTCTTCACCGGGCTCACCCCCTCGGTGCACGGGGTGCACGAGACCCGCGACCGGAAGATCTTCGAGCTCTACGGCGCGATGGCAGAGTCAGGCCTGGAGACGCTGGCAGGGTATCTCAGGAGGCGCGGATACGACACCGCGGGTTACTCAGCCAACCCGAGCGTGTCTCCGGGGACTGGGTTCGACGCCGGGTTCTCGCACTTCCAGTACTTCGACATGAAGGAGAAGTCCGACCAGGAGGCCAGCGCCGCGCTCGGACGCGCGTCCTCCTACGGGAGGTCGAAGTGGGAGATAGCGAAGAACCTGTTGAAGGAGGGGAAGCTCTCTGAGCTTGCGAGGCTCTACTCGGCCAGGAGGAGGGTCTCCGCCGGGTACAGGAAGAGGGGTTTCCCCATGGTCAAGCGGGGGGACGCCATTGCGGCCGCGCTCTCCTCGAGGCGGCTGGAAGAGCCATTCTTCACGTTCGTGAACTTCTGCGAGATGCATGAGCCCTACGTCAGGCCCAACGAGCCTTCGACCGTGGCGGACATCTTCGGCAGGGAGAAGGTTGACCCGCCACTCCTGAAGAAGATCCGGCAGGCCTACGTGACGGAGGCAGAGATCGTGGACGGGTTCGTGGGGAGCATCGTGCAGCATGTGAAGAGCCTGGGCGCCTACGAGAGGACACTCTTCGTCGTGACCTCCGACCATGGGCAGGCGCTCAAGGAGAAGGGGTTCTACGGCCACGGCTCGTACATGTACGACGAAATCCTGGAGGTCCCCCTGATCGTGAAGTACCCGAAGGGGAAGCGTCAGACCCCGACCAATGGGTACCAGCCCCTGGCGCGGGTCCCTGAACTGGTCAAGGACTCGCTGCTCGGCCTCGAAGGAAGCGGCAGCCTCGACGCTGGAGCCGCCGTGGCCGAGTCGTTCGGGAGCCCTGAGAGCTTCTCGAAGTACGCGGGGACGGAAGGCTTCGAAGCGAAGAGCGACGCTGTCGACAGGCCCAGAAAAGCCGTCTACTCAGGGAGCTCCAAGCTGGTGGTGGATGGAAAGGACGGCAGGGTAGAAGAGTTCACCGTCGCAGGGAGGCCCGGGGATCCGAAGGAGAACCGTGAAGAGTACTCCAGGCTCAGGGCGATCCTTGCCGAGCTCAAAGACCAGTCGTTCGCCATCCCTGGGTGAACGGGGCGGGATGCGCTCAGATAGAGCAGCCCTGGGCCGGCGGACCTAGCTCATCAGGGCGGCCCACACCCTGGCGAACCGCTCCCTCGACCCCCTATCCACGGCGGCGAGGGCACCGAAGTAGACCAGGCCTCCGACAGCCACCACCACCGCCAACCTGAGCCCGAAGACGACGGTAGGGAGCGGGGTCGGGAGGAGCAGCGGGGCGAGCAGCCGGACGGAGGCGCCCATGACCAGCGCGCATCCGACGTAGAAGGCCAGAGGCCTGAAGGTCCCCTTGAAGGTGGCGGCCCCTAGCCTCCGGCCCTTGACCGCGACGAGTATGACGGTCAGCACGAGCTGTGACACGGCCCAGTAGGCGATCACGGTCTCCGGGGACGCCGAGGCCACGCCACCCCAGTAGACGATCAGGGCGACCGATGAGAGGTAGACCGCGCTGTAGACCAGGTTCGCCACTGGGACGAAGAAGAGGTT
>JAKACC010000094.1 GCA_021796515.1 archaeon | reverse complement strand
CGCCTGTCTCTCCCCTGTGATTCTAACAGATGCCTCTCATGCCAGCTTCGGCACTTGGCACAGGCAACACGGCAAGCTGATACACAAGACGCAAACCGCCTGACTGCCTCATCTGGTTCCGGGTTCCTTGTCGAATTATAGCCCGGCAAGAGGTCGATTCGTTAGCCGATTGGCGAATAACCACGCCAGACGCCATCGACGGTCGACGATGCAGATACAAAGAGACGCCGTCAGGTAGGGCGCTTAACTTTGGTTTACTAAAGAGGAGTGCCGTTTTGACAGCCTATCCCTTAGGGGCCCCCGGTCGGGTGGTTATCGGACTTATGTCATCTCAGAGCTTCAGGCGCGTCCCCCCCAGACCCGGCAGCGGCTTCCCTAGGGCGCATTCCAACCTGCTCCGCCCCAGAGGGGTGGTCAGACGGGCAGACATCAAGCCCATCTTCACAGTCGCCCAGGTGCCTCACAGGAAGCAGAGGTACGAGACGGTCGGGGACTGGATTCCGGGCAAACCGGCCGAGATAAGGGTGAGCAAGATGAGGGACCAGAGGTACGTCTTTCTGGTAGCGCTCCACGAGATGGTGGAGTACGAACTATGCAGGGCTCACGGAATCACTGACAGGGAGGTGGTCGCATTCGACGTGAACTTCGAGGCAGAAAGGAGGATGAACCTCCACCCGGTCGACGCGGAGCCTGGGGACCACCCCAAGGCCCCCTACAGGAGCGAGCACGAGTTCGCTACTATTATCGAGAGGATGGTCGCCCAAAAGCTCGGAGTGAGCTGGGCGGACTACGAGAAGACAATCCTGAAGCTGGGGCCGAGGCCGAAAAAAATCATGGTCCGTCCCCGTGCCAAGAGCCGGAGACAGTCGAGGCGCTAGACGCCCGTAGCGGATCCCCTGACGAACTTCTCGGGGGGGCCTAGGAACAGGTCCGACCGAGGCTCCTTTGGTAGGACATACCTGATGTGCGGGTATCCTCTCTTGTCGTGGTAGAGGTCAGACCCAACCTCTCCGTTCTTGAACGTCGACTCGAACTTCACCCAATCTCGGTCGCGGATCGACTCGAAGATGGGTAACAGGAACTCCTTGTCATACGCATCCAGGTCGTCGGCGAACTTCGGCCTCGTGACTTTGGCCTTCCTGAACTCTGCCCTGACTTGGTTCAGGTGGTGCGCGGCCAGCTTCCAGTTGCCGCCCTTGGCCGCGTAGTATGTCTGGGTGAACCTTTCTCCTACCTCTTTCATGACTGCCGCCATCCCGGGCTGGATTTCAGCCAGCTGGTCGATGCTCATCTCGCCGTGGCGGGTCTTTGCCTTGATTTCGCTCATGCCGTGAGCCTCCAGGCCCGCCCTAATCAACCCAGCCAGGCTCTGCCTAGAAGGGGGGCGGGCGGAGGGGCGGGAGAGGTTCTCTCGGTCCCCCGGGATGAGGGAAGCCTGGCTCCCTGGGAAACGAAGCCCACGCTCTGCGCATCTAACCCTCGACCTCCCTCGGGGTCACGCCGAACTCTGTGGCCTTCTCGCCCCTGAGGACCTTCAGAGTGACCAGCTTGCCTACTACGTCGGCGGCCAGGGCTCTATGGAGTTCATACTCATCTGTAGCCTGCGCCTCTCCCAGCTTCAGGATTATGTCGCCCATGGCAACCCCCGCCACTCTTGCAGGGGACCCCGGGTCGACGGCTCTTACGAGGAGCCCTGCCCCCTGACCCACATCGGGGGATCTCGCCAGCTCCTCTGGAAGTTCGATGGGTTCGACCGCGACTCCCAGGAATCCCTTCTTCACCCTCCCGTCTCTGGACAGCTTCTCCACGGTCTCTTTCAACGCCTCGACGGACACAGCCACCCCCCTCCCTGCGAAGTAGGCTACATTCATCCCGACCAACCGTCCCGAAGCGTCTACCAGCGGGCCGCCCGAGTACCCCTGGCTCAGCTTGGCGTCGGTGACCACCGCGTCTTCAATCATCGCGCCCCAGAATCCTCTCATCCTCCTCGCCCCCGCGACTATCCCGGATGTCGCAGACGGCTTCTTACCTAGCGCGTTAGCCAACGCGAGCACGAATTCACCCACCCTGACGTGGTCAGCGCTGCGAAGGCTCAACGGAGAGAGCCCTGACGCGTCGACCTTCAACAGGGCAACGTCGCTATACTGGTCGATGCCTACCACCTTCGCCTCGAATTCCCTCCCATCTCCCAGGGCGATCGAGGGGGGCTCGGACCGGCCGACCACATGGAAGGCAGTCACGACGAGCCCGTCTCCGGACCAGACCACGCCGGTTCCGCTCCTCCTGCCGGCGCTTATTCTCACCACCGAATCCGAGACCTTGTCTGCCAGCTCAGCTACAGCATTTGAAAAGGACTGCAACAGTTGCATACCCTCTGTTCCTGTCATCTTGTCAGATTCACCGCCTGAGGTGCGCTCTGGCCGCTACTTGTTGAGCGGGTTCGGGAACTAGATGCTCACATCGCGTAGGGGGTGGAATGCCCTATGCGCAGCGGCGTTACCTTCCCGCTCCTCGGACTGGCATAGAGTCTCGATATCCTACCCATGAGTTGGTGGGCTCCCCTGACGGCTTTGGAGAGGTCGGCTTCGCTGGCGACCTTCGCTTCGATGTCAAGCTGGCCGGAGCCGAACTTCACGACTATCAGCGCAGAGCCGTCGTCTGTGACCCACTTCATGATCGGCCCATCCTCTCCCTCTGACATGCCGACCCATCTGATGTTGTCGAACCATCTCCCCTTCAGAGCTTCGACGATTTTGCCGGCGCTGGTCGCGTAGGGAAGGTAGGTGTGGAGGATTGAGACGCTCTTGGGCCCGGTCCCGACCGGGCCGAGTTCGAGTGCCTCCCTGGCCCTGCCTGTGAGGCTGTATCCACCAGGGGACTTGACCACCACGCCGTCGTCTTCGAGCCGTTCCAGCGTCCTCGACAGCGTTTCGGGGTGAGCGCCCGTGATGCGCCTCAGTCCGTCGAAGGTGAAAACCGACAACTCTTCTTCCGCTATCGCGCGTACGATTTCGGCGTCCCTCGCGCTCATGTCTGGGCTGCCATCCCGTCCGAAACCACCCTCATGGGTCGCCAAGGATAATCCGATTCTTTTCTACTGCTTCTTCCTTTTAAAACAAGCGCGGTTACTTTCGCTCTGGTGCTGGTCGTCGCTTATCGCCTCCGACAGGGCCGTCGCTTTGTCACTCCGAGACCAAATTCAGGTGATAAGATGGCATCCCTCCTAGCTGGGGCTGAAAACGAAGTCTCAACCTCCGATCGAGTCCCTGAATTGCTGCCTGATTGCCCCGACTGTTCCAGCGTGCGCTAGGGTCCCGAGCTGTCACTGACGCCCTTTGCTCACGGCGATCAGTGGCTGAACCGGCATCACACATCTCTCCAGAAATACCGCCCCGGCTGACCCTGACTGATGAACCCCCGCGAGAATGTCGCAGGCATGGCCGTGGCTGCGGTGGTGCTAGTGGCCGTTCTTCTCGCTGTCAACGACGTCTATATGTCCAGTACAGGGCCCGGGAGCGAGACGACGACCGTCCCCGACTCTTTCACAGTCGACGGCATGACGTGGGTCTTCAACTACACTGCCACCACTCCGGCCGAGCGAGCGGCTGGGCTGATGAACAAGGAAGTGACCGACGCTACAACCATGCTTTTCGCCTTCCCCGGTTACGGTAGATGGTCGTTCTGGATGTACGACACCAACACCAGCCTCGACATGATCTGGCTCAACGTCACTGGTGGGACGGGACGTGTTGTATACGTCGTAGCAGGGGCCCAACCGTGCTTCCTCCTGGCTGACCAGTGCCCAACGTACACCCCCACATCCGCAGCAAACTTTGTGATCGAGGCCAAGGCAGGGTTCGCGACCGCAAACGGCATCAAGGTAGGCACCAAGGTCCAATTCGGCTCGCTCCCGCCACCGCTTCTCGCCCTTCTCAAAACCGTCTAGGAAATTCGACCACCAATCCTTTTGCCCCAAGGCGCAGGCTGTAGACCATGCAGTCGGCTCCGAGACCTCCGATGTCCCGCGCCCAGAAGCTTGTGTGGTATGCGAATCAGCTGATCAACGATGCGGAAGCTGATGCGAAGTCGGGGAACGGAGAGACGGCCGTGAGCCGCTACCTCCAGGCAGCCGACATCCTGTTGCTGCTCGCCAAGGTCGAACAGAATTACACCGCCTGGAAGG
>JAKACC010000021.1 GCA_021796515.1 archaeon | reverse complement strand
CCGCCAGGTCCATCGCCCTGGGGCTTAGCCTGAGCGCCCTCAGCGCGTATGCCGGCCCGATCCCCCTCCCTGTGGTCCCGATGGCCGAGGCACCCCTGGTCTCTTCGATCATGGCGTCGAGCTCCCGGTCCACCGGGGAGACGAGGGTGCACCTTCCGTCCACCAGGAGCTTCTGCCTCGCTTCGGACGGGAGGACCGCGAGCTCCTCTCTGAGCACCACGGGGTCGACGGCTACCCCTGCGCCTATGAGGAGCTGTTTCCCCTTCATCGCCCCGGAAGGTACCAGGTGGAAGGTGTGCCTGCTCCGTCCTATCACCACCGTGTGGCCGGCGTTGCTCCCGCCGTTGAACCGGGCGACAGCGTCATACCCATCCGCGAGATAGTCGACCATCTTCCCTTTGCCCTCGTCTCCCCATTGGAGGCCGACCACCGAGAGGTTCGGCAGGTCAGAAGACCCTCTGTATGTCGTGCGGGAGGCTCTCCGCGAGACCGGCCGTAGTTATCCGCATGAACTCTGCGTTCCTCCTCAGCTCCGGCAGGTCGTGGGCCCCAGAATAGCTCATCCCAGACCTCAGGCCGCCTACGAGCTGCTTCACCACCTCCTCCACTCGCCCCCTGTACGGGATCATCCCCTCCACACCTTCGGGGACGCTCTCCTCGACTATCTCACCTATCAGTTCGTCTTCGCTGAGGCCGGTCGCCTTCGACTCCCTCATCCTCCTGTCCAAGGTGGCAGCCAGGGAGGCCATCCCCCGCGTCAGCTTGTACCTAGCCCCCTCCCTGAAGACGGTCGGGCCGGGGCTCTCCTCCGTCCCTGCAAAGAGGCTCCCTATCATCACCGACGAGGCGCCCGCCGCCACGGCCTTGGTGACATCTCCAGGATTCCGGATCCCTCCGTCCCCGATGATCGGGACGCCGCTGTCGGCGGCCGCATCGGCGCTGTCCATTATCGCCGTCAGCTGGGGGACCCCTGACCCTGTGACGACCCTGGTGACGCAGATGCTCCCTGCCCCCACCCCGACCTTGACCGCGTCCGCTCCCGCCTTCACCAGGTCGGCCGCCCCCTTCGCTGTGGCTACGTTCCCGGCGACCACTTCGACGTCGCCCAAGCTCCGCTTGATCTCCCGGAGCGTGTCAATCGCGCGGGACGAATGGCCGTGGGCGACGTCAACAACAAGGGCGTCGGCTCCGGCGTCGAACAGCTTCCGCGACCTCTCCATCTGATCTCCTTTGACCCCGACAGCGGCAGCAACCCGAAGGCGTCCCTTGGAATCTTTGGTGGCCAGGGGGAACTGCTTCCTCTTCGTGATGTCCTTCGAGGTGATGAGCCCGGCCAGGCTCCCTTTGGCGTCGACCAGAGGGAGCTTCTCCACCTTGTTGGCGCGGAGGATCTCTTTGGCCTCCTCGAGTGTCACTCCCCTCCGTGCGGTGATGAGCTTCGACCTCGGGGTCATGACCTCCTCGACCTTCCTGTCGGGGTCTTCCTCCATAGTCATGTCCCTCCTGGTGACAAGGCCGAGGACCTTCCGCCCCGGGCCGATTATGACTATCCCTCCGACCTCCCTGTCCCTGATCAGCTTGACCGCCGTCCTCACGGTCGCTTCCGGCCCAAGCGTGACGGGGTCCTCGATGACCACCCCCTCGGACCTCTTCACCTTCAGCACCTCTGAGACCTGCTCTTCGAGCGTAAGGAACCTGTGGATGACCCCGATCCCACCCAGGCGCGCCAGTGCGATCGCCATGGCGGACTCGGTCACCGTGTCCATGTTGGCGCTCACTATGGGGATCGCGAGCTCTATCCTTCGCGAGAAGCGAGTCCGGGTGTCCGCGTCCCTCCTTGACTTCACATCGGAGAACTTCGGGACCAAGAGGACGTCGTCGAAAGTGAGGCCGACCCGGAGGTCGGAGCGGGAACCCTGCACTTGACTTCGGCTTGTGCCGTGGCTTTATAGAGATAGCGCCGTCGAAATCATAGTGGATGTGGTCGTCCCCACTGAAGGAGTGCTCCATTCTCATCTTGCGTTTACGCATACAGACGGCTTGTCACGGCATATCATGACGACCGCGGCCGACACGTGTCTCTTCTGATGATGGCGTCGTCGGTCTGCTGGAAGGACGCCGGGACTGGGACTTTCCTCCTCCCTTACGAGAGGACTTTGAACCCAGAACCCGCTTTCGCGAGACAGGCTCGCCGGTCTGACGCGATTCCAGGCTTGCGCGAGGCACATCTGCGCCCTACCAGATTAGGCGATCCCGGCGATATGGAGCCCGAGGTGAGCAGTTTAAAACCTAACTCGGATGCGAGGGCGCGTCCTGCGCTGTCTTCCCCCCATGGCTTTTCCACATCCTGGGATAGGTGCCGGCCTTCATCACCACCCTGTCTGTGGTCGACACCAGCCCCCGCTTGAGCGAAAGCATCTCCTGGGAGGGGATGAGCGCCTTCCCTATGGCCGCCAGCTCTCCTTTACCCGTCATGATGGCGACCACGTCCCCTTTCTTGATGTCTGACGAGAACGATAGGACACCAGGTAGGCCCAGCCGGGCCCCATGGCAGACGGCGTCGACGGCCGAATCCCTGGCGACGATCTTCCCGATGTCGCCCAGCGAGTCCTCGACGGGCATAATCACGCTGCGGATTGGGCCCTCGTCCCCCGACTTCAAGCGGTAGACGGCTTCGTTCAGCTGGTGCAACGTCACCATCCCCCGCTCCTCGGTCAGCGGACCCACCATCGTCCGCCTCAACTCCACCATCGTGGCCCCGACGCCCAGCACCTCTCCGATGTCGTAGATCAGCTTCCTGACGTAGGTCCCCGACTCGCAGAGGACCCGGAAAAGGCTCAGGTTCCCAGCCGACTCCTCGAGCGCGAACTCGTACACTTCTCTGGTCCTGGTCTGCCTGCTGACAGAAGACCGCTGGGGGGGCCGCTGGAAGATCTTTCCGGTGAACTCGGCAGCGACCCGTGACAGCTCCTTCTCCGGCACCGACGAGTGTATCCGCATCACTCCCCTGTACTCCTTCGGGAAGAGGAGGAGCAGGCTCAGCGCCCGGGTCGACTGCATTAGCCCGATGGGGAGCATCCCCGAGACGGGAGGGTCCAGCGTCCCGCTGTGCCCCGCCTTCTCCACCCCCAGGAGCTTCCGGGTCCAGGCTACTACTTCGTGGCTCGTCGGTCCTCGAGGCTTGTCCAGGGGGACGAGCCCGTATTCGATGAGGGCCTGCACCGTCCGAGAGGAAGGAGACGACCCATATCTCGGGTCGGTCTGCTCCTCGTCGAGGACTTCGGTCTTCCGCGGCTGCACTTCAGTCCCTTCGCCCCTTCGCGTACTGGATGACTATCTCGGCCACCCTTCCTTCGTCGATGCCGTCGGTCTCGACCACAAGGTCGAAGGGCTTGAGGTCCATGCCGAACTCGATGCCGTAGATCTTCTTGTAGAGCTTGAAGTTCTCACCATCCCTCACCGAGAGGATCTCCCTGCACTCGGAGACCGTGAGGCCGTCCCTCTTTGACATCCGCCTCGCCCTGCTGTCCACGTTCCCTGAGAGCCAGACCTTCAGGCCTTCCTTCGTGAGCCATGGTACTGGGTAGCTGGTGATCACCACGTCCCCCTTCTTGGCCTTCTGCAGCAGCCTCTCGTCGACCTCCTTGTCGAAGTCCGAAGAGCGCTTCCTCTCCTGGAGGAACTTCATCCCTTCCCCCTTGTCCCACCAGTCATCCCCCCCGGGGATGTACCCCTGTTCCACCGCCATCTCCTTGAGGACGTCGCCGCCACCTACGACGCTGACGCCGAAGGCCGCGGCTACCTGGCGGGAGACGGAGGTCTTCCCTACCGCGGGCATCCCTGAGATGATTATCGCTTTCATCTGCGTCCCTTCAGCTCGTCGTATGGAGCAGCCGGCCCAGCATGGTGGAGAAGGTGAACGAGCTGAGGAAGTACCACCAGAAGAGGCTGACGTCATAGATGGCAGGGCTCTGGGTCACCCCGGTGATGACAGGGATAGGGATGGGGGTGAACGCCACTACGACTCCGTACCCTCCCAGGAAGGTCGCCATCAGGTAGTAGACGAGGATCAGGGGGACCGTCGTGATCCCCATCACCTTGAACCTAGCCTTCTGGACGTTGAGCTGCTCCTGCTGCATCGCCAGTTCGCGCTTCTTCAGCCGTTCGAGCTTATCCTGCTCCTTCGCGACCGCCGCCTTGGCCTGGGATCCCCCCTCCTTGTCCTTGGACAGCGCGGCCTTCGCCCGCTGCAGCGCCATGGTAGCTTCTCGCTTCTCCTTGTTGAACGCGTTGACCTCCGCGCGCATCCGCCTCTCGGCGTTGAGGTCGACGACCTTCCTGGTGACCAGCTGGGTCACCATGCCGAGAGAGATCGAGGTGACCGTCACTATGATAGTGGAGACCGGCGGGGCGTACTGTGGGACCGCGAACTTGTCCACGACGGTCGTTCCTCCTGCGGTGAAGTTGATGTCATAGTGCCCGACCGCCAGGTTCGGGACCCAGAAGGTGCACCCGGACATCGTCCCCTTGGATGAAGTCTGGCAGCCGGGCTGCTTGGTCGTGCTGTTCGTCAGCGGCAGCGGCGACGTCCCGAAGACGGCTGAGACGTTCTTGCCGGCAGGGAGGTTCTGACCCGAAATCACCACGTACACGCCCGGGATGTCTGACCCGGTGCTCAGAGATACCTTCGCCCCGTTGGGGGCGGTCGTGACGGTCGACTGGGGAAAGACCACAGGGCGGACGGCGTAGTAGAACACCAGGACCCCGATGACGGCGATGAGGATGTAAGTGATGGTCCTCGACCCTCCGACAGAAGACCTGTTCTGCTGCCTCTTCTTGCTTGACGACATTACCGCGAGGCCGCCTCCAGCACCTTGACGAGCCTCATGGCGGCCTCGTCAGCCTTCCCCTGCGAATTCCTCACGAAGCTCACGGGCGCCCCAGTGACGCTCGAGCTCGCGGCGAGGAAGCTCTTGGCAAGGCCCAGCTCCTCGGCCAGGCTCTCGATGGTCGTGGCGTCCCGGTACCTCGACGCGTCAGACGTCCTCCGCATGAGTATCTCCTCGGGGGTCGCCTCGACCAGCACCAGATGGGTCGGATTCATGGCCCTGACCACCTCGAACGGGAGCCCCGGCCAGAACCCCTCCGGGGTCTTGATGAACAGGTGGGTGTCCACCACCACTACACTGTCCTTCATCCTTGCGATCCTCGAAGCCACGACCTTCTGCAGCTGCCTCTGCTTTACGACCGGGAGCTTCCGAATCTCGTCCCTGTCCCTAATCAGCCTCCTGGCCTTGCCGACCTCGAGCATGATCGTCCCGAAGTTCGCCAGCCGCGCGCCGCTTATGCTCGAGACGACCTTGCTGACGATGGTCGACTTCCCCACCCCGGGGACCCCCACTATGATGACCCGTAGACCCACGGCTAGCTAGCTCCGATAAGCCCGGCGAGCGCAGGAGAGATCTCCTCCACCTGCTCCTTGAGGAGCATCTGATAGTACTGGAGGATGATGTCGACCATGAGCAATATCCCTATCCCTGTACCGAAGACCCCGAACAGGTCCGATACCCCTGCTATGAGGCCTATGAGTATGCCCCCTATGATGGTGAGGGTGGGGATGTACCTGTTGAGCATCTGCTCGATGGAGAGGCCGGAGCGCCTGAAACCAGGCACCTGGACGTCGGCGTCCATGAGGTTCTTCGCGACGGCTTTCGGGTTAAGGCCGCCTATCTCGACCCAGAGCCTGGCGAAGACCACCGCCATCCCCACCAGGTACAGGAGGTAGACGATGGAGTGGACTGGCTCCGCGAGGGTCTGCTGGAATGACTGGGGAGGCGTGAGGTAGAACACCACCCCCCCTATGGGGATCTGCGTGTTCGTCCCGTTGGCGCTCGAAGCGGGAAAGACGGCGAGGTACTTCATCCACCATGGCGGGCTCGCGACCGAGTAGTTAGCGAGCAGGCGAGCGAAGAACGTGACGTTGGCCCCCAGGGCCGAGACGAGGATGACAGGGATGTTCGAGACATAGAGGAGCTTGATTGGATATACCCCCTGGAACCCGCGGTACTTTATCGACGTGATGGGGAGCTCTATTCTGATCCCTTCGACGTAGACCAGGACGAGTATCATCACTATGGTGAGAGAGAAGGTGAGGAGGCTCGGATACTTGAAGTCCCTGATGACGACCGACCCCAGATTGTTGTTGAAGGACTCGCTTATCGCCTCAGGGACGAAGCCGAAGAGCTGTGTCACCCCGGTGGTCACCTGGAACGGGATGGGAGAGAAGGTGTACCACATGACGGTCTGGCATACGCCGGCGAGGATGAACAGGCTCACCCCGCTGCCGAGCCCCCACCCCTTCTGTATCATTTCGTCGAGGAGGAGGACTATCACAGAGGCTATCACGAGCTGTATGAAGACCACGGGCTGCTGGGACGTCGTCAGGACTCCGAGGGCTCCCCCGAACATGTAGGCCATAGACTCCCCCACTATGACTATGAGCGTGAGGAGCTTCGTGGCTGAGCCGAATATCGCCCGGTCGGAAGAGTCGCTCATGTCCAGCTTTATGATGTCGCTCCCCACAAGCAGCTGGAGGATGAGCCCCGCCGTCACGATGGGGCCTATGCCGAGGGTCATCAGGGTCCCCTGGGCTGACGCGAAGACCACCCTGAGGAACGTGGATGCGTTGTTGGCCGCGGCTGTTCCCGTGAGGCCGTAAAGCGGCGTCGCAGCCATCACGAGATACAGCATCAGGGCTATCCCGGTCCAGATGAAGCGCTCGTTCAGGGTGGGCTTCTTCTCGGGCTTTGGGATTTCAGGGAGGACGGTGCCTACACTCTTGATGAAGTCGCGCATCGAAGCCATTGGACGTGGCTTACTCCTGGGTCAGGATTTTTCCGCCTGCCGCTTCTATTTTAGCCTGAGCCTTCTTGGTGAAGGAGGCGACCTTCACCTCATAAGCCCGGGCGACCTCTCCTGATCCGAGGAGCTTCTCCACCCCCATCGAGGCCAGGTCGAGAGACTTCGCATCGCCGGCGAGCCCGTCCAGCTGTCCCACGTTCACCCAACGGGAAGGCTTGACGTGCCCTGGCGGCCTGAACGGATCCCTGCCGAAGTGGTCCGGATCGTTGATTACGAGCCAGCTCCACTTGTGCTTGTGGAGGCCGGCGTTTCCGTGTCCCCCCTGCTTCCCCGAGTGGCGGTGCTGCCCTATCTGGCCGTAGCCGTGGGTCCGCATCCCCCTGTATCTCCTTCCCTTGCGAAGCCTGGTAGGCACGTCAGACCATCCTCCTTACGATTTCGTCGAGCTTCGGGTTGCTTCCCAGCGTCCCCTTCTCGGTGGACTGCCTTCGGAGAGAGCGTTTGAACCCTCCCTTTGGAGGCGCGAGCCTGAAGTATGGGAGGACCCCGGGAACCGCTGCGAGCCGCTTCTGCTCTTTGATCATCTGAGCGGCCAGAGCCTTATGGTCATTGAACCCGAGCCCCTTCAGAGCCGCCTGGTCAAGCGGCCTGCTGGTGCTCACCATCCCCCTCTTTGAAAGGAGGTCGGCGAGGAGATCCTCGTCGACCGGGGCCCAGGCCACGTAGTCCTTACAGAGCCTCAGCATGCCCACCGTCGGGGCGTCGTCCGGGACGACCGACGCCGAGAACTTTTTGGCTACCCAGAGCTCGTTGAGCGCCTTCCTTACTGGAGCGGAACTGTTGATGGAGCCGTGCAGGTTGACGACCAAGATCAGACCCATCCCAATCACCTATACGTTTAGCCCGTGCGACATCTTGAACGCGTCGTACACCGCGTTTGCCAGGGAAGACATGGTGTTAGTGGAGCCGAAAGTCCTGACCCAGGCGTCCTTCACCCCGGCCAGCTGGAGGAGATTCTTCAGAGCAGGGCCGGCGACGAGCCCCAGCGCCCGCGGCGCCGGTATTATCTCTACCGTAACGCTGCCGGCCTTCCCCCTGATCCTGTATGGGACGGAATGCGGCCTCCCGTCCCTGCACTCCCATGAGCCGCACCCGAGTTTGACCGGTATTATGTTGAGGAGCGCGGCCGTGGTGGCCTTCTCGATCGCCTCCCTAGTCTGCATGGCCTTGCCTTTGCCGACCCCGAACCACCCCGCCCCGTTTCCGACGGCTACGACGGCGAGGAAGCGTGTCAGCTCACCGGCGTCGGTCTGCTTCTGGACGACGCTGACCCCGACGACCTCGTTCCTGAGGTCCGGGAGGAGCCTCCTGACGATCTCGGCCTCGCGGACCCTCTGGCCGTTCCTGAATATCTCTTCAAGCGAGGTGATCTTCCCCTCGTTGACGAGCGCCCCCAGCTTCGTCCTCGGGACCCACACCTGCTCCTGTTCTTCCTGTCTTCCCCTTCTCTGGTAGGCCGTCACTCCTTCCCCTCCATGACCGTGACTTTCGCCTTTGCGAACGCAGACGGATAAGTTTCGGGCTTGAACCCGGACTTTATGAGCGCCGAGAAGGACCTGTTGTAAGCGTCCTTGTCCTCCGAGGCCATCTTGGCGGCGTAGTCTGCGATGAACTTCCCGGTGAGCCTGTCTTCGCTGGGGAACGCCTCCTCCCCCACGGGGACGGAGACCCCCGCGTCAACTACCCCCTTCAGGATGGCCGCAATCCGTGAGCCTGCGATGAAGGGTACGAGGCCGTTGTAGACCACAGCCTCCTTTATCCCGGCGGCCAAGGCTTTCTTCCCCGCCAGCAATCCGAGGAGGTAACATGAAGGAGTCGCCTTCGACGAGCCCAACCACCCTAACCTCGCGAGCTCCTTGGAGTGGGACGACGAAAGGACCAGGTCCCCCTTCACCGTGGGTTTCACGAACTGCGCGGTGACGTTCTTGTTCGACACCCTCATCACGAGAAGCGGCCTCTGGGATGTAATCGCTCTCTTCCTTGTCCGATAGTCCGTCGCCCCCGCGCGCCTCCTCCTGAGGAGCGGCACGTGCCTGGTCTTCACCTCTTGGCCTCCTTCATGAGGTCGAGGAGGTGTTTGACCCCTCTTACCTGTCCTCCCTTCACTTGTTTGTAGAGCGCCCTGTATGTTTCCGGGGTAATCTCCTTGCGGTCTTTGGCCACCTTCAGGCGCCACCTGAGCGCCCTGACCTTGGATATCCACATATCCTTCCGAGGGTTCCTCGCGGTGGCGGAACCTTCGGTCGAACCTGCCCCCCTCCCACGCTTCAGCTTCTCGGATTTCGACCTGAACCTCCCCCTGGAGACCCCTTTCACCGGGGCCACGGTTATGGCGCCGAACCCGGCGAGCCCTCTTATGGTGCTGCGGGTTATCGCGTCCTGGATAAGGTCGCTGTATTCGTCGTTGAACCTGATCCTGTCCACCCCGACCCCTAGGACCGACGCCGCGAGCCTGCGCTTACTCTTTAGGTTCAACTATCCTCAACCCTGTCGGATTCACGACCCTGATACCGAGCTCGGTCGCTCTCTCCAAGATGGCGACCCTTTTCCGGGCACCTACGGTCCCCCCTATCCGAGCCACGTCCCTCCCCGGGACCAGGCCGTCCAGATCCTTGGGTCGGTAGACGATGGCCTCGTAGTGACCGCTCGGGTGCAAGCCCCTCGACGCGGCCGGGCCCCTGTACCCCACCCTGACCAGCGCGGGCCAACCCTTGTCCTGGCGCCTCACCTTGTTGTCCACTCCCTTCGGCTTCCTCCACTCGGGGTGGAGCCTCACGTAGCGCCAGCTCTCCTGTCGGACGAATGCGGGCCTGGCGGCTGAGAAGTCCTTGCGCTTCTCCACGAGAGCCTTCAACCTGTTCTCCTCTGACTGTTTCGCCTTCGGCATGGGTTTAGGCGCCCTCCTCCTTATGGTATATGTACAAACCGTCCAGGAACACCCTCTGGTCCTTCCTGCGGATTTTCGTCGCCAGCTCCAGATTGGCGGCGGTCTGGCCGACGTCCTCCAGCGACACCCCCTTGACTACCACGTCGTCCCCTTCTACGGTCACCTTGCAGTCGCCGACGATCTGGGATATCCGCGGAGACCTCTCTCCTACGAAGTTCTCCACTAGCACCTGGCTTCCCTTCGTCCTTACCGTGATGGGGAAGTGGGCATAGACCACCTTCACCTTGTAGGTGAATCCCTTCGTGACTCCCGTAGCCATGTTGTTCACGATGCTGGCCACGGTGTTGATTATGACGTTGTCCTTCTTCTTGGCCGAGAACGGGGAGAACGTGATGGTGTCCCCCTGGACCGCGAGGTTCACGTTGATCTTGTCGAAGACCTTCCTGGAGATGCCCAACTTCCCCTTTATGACGAGGGTCCTCCCGCTCAGGGACGCTGTCACGCCGTCGGGGAGCTTGACAGAAGTCCCCTGTATCGCCTTAGAAGACATACCCAATCAGCCTCCCACCAATCTTCCTCTCCTGGGCCTCGATGTGCGACATGACCCCCTGCGGGGTTGACACGATCAGGGTACCGATCCCCACGGCGGGCAGGTACCTGTGCTCCCAGTCTACGAGCTTCAACGACCTCACGGGGAACCGAGGCGAGATCACCCCGCACTTGTTTATCCTCCCGAGGAGCTGGACGCGGAGCTTCCCGCCCATGCCATCGTCGATGAACTCGAACTCCCCGATGTATCTCTTCTTCTGGAGGACCTTCAACACCTCGCTGGCGAGGTTTGAAGCCGGGATGACCATGCACTCCTTCTTGTTCCTCATCTCCGCGTTCTGGAGGCTCGCAAAGAGGTTGGCCATGATGTTTGTCGCAGGCATTATCTCACCTAGTCATACTTCCTGAAGCCGAGCTTCCCAGCGACCTCCCTGAAGCACTGCCTGCAGAGGACGAGGTCATAGGACCTGATGACCGCCCCGTACTGGCCGCATCTCTGGCAGTAGTGCGTGGACTTCCCATACTTTCTGACCTTCGGATGCCTTTCCTTCACTGCACAACCACTCCGAAGTTGTCCTTGAAGTACTGTACCGCTTCTTCCCTGGTTATCAGGTGGGATTTGCCCACCCTCGCCGTCTTCCGTCTCCGCCTGGAGACCGAGAACCCCGGCCGCTCTAAGAGCACCGACACGTTCATTCCGAGTATCCCGATGGCCGGGTCGTAACGGGTCCCCGGGATCTCGATGTGCTCTTTAATCCCGAAGGACACCGAGCCTCTCGGGTCGAAGCAAGATTCCTGGAGCTTCTTCTCCCTGGCGGCGAGTAGCTTCTCCATCAGGGGGGCCGTTCCCTCCCCTCGGACGGTGACGACCACTCCTATGGGCTCCCCCTTGTGTATGCCGAAGTCCCTCACCGAGCTCTTGGCGCGCGTCTGAGCGGGGGCCTGCCCCGTCACCTGTTGCAGGACCTTCTTCCCCCTTTCGATGGCTTCCCCGGACTTTCCGAGGCCGATGTTCACCACGACCTTCCCTACCCTGATTTTGCGCATGGGGTTCTCCTGGACGGCCGTCTGGCTCATGGTGCTCCGACCCCCACGGTTATCATCGGGGACGCGGTTCCGACCGGGAAGACGAGTCTCGAGGGTATCTCAGCGTCCCCACCGCTCAGGGACAGCCTCACCATCTTCTCTCTGGATATTGTCCCGACCTTCACATCGGAGATCTTTCCGACCTGTCCAGCCCTCTCTCCCGAGAGGACGAGCCCCAAGGACCCCTTCGTGAGCTTGACGTTCCCGAGCACCTTTTGTGATGGGACCTCCATCAGCACGGCGTCCCCAGGAGACAGGTCAAGGCCGTCGTCAACCACTGACCTTCCGTCGTGAAGACCATACTGGATGTGCCCCCCTTTCACCTTCGTCTTTGTGCTTATGGCGCAGAGCTTCGTCTTCGCCTCCTCCTGGGTCACCTTAGCAAGGGCGAGCCCCTTCGGGGTCGGGACCAGCCTGAAGTACGACCCTTCAGCCGGGACGCCGACCACGTTGAACAGCCCCACAGGGAACCGGGGCGTCCTCCTCTCCTTACCGTCAACCAGGACCTTCCCCGTCTTCGTCATGTACTTCACCTCTCTCGAGAGCTCCGCCATGGAAGCGAGGTCCCGTACAACCACGCCCAGAGGATAGGACGAAGAGATGGGGTACGGGCCGGGCCGGGGCTTGAACACGAACCTGCTCGACTTGCGGGAGATGTCCCAGTTTCTCGGGGCAGCAAGACGCTTCAGCTTGTTCCTTCCACCCTTCTTTCCCATCAGGCAGGCGCCTCCAGCTTCCCCTTCCTCAACTTATCGTCAAGCGCAAGCGATGTCACGACCAGGTTAGAAGAGCGTACAGGGACGGGGGCGTTCCCTCCCTTCAGCTTCTCCCGGTTCACCCCTTCCACATTCACGACTCCCGACCTAGGGTCGACGCGCGTCACCTTCCCCTCTATGTCCTTGAACTCGCCTCTGACTATCCTGACGGTGTCCCCGACGCGGGGCCTGACCGCACGCCTGTGGTGCTTCTCCCTCAGGTCTGCCGAAAGTTGAGATCCGAACTTCATGTTCCCACCTATACTATGATGGACGCCAAGTTGGCTATCCTGGGCCACTTTTCTGCGGCCTCGCTCGCTACAGGACCTTTGATGTCCGTCCCCTTTAGGTCCCCTTCAGGGGTGATGATGACAGCGGCGTTGTCCTCGAAGACGACTCTCTGACCGCTCAGCCTCCGCACCGGGTACTTTTGTCTCACTATGACCGCGCCGAAGACTGTCTTCTTCAGCTCTGGGGGCCCCTTCTTAACGACACAGACGATCGAGTCGCCGACAGAGGCCGCGGGTACCCTGCTCAACCTCCCCTTCGCCTTCGTGACCTGGACGACCCGGAGCGTCTTCGCCCCGGTGTTGTCCGCGCAGGTGATCACAGCATAAAGCGGGATGGACCTCGTGATGTAGTTCTTGAATTCCTCGACGCCCTTGGCAGAGACCGCACGAGACTTCGTCGACACTACGCGCCCCTCCTGGACTCCACCACTACGAAGGAGATCGTCTTCGAAAGCGGCCTGCACTCACCCAAGGTAACCGCGTCCCCTTCTCTGACTTCGATGCATGGCGGGACGTGCGCGCTGACCCTGCTCCTCCGCCTCTCCCCCCTGGTGAACTTCGGTACCATATGGAGGTACTCCATCTGCACGACGGCAAAGCTCTTCTCTGAAGCGGAAACCGCCTTCCCGGACAGCAGCCTCCCCCTTACCTTCAGGTGGCCGTGGAAAGGGCACCTCTCATCTTGGCATTTCTTCTTCGGTGGGGCCACTTCGAGGCCCGCAGCGTTCATGCCGTGTCGCTCCCTATCCTGTCCTGGAGCCTGCCGGCAAGGCCGGCTCCCGGCACGACTTTCCCAGATTCGAGCCTGAACGTCGATGTGTCCTTTGCGACCCTCATGACGCCTTCCTTGGTCCCAAGCAGGAGGGTCTTCGCCGTGTCTATCAGGACCGTTCCCTCCCTCCCCACCTTGGAGGGGTCGCTGGATGCGACCACCGTCACCCTTTCACCCACAACGTTCATTCAGCTACACCCTTTTCGTGCATGATAGTGACGACCCTGGCGACGTCCTTCCTGATCCGCCTGATGTCCCCGACATCCTTCTTGACGATCCCCCTCTGGGCGCCGCCTGCGAGCTTGGAGAGCTCCGACCTGAGGTCGAAGAGCGTCTGCCGAAGCTTGTCAGCGTCCTGGTTCCTGAGATCCTTGGGTTTCAGATGTGGCATCTTCTTTCTTTTCCTCCTTGACGTCTTCCTTAAACTGGAAATCCGGCGGAAGCGCGTCCCTGAGCGCGATCTTGACCTTGATTCCATAGAGACCGAGCTTCATCTGTAAGTCGGTGGTCGCCTCGCTGACCGACCTGTCCGCTGTGTCCCCGCTCTTAGGAACTACCCCTGCCCTATACTTTTCGCCGTGGGACCTGTCGCTCCTCAGCTTTCCCGCGACAGATATCTCCACGCCGGCGGCCCCCGCGTTCATGATGTTGTTCACGGACCACTGCGCCGCCCTACGGAACGCCGTCCCGCGAGAAACAATCTGCCCGATCCTTGCGGCCATTATCCGGGCGTTAAGCTCCGGGTTCTCGACCTCTGTGACAGCGATCTGAGGGTTCGGGAAGGTGAACTTTGTGGCCACCTTGTCCGTAAGGTCTTTGATCCCCGTCCCGCGCCTCCCTATGGCGAGCCCCGGCCGAGCCACATAGACCTTCAAGGTGGTTCCGACGGGAGACTTCTGCACTTCCAGCCCACCGTACCCGGCATCCCGCAGCTCCTTTTCGAAGAACTCGTCCAAGTTGGCGTACGACTTGCTAGTCGTCAGAATCGATTTCACGGTGGTTCGCTGCTGGCCGGACAATCCTATACTTCCTTGCCTACTAACTCGATGTGGACCAGCTGGTGGAAGTTCGGAGAACTCCTCCCAAAGGCCCTCGGGACATAGTCCTTCACTGTCCGCCCCGCGTACCCCGCCGCGTGGATGATCCGGACCCTTTCAGGGTCGAGGCCCTTGAACTCCGAGTTCCCCTGAAGGTTGCGGAGGACGTTCAGATAAGCCTTGGCGGCCTTCACGGGATATGAGCCGGTCGGAAACCCCTGCAACTCGCTCCTGTGCCCGACCTTAAGCTTATGCCGCCTGAAGGCGACAGGCATCTTCTTGCCCTCCACCTGCTCCATCAAGTCGATGGCCTTCGTCAGATACATCCCTTTCACCGTTACCGCGACTTCACGGGCGGCCTTTGGCGAGACGTTTACCTCGCGCCCGCTGGCCCTGACATGTACCGCTGGGTCGAACCCCTCGAAACTGTAACCATAGTGAGGCACTTTACCCCTCTCGTAGACCCGGCCGATTGTTGATGCGGTTATAAACGTGTCCATGTGAAACAGAGAGTCGGCCCGAAAACGCGCGTTTTCGCCGCCCCCCTCGAGTTTACAAAACCTGGTGCGCCCGCAGGGGGAAATGCCTAAGAAAATATCTCAGGCCCCCTTTGGTGGGGAAGTTGGTAGAGGCACTTCGGCATGACGTAGTGATCGTAGGGTCGGGGATCGCCGGCCTAAGAGCGGCCATCGAGGCGTCCAGGGTCAGCGACGGGAAGCTGGATGTGGCTGTAGTGACCAAGTTGCAGGCAATGCGCTCTCACTCGGTGAGCGCCGAGGGTGGGACCGCGGCGGTACTTTACCCCGAGCTGGGGGACTCTTTGGACTCCCATGCCTTCGACACGGTGAAGGGTTCGGACTACCTAGCCGACCAAGATGCGGTCGAGCGGTTTGTGAGGGAGATGCCCGGTGAGATCTACCAGCTCGAACACTGGGGACTCCCTTGGAGCCGGAGGGAGGACGGAAGGATAGCCCAGAGATGGTTCGGAGGATACAGCTACCCCAGGGCTACGTTCGCCGAGGACAAAGTGGGATTCTTCGAGATGCAGACGCTCTACGATACGGCCACAAGGTACGGCGGCATCCACTTCTACCAAGAGTGGTTCGTCACCTCGATCCTTACCGAAGGGGGGGAGTTCCGGGGGGTGACGGCCATAGACATGAAGACCGGGAGCTTCGTCCAGATACTCGGCAAGGCCGGGATAATCGCCACGGGAGGCTCCGGGCGCCTCTACAGCTTCGCGACGTACGCCTACAGCTCGACGCCTGACGGGATGGCGACCGCCCTCAGAGCCGGGATCCCGCTGAAAGACATGGAGTTCATCCAGTTCCACCCCTCTGGACTGATACCTTCAGGGATACTCATCACGGAAGCGGTTAGGGGGGAAGGAGGGGTCCTGGTCAACAAGGACGGTGAGCGGTTCATGAAGAGATATGCGCCCGCGAAGCTAGATCTGGCGTCGAGGGACGTCGTCTCCAGGGCCATGATGACTGAAATCGAAGAAGGGAGGGGGTTCAAGGACCAGGCCACGGGGCTGGACTACCTCCACCTCGACCTCTCGCCCATAGGAGATGAGAAAATCAAGTCGAGGCTTTCGCAGATAAGGGAGATCGCGATAAAGTTCAGGGGGATAGACCCGGCGGAGAAGCCCCTCCCTGTCCGGCCGGTCTGCCATTACGTGATGGGAGGCATAGACGTCGACATAGACGGGGCGACGCGGATAAGAGGGCTCTGGGCCGCTGGGGAGGCTGCCTGTGTGAGCATCAACGGGGCTAACAGGCTGGGCGCCAACTCCACCGCCGAGTGCCTGGTCTGGGGCAAGTTCACCGGCGCTGAAGCCGCCCGCTATGCCGCGGGGAAGGGAGCCGCCTCTACGGTCGGGGAGCAGGTCCAACTGGAGGAGAAGAGGATTTTCGACGGGATCTTCCACGGAAAAGGGGGGACGAACCCATATGAGATCAGAGACTCGCTGCAGAGGCTGATGGCCAAGGATGTTTTCGTCTACAGGACCGCGGACGGGCTCTCTGAAGCCCTCAGGACTATCCGTGAGCTCAAGACCAAGGACTTCCTGCACTGCGAAGATAGAAGCAGGGTGTACAACACGAACCTCAACGACGTCCTAGAAGTCGAGAGCATGCTCATCGTGGCTGAAGTGGTGATCGCCGGGGCGCTGGCGAGGACCGAATCGAGGGGTGCCCACGCGAGGAGGGACTTCCCGAAGAGAGACGACAAGAACTGGCTCAAGCACACCCTCGCGTTCTGGGGGCCAGACGGGCTGCGGCTCGACTACTCCAAGGTGACAATAACGAAGTACCAGCCGACGGAGCGGCACTACTGAGAAGCTGTAAAACGGAGCGAGGAGTAGGACAGACCATGGCAAAGGCGGCAGCCAAGAACAAGCGCGGGATCGCGGGGTGGCTCAACCCATACCACTACAACGCCGAAAGGTGGGCGTACACGTTCCAGAGGGTGACCGGAGTCGCGGTTCTCCTCTACGTCCTTGGACACCTAGGGGACACGAGCTTCTTCGTCGGGGGCCCCACTGGTACGGGACCCAGCGCTTCGAGCTGGGCTTTCATCGGGACCGTATTCGAGAACACCTTCGGTCATACCATCCTAGTCCTGCTGGTGCTGGCGCTCGTGTTCCACGGCGTAAACGGGATCAGGCTGGTCCTGAGCGAGTTCGGGCTCATCCTGAGGAAGCCTTCAGCCATCGAATTCCCCTACAAGCCGAAGGCTCTTGCCTCGGGGCAGAGGGCCCTGATATACGTGGGGATCGCGACAGCCGTCCTCTCCGCGATCTGGACTTACCTCGTGCTTTTCGAGGGGATGGGATGAGAGAGTCAAGGCTGATGCTCCTGCAGTACGTGACGGCCCTGCTGGCTGTGGCTCTCGTTTCCATACACCTGATGATGCAGGGGGTCATCCTCCCATATGACACCGCCATCTCGTTCAACAACATGCTCTCGATATACAGGAACGCTGTCACCGCTGTCTTCCTCGAGGCCCTGCTCCTGGTGGTGCTCGTGCACGGGTTCAACGGCCTCAGGATAATCCTCTATGAGCTCAGGCAGACGAAGCCCTGGACGACGTGGGTGGACGTCGTGACAGTCGCAGCGGTCATAGGGACAGTCGCATACGGGACGCGGACCGTCATACTGGCAGCCTTCGGGGTGGTGTCCGCGTGACCGACGTAAGGCTCCTTGTCCAGAGGTTCGACCCCTTCAAGGACGAAGAGCCGAGGCTTGTGGAATACAAGGTCCCGAAGCGGGAAGGGATGACTGTTCTTGACGCTATCCTGTACGCCAGGGACTACGTAGACCATTCTATTGCCCTGAGGTTCTCCTGTAGGCAGGCTTCGTGCGGCTCGTGCGGGATGAAGATCAATGGGAGACCGAGGCTCGCGTGCTACACCCAGGTGGACGAGCTCGCAGGGGAGAAGGTTGTAGCCCAGCCTATGGAAAACTTCGCGATAATCAGGGACCTCGTCACAGACCTAGGCTCCTTCTTCGAGAAGCACGCGGAGGTGGTCCCCCAACTGGTCAGGTCTGACCTCCAGGAACAGGAGCATCCGACCTCCGAATACGTGATGAAACCAGAGGAGCTCACGCGGGTCCTGCAGTTCACCTATTGCATAAAGTGCGGGCTCTGCACTTCTTCCTGCCCCACGGTGGCTACGGACTCGGAGTTCCCCGGGCCGCAGGCCCTCGCGCAGGCATATCGGTACACGGCGGACGTCAGAGACGAAGGAGGAGACGGGAGGATAGCCATCCTCGACACCCCTCATGGCATCTGGAGGTGCCATTTCGCGGGGTCGTGCTCGTACGTCTGCCCCAAAGGGGTGGACCCTGCCCTCGGCATACAGCTCCTGAAGCGGCATGTCATGTCAGGGCACGCGCCGCGGAAGGCAGGAGAGGGGTCCCCCACGGCGAAGGCCGGCATCCCGGCTCACGGGCCGGGTTCTGGTTCGTCTTCGGGGGGATAAGACATCCTGCTTCGATTGGGGGGATGGATTGAATGGGAGCACAGATCCCATTCAAGCCTTGTCTTCCCGAGGGCAGACCGAGGTTCCGAAGGGATTTGCGTCATTGTGGCAAAGGGAGCAGATGGCCGCCCGACCCGATAACCGTTATATCCCGGATAGGGCGTAACGAGAGGTCAGAGGCATGGTGAAGGTAGCCAACCCCGCGAAGTGGGTCAACAATCACATCCCGAGGAACGGGAACCAGTTCGAGACAGAATTGAGAAGCCTCCTGAAGTTGGCGTTCTGGGCGGCGCTCCTCGCCCCGGTAGTGATAATCCCGGCGTATTATCTTCTCGTTTCGTTCGGGCTGGCTCCGCCTATAATTCTACCGTCCGGCTAGGGGAGCTCCCCTTCGTCCTTCTCTTCGTACTGCGCGCCCAAGTACCCGTACACGCCCGTCTTCAGGACTTTCATCCCGAGGAGGGCGCATTTGACCCTGGACGGGCCGAGGTCGGGGTTCCCGAGCATCTTGAAGACGTCTTCCTTTGAGAGCTCTTTGACCCACCCCAGGGGCTTCCCCTTGGCCAGTTCGGTCAGCATGGAAACTGACGCCTGGCTGATAGCGCACCCCTTTCCTGTGAACTTTACCTCCTCCATCTTCTGGCCGCTTCCCACCTGCACTTGCATCTCGATCTCGTCTCCGCAGAGCGGGTTGCTGTCATGGGAGTCGATATCGAACTTCTCGAGCTTCCCGAAGTTCCTCGGATGCCTGTAGTAGTCGAGGATGACCTCCCTGTAGATGTCGGCGCTGCTCATAATCTGAACAGCTTCCCTGCCTTGTGGAGCCCTGCCGTCAGAGCGTCGACGTCGTCGTAGGAGTTGTAGACGTGGAAGCTTGCCCTGGCCGTCGCGGGGACGTCAAGCCACCGCATGAGCAACTGGGCGCAGTGATGCCCGGACCTGATTGCCACCCCCTCTTCGTCGAGGATGGTGGCAAGGTCGTGCGGATGGACGTCGGCGTAGTTGAATGAGACGACCCCTCCCCTTCTGGCCGGGTCAGGAGGCCCGTAGATCTTCACCCCCTTGACCTCGGAGAGGGCCCTCAGGGCATAATCGAGCAGGGCGACCTCATGCTTCCTCACCCTCTCCATCCCTATGGAGGAGAGGTAGTCGACGGCAGTCCCCAGCCCGATTGCATCTGCGATGTTGACCGTCCCGGCCTCGAACTTGTAGGGGACATCGTTCCAGGTCGAGTGGTCTTCGAACACCTCTTTGATCATCTCCCCTCCTGACTGGAACGGGTCCATCTCCTCTAGCAGCTCTTTCCTTGCGGCGAGGGCCCCGACCCCCGTGGGAGCGAGCATCTTGTGCCCTGAGAAGGCGTAGAAATCAGCCCCGACCGCACCGATGTCTACCGGCATGTGAGGAACGGACTGGGCGCCGTCGACCACGGTGGTGGCTCCGACCTTTTTCGCCATTGCACAGATGGCCGAGACTTCGTTGATTGTCCCGAGGACGTTCGAACAGTGCGCCACGGCGACCAGCCTGGGGGCTTCCCTGAGGAGGTCTTCGAGCTGGCCCATGTCCAGGGTCCCGTCGGGGTTGAGCCCCACGTACTTCAGGGTCGCCCCTTTGCTCCTCGCCAACAGCTGCCAGGGGACGATGTTGCTGTGGTGCTCCATCAGGGTCGCGACCAAGACGTCCCCCTTCTTCACGTTCTTTTCCCCCCAAGCGAACCTCACAAGGTTCGTGGCTTCGGTGGTCCCTCTGACGAAGACGAGCCCCTTCGGGTCTGCGCCGACGAACTTCGCTGTCTTCGACCTCGCCGCCTCGTAGGCGGCAGTCGCTTCTTCCCCCAAGGTATGGACCGACCGGTGGACGTTCGAGTTGTATCGGGTATAGAAGTCAACCAGGGCGTCCACCACAAGCTGCGGTTTTTGGGTCGTGGCCGCGTTGTCAAGGTAGACGAGCCTCTTGCCGTGGACCTTGCGCTTCAGTATCGGGAAGTCTTCACGCACCTTGGCGACTTCGAAAGCTTCTGCCTTGAGCAATCCCTTTGCTCACCCCTATACCTCGATAAAAATTGTCCCCTCGGAGACCCTCGTGTTGAAGCGCCTCAGGGGGGTCTCGGCAGGGGGGTTCACCACGTTGCCGGTCTTCAGCTCGAACTGTGACAGATGAAGCGGGCAGACGACCCTGTCTTCGATGACGAACCCTAGACCAAGATCCGTCTCTTCGTGCGTGCAAGTACCGCTCACGGCGTAGACCTCCCCCCCAATCTTGGCGACGAGGATGTGGATCCCGCCTAACTCGACCGTCGATATGGAGCCTTCTTCCAGCTCGGCGGATTTCATTGCAGGTAGCCAACCCATCTGAGCTCTACCTATACTTGTAGTGCCGCTCAAAGATGTCTTCCGACTCCTTGACCTCGGGGGTGAGCTCTCCGGTGGCCTTCAGAAGGGCTTCCCTGTCGACGAGGCGCCTCGTCTCCCCCTTCCACTTCCCTTCGATCATGAACCTCGCCCCTTCCCTGGTCTGCTCTATAGGGATCCGCGACAGGGCAGGCTCGAAAAATCCTAGGACCACCGTCTTCTTCGCTTCATCGTACGACAGTCCCCTCGCCATCAGGTAGAACAGCTGCTCCTCGTCTATCTGGGCCACCGAAGCCGAGTGGGTCGCCTTGACCTCGTTGTTATCGATCTCCAGGCTCGGGACACCGTCGGACTTCGCCGTCCCCTCGAGGAGCATAGCGTGATGGGCCAAGTAGGACCGCGAGTTCTTGGCGGCGTTCACAATCTTGATCATCCCCTTGAATATCGACCGCGACTCCCCCTTGAGGACCCCCCGAGCCTGGGTCGACCCGGTCGAGTCGCGGGAGTTGTGGATCAGGTTGGTCTCGTAGTCGTATTTCTGCCTCGAGTCTGTGAAGAAGATCTCGAAGCCCTCCGCGAGGGAGCCCCTGCCGTTGAGGAGGAAGTTCATCCTAGAGCGGGAAGTCGCTGCACCCAGCGAGAGGGAGCTTACCGTGGCCCGGGCGTCGTTGGAGATCTCCACTGCCCGGTTAGAGATGTGCGTCGCCTGCTGGTCCAAGAGCTGGATTGAGGAGAAGTCCACGTGGGACCCGGGCCCCGCGTGTATCTCCGAGTTGGAAGCGACAAGCGCCGGGGTGGATGGTCCCTTCGAGTACATCTCCTCCAGGAACACGAGCTTGGACTCTTCCTCGGCCACGACGAATAGTTGCTCGATGACAGGGGTTGTGGGGGCGTCGAGGAGCAGCATCCTGCGAAGGGTCTTCTCCACCGTCACCCCTTTCGGGACCCTCACGAAGAGACCGCCGTTGAAGAAGGCGTTCACAAACGCGCCGTACTTGTCCCTTGACGACTTCGCGTTCATCGATTCGACGAGGACCCTGATCTTCTGCCCCTCCGAGGCCAGAGCTTCATGGAGCGACATCAGGTTCACCCCCTTGGATGCCAGCTCGGCGTCCA
>JAKACC010000020.1 GCA_021796515.1 archaeon | reverse complement strand
TCCCGGCGACAGCGATCAGGCTGACCTCGAGGTAGTTGGCGCCCAGGAAGTAGGCGTAGGCCCCGATGAAGGCCGTGACCGCCCCCGTCCCGATGGCCCTGATGGAGGTGGCGAAGGAGAAGACGATCACCCCCTTCATCTCCCTGAGGGGGCGGCGGGACATGGAGGGCTTCACCGTGCTCTCCGGGAGGGCGAAGACCAGCATCAGGAGGTCTGCCGTGATGAAGAACCCGACGAGGTAGAAGATGGCGTCGATGCTGATGTACTCCGAGACCAGCCCGGCCGCGACCACCCCGACTATGGAGCCCAGGGCCCCCACCTGGCTGAGGAAGCCGTACCCCCGTCCGCGCTCCCCTGATGTCGTGATGTCGGCGACGTAGGCCGCAAGGGCGGTGTTCCCTACGGACAGGACGGTCTCCCCCAGCAGGAAGAAGGCGCTGATGGCTATGAAGCCCCCGAGGAACGGGATGAGGATGAAGAAGGGGAGAGAAGCCGCCTCTGAGACGATGAGGAGGAGGCGCCTCCGCCCCATCCGGTCGGAGACCCTCCCGGCGAAGGGCCCTGTCAGGCTCGCCGCCACGTAGGCCGCAGAGAACGCAGTGAGCGCGGCAGCCACAGAGACCCCGTCCTTCTCGACGACGTAGAGGACGAAGAACACCGTGAAGAGGCTCGAGCGGTTGTTGGAGAGCATCTGGTAAAGCGAGAGTATCAGGAGCGTCCTCCCCCCGGACCGGGGCGGGGGAGCCGCCCGGGCGTCAGGGGCTGCGCTCGACAATCGGCGTTTCAAAGGGCGCTCTGGTTATGCAGTTAAGAGCTCACCGCTGCACCGCAAAGATTCAATTAGATTACCGCCGGCAGTGACCCGAGGAAGGGATGGGAGCCAAGAGCGGGAAGCAGTTTCTCCAGCGGCTCGACTCGACCCCCCGCGAAGTGTGGTACGGCGGCCAGAGGATTACCGGCGGGATATCCAGTCACCCGGCGTTCCAGGGGGTGGCGAAGTCTATCGCCGCACTCTACGACATGCAGCTGCGGCCCGAGCTGAAGGAGGTCATGACGTACGAGTCTCCCACGACCCATGAGCCTGTCGGGACTAGCTTCATGCAGCCCAGGACCATGGACGACCTGGCCAAGCGGACGGCCATGATGAGCGCCTGGGCGAACTACTCCGGCGGCATGATGGGGAGGACGGCAGACTACCTGAACAGCTCGATGATGGCCATGGCGGCAGCGGCCGACTTCTTCGACAAGGACGGGAGGGACTACGCCTCCAACGTCAGGAACTACTACGAGCACGTAAGGGAGAACGACCTGCTCCTGACGCACACGCTGATCAACCCGCAGGTTAACAGGGGCGTGGGGCCATCCAAGCAGGCCGACCCGTTCATCGCGGCGAGGGTGGTAGAAAAGACAGGGGAAGGGGTGGTGATAAGGGGGGCGAGGATGCTGGCGACCCTCCCCATCGCCGACGAGATCATGGTGTTCCCGTCGACCGTGATAAGGTCGGGGCAGGACGACATGCCATACTCCGTAGCGTTCGCGCTCCCCGTGAGCGCTAGGGGACTGAAGTTCATCTGCAGGGAATCGTTCGCTTCAGAGTCGGCCTACGACCACCCCCTCGCGTCGCGGTTCGACGAGCAGGACGCGGTCGTGGTCTTTGACGACGTCGTGGTGCCGTGGGAGAGGGTGTTCATCCTCGAAGACCCTGAGAAGGCCAACCGGGTGAGCGAAGCCACAGATGCGATAGTCTTCATGGCGCACCAGGCCACGGTGCGGGAGGCTTCCAAAGCCGAGTTCATGGCGGGCCTGGCGACCCTCGTTGCCGAGACGATCGGAGCTGACCAGTTCCCCCAGGTGCAGGAGAAGGTCTCCGAGATACTTTTAATCGCCGAGACGATGAAGGCCTTCATCAGGGCGAGCGAGGGGAACGCGAGCGTGAGCAGATGGGGGCTGATGACACCAGACTACGTCCCAATCAACTCGGCCCGGAACCTGTGGCCGAAGATCGCCCCGACCATGGCGTCGATGCTGAAGCTGCTGGGAGCGAGCGGGCTCATGGCCATCCCTCCGGAGGGGATACTGGAATCGCCTGCGAGGCCGGACTTGGACAGGTATTACCAGGCGAAGCTTGCAGACGGGGAGGAGAGGGTACGTCTCTTCAAGCTGGCCTGGGACGCGGCGGGAAGCTCGTTCGGGGGGAGGCAGGACCTGTACGAGAGGTTCTTCTTCGGGGACCCCGTGAGGATGGCCAGCGCCTACTACGGTTGGTACAACAAGGAGCCGTATAAGGAACGGGTGAAAGAGCTGCTCCACAGGAAGGACTGACGCTTTGGACCCCGGGTTCGACATCGTGAAGGCGGGGCACATAGAGTTCCTGGTGAAGGACCTCGACGCGGCGAAGCGGTTCTACGTGGACGCTCTGGGCTTCGTGGTGACCGAGTCCGACTCCAGGCACGTCTACCTCCGGGGCCTTGAGGACAGGAGCCACCACTGCCTGACGCTGACGGAGGCGGAGAAGCCTGGTGTCGGGCACTTCGCGTTCAGGGTAGCCAGCGAAGAGGGACTGAAGGCCATCGAGAAGCTGGCGAGGTCGAGGGGCCTCGGCTCCAAGTGGGTCGAAGCGGAAGGAGAGAGGGGCCAGGGGAGGGCGCTGCGCCTTCGGGACCAGTTCGGGTTCCCCGTGGAGTTCTACTCCAAGATGCTGGGGGAGGAGTGGATGCTCCAGAAGTTCGAGAGATACCGGGGGGCCAAGGTGATGAGGCTCGACCACTTCAACATCATGGTCCCCGACGCGGCTTCCGCCTATGCCTGGTACGTAGACTCCCTCGGCTTCGGGTGCACCGAGGTTACCGAGACTGAAGGGTCGAAGCCAGAGCTCTGGGCAGCCTGGCTGAGGAGGAAGCACACCTGCCACGACATAGCGATCACCACAGGAAAGGGGCCCAGGGTCCACCATGCCGGGTTCACCGTGTCCGACAGGAGTTCCATCATGGACGCCGCGGACCTCCTAGCGTCCATGGGGTACCTGAAGAGCATGGAGCGAGGTCCGGGGAGGCACGGGGTCTCCAATGCCTTCTTCCTCTACCTCAGGGACCCGGACGGGAACAGGATAGAGCTCTACACGGGAGACTACATCAGCGCGGACCCGGACTGGGTCCCCATCAGGTGGAAGTTGAACGACCCGCAGAGGCAGACGTTCTGGGGGGCGCCAACCCCCGAAAGCTGGTTCAACGAGGCGATGCACGTGAAGTCGGAGTCGGGAGGATTCGAGGAGATCCATGCGCCGGTCATCAAAGACAGGCCTGACTACCTCCTCTCCGCGCGGTGACCCTCGGCCCTTTGGGCCGGAACTTCTTGCAGATTCCTCCCTCGCAGCGGCTTGACCAAGAGCTTCGAAACCAGAAGGGAAGTGGCCGAGCGCTACCAGACTATGTCGGATGGAGGGGCAGGGTACTCCATGTGCTCGGTAGTGGTGTACTGTTGGGAGTAGTACACCAACGGCCTCTTCGAGTTAAAGGTCTTGGCGACCACCACCTCTCCGACGAACAGGGAGTGGTCTCCGCCGTCGTAGACCTTCCAGGCTTTGCACTCCAAAACCGCCCGCGCTCCTGCGATGACTGGGGAACCCGTCGCTCCCCTGGCGAACTTCATCCCTTCGAACCTGTCCTTGCCGCCCGTCCGCCCGGCGAACCTGTCGGACACGATCTTCTGATCGTCAGCGAGGAAGTTCACGGCATAGGCCTGCGCTCCCTTCAGCTCTTCGTACACCCCCGAGCTCTTGGCTATGGAGACGAGGACCAGGGGCGGGTTCAGCGACACGCTGGTGAAGGAGCTGACGGTAAGGCCTACAGGGCCGCCCCTGCCTCCGGCGGTGACCACCGTGACCCCCTGGGGGTAGACCCTCATGGCGTGCTTCAGGCCGGCCTGTATGTCCCCTTCCAAACCGGTCTCACCTCGCCCTCCTGTGCTGTTTAAAACGTTGGCAGAGGCGGCGTCAGAGCAGCCGTTTGAACGCGAAGGCCCCGAAGCGGAGGAGGATACCGAAATCGTTCTGGGTCAGGGCGGCATATTCCTTTGCGCTCATCGTCGGGGTAGAGGTCGTGGGGACGGTGACGATGCACTTCATAGAGGGGTGGAGCCTGCTCGACTCGTTCTACTTCACCAGTTTCATAGCGACGGGGCAGGGGCCCCCGAGCAACCTCCTGGTCAGCGACCCGACCGGGAAGGTCTTCTCGTCGGTCCTCGCGTTCGTCTCCGTGGGGACGGTCATCACGGCGCTGTTGTTCCTGTTCGGCCCCTTCTTGGGAGCGATCATGAGGGAGGGAGAAGAGATGGCGGAGGAGGTTGGGAAGGAGCTGCGCGGAGTCGGAGTCTCTACCCTTCCTGGAGGTCGGACAGGCGCTTCGCCAGGTCCTTCAGCTTGTCCGAGCGCCCTCCCAGCGGTTCCCTCCCTGAACGCTTGAGGTCTTCCATGTACGAAACCAGGTTCTGGACCTGGTCCAGGGCGTCGTCGACGGTCTGAGGGCGCTGGGGGCCATGGCCGAAGCCGCCAGCCTCCGACCTCCCCTTCGCCGTCAACTCGAATCGGCCGTCATCACGCTTCTTCACCAGTCCCTGGTCGGTCATCTCTTTCATCAGAGGGTAGATCGAGCCAGGGGTAGGGCGCCACCAGCCGCGTGTGATGGAGTGGACGCCGTCCATGAGCTCGACGCCGTTCTTGGGGGAAGAAGAGAGCAGATACATCACCATGTGCGGGAGCCCGCGCTTCCGCCTTCTCCCCATGGCAAACTTGAACGGCCACACGGAACCGCCTCGTCGGGAGAGGCTCTTATAGGAATATCTTTCTGGTATTCCATTTTGGTATTTCGATATTCTTAAGAGACCGCCGCTTGAACCCCTGGCTAGGGAGGATTGAGCAAACGCAGTCGACGTACGACGGCGGTCACGTCAGGGGCAGGCACGCTTTCGCGTGGCTCCTGGTCGCACTAGCGGCAGTCGTGCTTGTTGCGCTGGCCGCTTCGTTCTTCTTCAGGCCATACACCCCGATGATGACCTACTACGGTGCGCCGTTCTACGGTTGGGGGTTCTTCCCGTTCGGGTCCATCTTCTTCATCATATTCGTCTTCTTCGTCTTCCGGTTCGTTTTCTGGGGATGGGGAGGATGGGGTTGGAGGCGCGGGTACGGCTACAGCTACGGTGACGCCCGCGAAATCCTCCGCCAGAGGTACGCCAAGGGCGAGATCACGAAGGACCAGTTCGAGCAGATGATGAGGGACCTGGAGCAGCACTAGCTCTTGGCCATGGTCTTTTCGACTCTCAACCGATTTATTGCCCCTGTCAGGCGGCCATCCGCGCCGTGCCTGCCGTCCGGATACGGAAAGGGAAGAGGTCGGACTCCCGCCAGTTCCTGGGGCTGCTGAGGTCCCTCGCCGAGTTCGAGAGGCTGACGCCCCCGTCCGAAGCGGCAAAGCAACGGATACTGAAGGACGTGTTCGCAAGGAAGCGCGTCTGCCTGTTCGTAGCTTCCGAAGGAAGCACGCTGGTCGGCTATGCCATCTACTTCTACTCCTACTCTTCGTTCTTGGCCAGGCCGACCCTCTACCTGGAGGACCTCTTCGTGCGCGAGGAGCAGAGGAAGCGCGGGGTCGGCCTCGCTCTCTTCAGGAGGTGCGTCGACGAAGCCATCGCCAAGGGGTGCGGGCGCATGGAGTGGTCAGTCCTTGCCTGGAACGAGAAGGCGCTCAGGTTCTACGAGAGCCTCGGCGCCAGGCGGCTGTCCGAGTGGTACGTCTACCGGCTCGACGAGAAAGGGCTGAGGCGTGTCCCGAAAGCTCCTCGCAGAGGGAGAAGGCGCCCAGGCTCGGCGTAGAAGGCTTTCGGAACTTCACAGATATATCCTGGCAAATAGAAGGCAGACATGGATTCTGCCTTGCCCCAGAGGGTCATGCTGTTCAAGGATGCACTCGGGGGAGACAAGTTCCTGCTCGGAGGGAAGGGGTATGGGCTGGTCGAGATGACCGCGCTCGGGCTCCCTGTCCCGCCCGGATTCGTGATCACCACGGACGTCTGCAAGCAATACTACAGCGCCGGTGAGAGGGTGCCGGACGGGCTCTTCGATGAGGTCCGCGCCAAGGTCAAAGAAGTGGAGGCCCAGACGGGGAAGGTGTTCGGCGGAGAGGGGAAGCCCTTACTCTTCTCGGTGAGATCGGGCGCCCCCTTCTCGATGCCCGGGATGATGGACACAATCCTGAACCTCGGGCTCAACGACAGGACGGCAGAGAGGATGGCGGTCCTCACGAAGAACGAGAGGTTCGCCTTCGACTCCTACAGGCGGCTCATCCAGATGTTCGGCAAGATAGCGATGGGGGCGGACGCCGAGGCTTTCGAGAAGGTCCTCGAGGAGCGGAAGAGGAAGGCCGGTGTGAAGACGGACATCGAGCTGACCCCGGAGGGGCTGAGGGACGTCGCCGAGGAGTTCAGGTCGATGATCAAGAGCCAGACGGGGAAGGAGTTCCCACAGGACCCCTATGTCCAGCTCGAGATGGCCATAGGGGCCGTGCTGAGGTCATGGAACAACGACAGGGCTAAGGAGTACCGGAGATACTATCGCATCAGCGAGTCCCTGGGGACGGCCGTCAATGTGCAGGCCATGGTCTTCGGGAACTTCGGAGAGACCTCAGGTTCCGGGGTCGGGTTCACGAGGAACCCGTCCACCGGGGAGAACAGGCTCTTCGGAGAGTACCTGCCCAACTCGCAGGGAGAGGACGTCGTCGCAGGCGTGAGAACCCCCGTCGGGATAGACAAGATGCACCCCAACGTCAGGGGGCAGCTCCAGGAGGTCGCCAAGACGCTCGAGGCTCACTTCAAAGACATGCAGGACCTTGAGTTCACCGTGGAGGAGTCGAGGCTATACACGCTTCAGACCAGGAACGGGAAGAGGACCGCCCAGGCGGCGGTGAAGATAGCCGTGGACATGGCCAAGGAGGGGCTCATCTCGCCACGGGAGTCGGTCGCCAGGGTGGAGCCGGAGTCCCTGGAGGCGCTCCTGCACCGGAGGCTCGACCCGTCCGCCGAAGACAGGCCTGTGGCCAAGGGGCTGGACGCGTCGCCGGGGGCTGCTTCGGGAGAAGTGGTCTTCGACACGGATGAAGCAGCGGCCGTCGGAGGGAGCAAGAAGATAATCTTGGTCAGGCCGGAGACGAACCCCGAGGACATCAAAGGGCTCATCGCGGCTCAGGGGGTCCTCACCGCCAGAGGGGGGATGACGTGCGTTGGCGGCGAGGCGCTCTTGCTCACTGAGGATGGGTTGACCGCGGCTCGGGATCTGTACCATGCGATAGAAAAGGGCCTGGCGCCTTCGATCCTCTGTTTCGACCACGCTTCGGGGAAGTCTGTTTGGAGGAAGATTATCGCCGCTGGTACAAGGCGCTCACCGGCTATAGATGTGGCCGTCTCTCAGACAGGAAGGTCGACGGTTAGCACAATGAGGGTCACCCCGGACCACAAGATGTTCACCATAGCGGGAAGGAGACTCGTGAAGAAGCCCCTCCAAGACCTCTTGGCAGAGGAGGGGTTCGCGTGTGTGGTTGACAAAATCCCTGGTAAAGGCTCGAACAGTGTTCCTCAATTGGCCTATCTCGCGGGAGCGCTCTTCACCGATGGCTACGTGAGCCTCAAACGAACGAAAGGAAGCGTGACATTCACGCAGGTCCCCACGGCGGAGAAGGGAGAATTCATCGAAACCGTGAGGAGCTCCTTCGAAGACGTGTTCGGGAGAGGGTTCAACATCGAAAGGGTCAAGATGTCTAACGGGACCATCCGAGGCAGGACGATCTCAGGCGGCGCACTTGATTTGATCTGCACGACGCGGGAGCCTGCGGCTACGCTCTCCTCCATCTGGGAGAGGCTGGACTCTTGGGTGCTCAGTCTTGATGAGATGTCGCTGCTGTGTTTCATAGCCGGGGCCGCCGATGGCGACGGAACGCACGCCCCGAACAGGATTCAGGTCTTCAACTCCGACAAAGAGTTCGTAGCGGCGCTAGTACTGGCGTGTCTCAGACTTGGCATACTCCCCCAGGTGTCCACTAACAGGACGATCTACAACGTGCAGATCGTCGAGCGGGTGCAAGACATCTTATGTTACACTCACAGATTGAGAGGCGAGGTTCGGCAGCGTCACTATGGAACCAAGCTTTTCTCTGCGAAGAGTCTGGCTGGCGACGTCACCCACATCAAAGGAAACAGGAGGATCCTAGACTCTGTCCAGAGGAACTTGCTCGTAGAGGGGAGGAAGCTCCTCAGATATCTTGCGGCGTCGTCGCCTCCCGAGGTTGGCGCGGAAGTCGAACAGATACTTTCGTTCGACTTGAGGATGGCCAGGGTGAGGAGCCTCGGTGCGGTAGGCGAAATCGAGGTGTACAACTTCGAGGTTGACGCGGAGGATGAACTGGACAAGAATTTCGTTGTGTTCACGAAGTCGTTCATGCCTGTCCTCGTGTCAAACTCCCACGCCGCCGTCGTCGCACGCGGGATGGGGAAGCCCGCGGTGGTAGGCTGCAGCGAGATAGACATCTTCATGGACGAGGGGTTTTTCGTGACGAAGTCCGGCGAGAGGGTGGCCAAAGGAGAGACAATCACCATAGACGGCACCACAGGGAGCATCTACCGCGGCGAGGTGAAGATGGTCGACCCTGAGCCTTCTCCCGAACTCGTTGCCCTGCTGAAGACAGCGGACGACGTGAGGAAGATAGGCGTGTGGGCGAACGCGGACACCCCCGAGGCTGCCCAGAAGGCGAGGGAGTTCGGGGCCGAGGGGATCGGCCTCTGCAGGACAGAGAGGATGTTCAACGCTCCGAACAGGCTCCCCATAGTCAGGGACATGATAATGAGCCGAGACGAGGATGCGAGGAAGAAGCAGCTCTACAGGCTCTTCCCGTTCCAGCTATCTGACTTCAAGGGGATCTTCGCCGCAATGGGGGGGAGGCCCGTCGTCGTCAGGCTCCTCGACCTCCCGCTCCATGAATTCCTCCCGTCGCTCGAAGACCTCATGCTCGACATGCAGTCGATGAGGGAGAAGAGGGCGCCTCCGGAGGACGTCGCAAGGGTAGAAAACATGCTCAACAGGGTGAGGCAGCTGGCCGAGCACAACCCTATGCTCGGGCATAGAGGGTGCAGGCTTGCGATCACCTACCCCGAGATATACAAGATGCAGACGAAGGCGATACTCCAAGCGGCCATCGAGCTGGACAGGGAGAAGAAGGAAAGGGCGAAGTTGAAGGTCATGATCCCCCTGGTCTCCAGTGTAGAGGAGTTCAAGGCGCTGAGGAAGGTCGTAGAGTCGGCGGCGGAGGCGGCTTTCGACGAGCTCGGGGCCAGGGTGGACTACCAAGTGGGGACCATGATCGAGACCCCCAGGGCGGCCCTGACAGCCGGGGAGATAGCGAAGGATTCCGACTTCTTCTCGTTCGGGACCAACGATCTGACCCAGACGACCTTCGGGTTCAGCAGGGACGACGTAGAATCCAAGTTCATACCGAAGTACATTGAGATGGGGATAATCCCCCAGAGCCCCTTCGACTCGGTCGACGTGACGGGGGTAGGGAGGCTCGTGAAGCTCGCAGTCGAAGAGGGGAGGAAGGCAGATCCGGAGCTTGAGGTTGGAGTATGTGGGGAGCACGGAGGAGACCCGAAGAGCATCGCGTTCTTCGCCCAGGCCGGGCTGGACTACGTGAGCTGCTCGGCATTCAGGGTCCCCGTGGCAAGGCTCGCAGCCGCCCACGCAGCCCTCTCGGAAAGGACGAGGGCCACCACCGCCTGAGCGGGACCCCAGTCCGTGGGAGGCGCGTCGTCTGCTTGGAACCGTCGTCCTTCTTTGGTTGGCGTCCGAAAGGTCCCCAAGCCGCTCGGCCGGATTGCCTAGGGCCGGGCCCCGTCTGCTACCTTCAGGACCCAGGTGCCCCGCGCCAAGCTCAATCTTGAATGGGGTCGGCGAGATTTGAACTCGCGATCGCCAGCGCCCCAGGCTCACCGTGAAGGTCATTCACACTGGTATGCTGGACCAAGCTACACTACGACCCCTCAAGTGCGGGCCAAACCTCGAGTCAGTTTAAAGTTTGAGCGGGGCTTCCAGGGAGGCTCTGCGGGCTACGCCAGCCTGAGGTGCTCGAGGACCTTCGAGTAGCGGTAGTCCGACTGGTCCCTCTTGTACTCGCCGAGGAGGGCTTTCAGAGTGGCGGTGTCCCTGACCCCCAGGGCCCTCCTCATGGCAGGGGCGAGCGCTCCGCCTACGAAGAGATACTGGGCCGCGGTCGTGACGTTCCTCGGCTTTCGCGAAGTCCCTGCTGATTCGAAGTCCAGGATCCAGGGCCTCCCCTCGGCGACCACGGCGTGCTTCCTGAGGTTGCTGAGCTGTCCATGGTCCACCCCCATTATGTCGAGCTTCCGGCACTGATTGAGGAGCGCGTGCACCAGCTCCCTCGCCTTCTCCCGGCTCCCCGCCCCCCGGACCCCTTTGAGCCAGTCCCCGATCTCCTGCGACTCCAGGAGCTTCATGAGGATGGCGTCGCGGGTGTGGCCGTAGACCTCCGGGCCTACCCCGACCCGGTTGACCAGGGACGTGACCCTGGCTTCGTCCTCCAGGTCCTGCCGGTTGGCGTCAGCCCTCCGGATCTTCAGCGCGAAGTAGGCCTCTCCGACCCGAACCTTCACAACCACCCCCACGGTGCCGAGCCCCAGGACCCCCAGGCTGCCTATCCTCGTATGGCCTTCGAACACCACCTCTTCCACCCTGAGCTCCCTCAGCTCTGCGACCCTTACCTTCGCCAACTCGTTCGAGACCTTGGGGTAGGTGAGCACCCGGAGGTAAGGGACCTTCGTGACGAGGTCCAGGTCAGCGCGTTCCGACTGCATCGGTGGTGATCTCCCTGATACCGTTCCTCAGCCACTCCTTCGACTTTGACGCCTGCAGCAGTGCCTTACCCTGGAGGACCTTCGCGCTCTTCTTCATCCCAGCCTCCAGCTCGTGCGACGCCCCGACCGGACCCGAGCTCCCCCGGACGACGTCGGTAAGCAGCTCGGCCAGCCGGGTGTGGTCTCTCGGCACCAGCATCCGTACCCTGGCGTCGTCGTCCACCCAGACCAGCCTCGAGCGCCTGGAATTCGCTTTGAGGAAGGCCCTTACGTCGCGCTCCCTGTCCACGGTCGGGCCTACCCTCTGTTCGACCTTCGGGAGCTGGGTGAACTCCGGGACCAGTAGGATGGCGCTCGCGCGCTCGTTGTCAGACGCCGCCATGGACCTCGCTATCTTGAACCCTGAGACCTCTAGGTGCCTGGCGATGTGGTTCGAGGTCTTCCTGAGCTCCCCCCAGAGGGTATCCTCGGAGAGCTTCGCGTGGGCGAAGACGACGGCGACCACGTCCTTGCGCAGCTCTGTGCGGGCCCTCCCTGACATTGCTCGGAAGAACCCCACGTGGGGACGCCTTAGAAACTCTCTGGAAGCGAGCACCATCCTCCCCAGGCTCTCCCCGGAGACGGCTATGCCGAGGTCTCTCCCCTCATCGACCGGGTCGCGGAGGCTGAAGGGCCTCCCGCCCTGCCCTACCTCGCGCCTGCCGAACCACTCGAGGACGTTCGCGAGGCTGCCATGCTTGAGGACGAGCACCTCGGCCACATACCCGCTGAACCCCTGCCTCTGGATCTCGGCCCCGTATACCCCCACCGCGTTCATGAACGTCTTCAGGAGCCTGACTTCGGCCTTCTGACCGTCGGGGAGTTTCTCTATCAGCTCCACGTGGAAGGGCGACCTGTCGGCCGCGCTTTTCCATCCCCCCCTCGGGACGGCGAAGCAGGGGACGATGTTGACCCTTACCCCGTCGACCGTTGCTTCTGTGTAGGGATGCTGAGCGAACTTCTTCCCCTGGGGGTGGCCTGCGGTGGCTGCGGCGCCTATCTCCAGCCCGATGCGCTCGAAATCCCCCTCCGGGGTGGATGGGTCGAAGCGGACGAACACGTCGAGGTCTACGTGCCCAGCCACCCAGGTCCCCTTGGCGAAGGACCCGCCCAGGAGGACGCCTCTGGTCTGGGGGAACTTGACCGCGGCTTCCCTGGTCTTCGAAAGGACGGCGTCAGCCACTGCCTTCACGTGGTCCGTCTCCTCATCCGAGGGGATGGAGAGGCGCCTGGCCCTACCGATCACGGCTCCGACAGCGGTCAACCCAGGGGGAACACCCCGATGTCGCTGTAGACCGCCCCCCCGGGGGTCAGCTGGCTTGACTTCAGCTTGAGCTCCGCGAGCCTCGCCCGGCCGAAGTTGCGCAAGGAGTTCTCGCTGAGGAGGGATTCGAGTTCGTGCGATTTCCTCGACGACCGGACTCTGGCCAGAGTGACATGTGCCTGGAACGGCCTGTCGTCCCTTTCCCCGACCCCCTCGAGCGACCCCCTCACCGCCCGAGCCAGCGGTTCGACAGCCGGCCTGTCTTCCTCTGAGACCCCGGCCCACACCACACGGGGCCTCCGGACGTCCGGGAAGGCACCGGCCCCCGACACGGCGACGTCGATCGCCTTCAGCTTCAATGCCCTGAGCCCCGCGGCCGCCTGGGCGGCCTGGGAGTCGGAGACCTCGCCAAGGAACTTCACCGTGAAGTGCAGGTTCTCCCTCTCGACTAGCTTCAGGTCGGACCCTGTACGGGCCAGTTCATCCTGGAACTGGACAAGGGACTCGACCACCGCGCCGGGGAGCTCCAAGGCGACGAATGCCCGCATCTTCCTTCGCTCCCGCGTCGTTCCTTTAAATTCGCTCTTGGCCCGGGCCAGAGTGTTGCTCCGGATAGTCGCAGTCACGGGGATGCCGGGAGCCGGCAAGTCGACGGCAACGAAGGTCCTAGTCCAGGCCGGATGGAGCCGGGTCGTCATGGGAGATGTCATTCGGGCCGAGACGAAGCGGAGGGGGCTGGAGCCCGACGCCAAGAACACCGGAGAAGTCATGAAGCTACTGCGCAAGGAGGGAGGGCCATCAGCCGTGGCCGACCTCTGTCTACGGCAGATGGAGGAGTCCGGGTCAGAGAATGTGGTCGTAGACGGCATCAGGTCGATGACCGAAGTGGAGGCGTTCCGGAAGAGGGCCGCCGTCCTGCTCGTGGCGGTCGCCGCATCACCGTCCAGGCGTTTCGAGCTCCTGAGGGAGAGAGGGAGGAAGGACGACCCTTTGAGCTATGAGATGTTCGCAGCCAGGGACCGCAGGGAGCTGGACGTGGGGATCGGCGAGGCGGTAGCGCTGGCGGACGAGACCGTGTCGAACCAGCGGCGCACCCCCGAAGAGCTCGCTGCGGACGTCGCGAAGCTGGTCGAGCGATGGGTGAATGGCCCCCGTGCCTGACCTCCCCGTGCACGTGACCTTTGAGGCCACGATCTCTCCCTCCGAGGACCCTGTTAAGGTGGCCGGAGCGGTGGCGAACGTCGCGGCGGCTGACCGCGAGTCGGTCTCGGCCGGGGCTGGCGGCGCCAGGCTGGTCCGCGACGACCAGGGGGCACTGGCCCGCCTCAGGGACCAGCTCAGAGACAGGCACGTCCGCTCCGTCGCAAGGAGGCAGCTCCTGCTGAACGGGACCGGCAGGAAGACGTCGATCATGCTGAACAGGCAAGCCGCGGCCGCAGGGGTGATAGCCGTCTGCGGGAGCCCCGACGAGTCCCCTCTGGGGCCCATCTACCTCACCATATCCTCCCCCAAGCTGGAGGAGGTCGTCGACTGGCTGACCGTGCACGAGGGAGAGAGCCTGCATCCAGACAGGAAGACCCGCCCCGACCCTGGTGCCTGACGCCCTCTTGGCCGGCCCACCCGGCGGACCCGGTGACGGAACCCGTAGGCCGACGCTCCCGGAGAAGGGATCGGAGACGGGGGACGGGGCCGTATCAGGAGGGAGGGTAGTCCACTTCTACGGTGAGGCCATCTGAGGCCGCCATGACGGCGGGGAAGACTTTCCGGGCTTCCTTCACCAGAGGGGCAGCGCTGGTGTATCTGGCACTGAAGTGGGTGAGTACCAGCTTCCTGACCTTCGCTTTCCTCGCCACCTCGGCGGCTTCGATGCACGTGCTGTGCTTCCTGACCACCGCTTTATCCCCGTCGCTTCCCCTGAAGGTGGAGTCGAAGATCAGGAGGTCGCAGCCGGAGAAGAAGCGGGCGAGCCGCGGCGAAGGCCGGGTGTCGCCGGAGTAGCCGATGCGCCTTCCCGGCCGGGGGGGACCCGTGACAGCGGACGGCCTGACCTTCTTCCCGTGTACCGACACCGTCCTCCCCTTCTGTAGGGCAGACCAGAGCCTCCCTTCGGGGATACCGAGGGCTTTCGCTTTCTCGGGGTGGAACACCCCGGGACGGCCGCTCTCCTCGATCAGATAGCTGTAGGCCTCAACAGAGTGGACCGCCCTGGCGGCCCTTATCCGGAAGCCAGGCGCCCGGAGGACGACCCCGGGCTTCACGGGGGTGAACCTGATGGGGAAGGTCAGACCTACGTGGAGGAGCTTGGAAGTGACCTGGAGCCAGCGCAGGAGCTGTGGCGGGCCGACCAAGTCAAGGGGCTTCCGCCTCTGGGCGAGGCTCATTGTCTGGAGGAGCCCCAGCAGTCCGGTCACGTGGTCGCCGTGGAGGTGGGTGACCAGGACAACCATGTCCTTCCCGAGGCCGATCGAGTGCGCCAGGACCTGGCGCTGCACCCCCTCGCCGCAGTCCATCAGAACGACGTCCCCTTCTCGCCTTACGGCAATGGACGGAAGCCCCCGCTCCTTCGTAGGGGCGGCAGAGCTCGTCCCGAGAAAAGTGACCGTGAGCTTTACCGAGTCTATCTCCTCCTGAGGACCGATATTGTCCTTGTCAGGAGCTTATGAACGTGAAGGTCGTGCTCTTCGACCACCGAGAAGAGGCGCCCCCCCTCCACTGGCACCTCCTTCCGGTGCATCAGCACCAACCCGCCGCCGGGGGGCATTATCTCCCCGAGCGCGGCGAAGAGGGGGCCGAGTATCTCTTGGGGCTCCTTCCCCCTGGTGCTCGAGACCCTTCCATAGGGCATGTCGGTCGCCACGGCATCCGCCCTTCTCAGCGGGATGCTTCCGGCGTCAGCCCGCAGTGCGCCGAGCCACTCCTGACCGAAGTGCTTCATGTTCTTGACCTCGCCCAAGGCCATCCCCTTCACCTGGTCCATCGCTACCGCACAGGCTCCCACGAGCGTCGCCTCCAGGAGGAGGCTTCCCGTCCCGGCGAAGGGGTCGAGGAGCACGTCTCCTGCGACGCACCCGGTGAGGTTCACCAGCGCCCGGGACAGCTTGGGGAAGATCGCCGACGGATGGAAGAAGGGCCGCCTCCTTGGGCGCCTGATAGACCACCCCTGCAACATTGTCCCGGGCGACGTGACCGCAAGGTACTCCTCTTCCCCCCTGACGAGGGTCACCTCCAATTCAGGAGCGCGCAGGTCTACCTCGGCTTCTACCCCCCTCAGATACGGCTCCGGGTCCGGGGGCGGGCGCCCCGGCCGGAGGTCGAAGCACCTGAACCTGACCTTCCTCCCCTTCAGGAGAGGCTCGGCGTCCCGAGCGCCGCGGACGACGACGCCGACCCGCCGCGCGAAGGCGATCCTCCGGCCCACGAGGAAGGGGTCCGCCGCCGACTCGGCTACGACCACCCTTGGGGACGGCTGTTCGAAGGTCGCCGAGGGGTCGTAGGCCCGGAAGAGGGCTCTGGCCTCGGCTGCCGGGATAGAGCCAGGCTCGCCCGACAGGAGGACGAGGGCCTTATTCTTCAAGCGTCCTGAGGTGCGAAGCGATGGCGTCCGAGACGTCCACCTGGCTGAACCGGCCTGGGACGGTGTTGGTGCTTACGATGGTCTTCACCGACGCCCTTTCGAGAATCTCGACCGCGCTCCCTACGAAGAGCCCGTGGACGCAGATGGCCAGCGCCCGCTTCGCCCCCTGCTTCATCACAGTCTGTGCTGCCGCATTCACGGTCCCCCCGGTACTGATTATGTCGTCCACTATCACGACTTCCTTGCCTTCCACGTCGAGCTTCGACTCCCTCACAGTGACCTCGCCGCTGGTGCGGTCCCTCGACTTCGACAGCTGCAGGAACGGCGCACCGTAAAGCGAGGCGAACGCCTCGGTCCTCTTGGACCCCCCGAAGTCCGGCGAGATGACCACCGTGTCCTTCAGGCCGAGGGACTCCCTGGCGTAGGCGACCAGGCTCGGTATCGCAGACACGCTGTAGGTGGGGAAAGAGAAGAGCGCAAGCCCCTCCGCTGAGTGGATGTCGACGGTGACGAGCCTCCGCACCCCGACCGAGCGCATCATGTGCGCGACCACCCCCAATGTCACCCCCTCACCCGGGAGGAACTGCTTGTCCTGCCTGGCGTAGGCCAGGTACGGGACGACGGCCGTGACCTTCGCCCCCTCTTCGCTCAACCGGTGGGAGGCGAGCAGGAGCTGGAAGAGGTGCTGGTCGACGGGGTGGTGGGTCGACTGGACGACTAGGACCCCTTTCCCCGAAACCCTGTCGGCTACAGTGAACTTCGTTTCACCGTCGGGGAAGACCTTGAACTCGGCATCCAGCAGCGGAAGGCCGAGCTTCTCCGCCACAGACCTCCCCAGCTCTTCTGAGGCGGGGCCCGCGAGGACAACCCTTTCGGCCACTTGTTAATCGGAACGGCTCTTCTCTCATCTCTATATAACGAGTTGCAGCCTCGGTGCGTCGGAAGAGAAACCGTTAAGGACACGGCGGCTCGGATGGCCTACGATTCGTGTTGGATCAGACATGCCCCGAGTGTCACGCAGGTATGCTGCTGTACGACGTCCCGACCAAGAGGTATGGGTGCAAAAAGTGCGGCGCGTTCCTCACGCGGGACCAGCTTTCAGACGCCAGGTTCAAGGCCAAGGGAGACCCTGAAGACGAAGAGAGACGGAAACGCTCCAGGCAGCAGGCCGACTACCTCGAATGGTGGCTGAGCGGGAACAAAGAGAAGTAGCGCGCCGAGGGGCCGAAGCTGCAAGGCCGCAGGCGCGGCCGGTCACCTGATTTTCATATCCGCGAACTTCATGGCGCAGGCTTTCATCTGGCTGGTGGTGTCCAGGCGGACGAGCTCGGACGGAAGGGCCCACCTGAAGGCCGTCGACTCGTCGTTGATCCTCACCCTCCCACCCCCGGGCTTTGCTAGGTAGTCGACGAGGACGACTTGGTCCCACATCCCCTTTCCCAGCTCGTCTGGGAGGTAGGTCACAACGTCGAAGATCCCCTCTATCTCCACCTCCAAGCCTACCTCCTCCATGGTCTCCCTCAGCGCCGCGTCCATGGGGGTCTCCCCGGCCTCGACCCTCCCTCCCGGAAAACCCCAGAGTCCCCGGTGAGGGTCCTTTGCCCTCTTCACTACCAGCAACCTTCCGTCCCTGTGCACTACGGTCCCGGCACCCAGCACTATCCGCCGAGGCGGCGTCAATCCAAGAGAAGGGAAATACAGGACTCGCTTTAAGCCCTGCTGGGAGGACCCAGACGCCTTGGCGAGGGTCGAGATGCTCACGGTGGGGAAGGAGCTCCTCATAGGGAGGACCATGAACTCCAACGCGCACTGGGTGGGGAAGAGGCTCGCGAAGACGGGTTCCATGCTGAAGGAGATCACCACCGTCGACGACGACCTGAAGGAGATAGGGGAGGCGCTGAAGGGGATCTTGGCCCGTTCACCCGAATTCCTCGTGGTTGTCGGAGGGCTCGGGCCCACCCCTGATGACATGACCTTGCGGGGAGTGGCGGGCGCGCTGGGGAAGCGTCTGAAGAAGAACGGGGAGGCTCTTGCGATGATAAGGGAGCATTATGCAGCTGCAGGGTTGGCGGACATCGAGCTCACTCCGGCCAGGTTGAAGATGGCGACCCTTCCATCCGGGGCCAGGCCGCTGAAGAACGACGATGGGACGGCCCCGGGAGTGAGGCTGGCCGCCGGGAAGACCGTGGTGTTCTGCCTCCCGGGGGTCCCCGCCGAGATGAGAAGCATATACAGAAAGTCGGTGGAGCCCGAAGTCAGGGGAAGGCTGGGGAGGATGCACAGGAGATACGTCACCATGAAGCTGGAGGGGGTGCCGGAGTCGACCCTCGCCCCGGTCCTCGCGCGAGAGCTCCGGAAGCACCCTGCCGCGTACATAAAGTCCCATCCCAGGGGGGTCAAAGGCGGCGTTTCGAAGATGGAACTGGACATAGCGGTAGTAGACGCGGATAGGACAGTGGCGGACAGGGAAGGGGATGCGGTAGCGGAGGAGATGCGCTCCAAGGTGATCGAGTTGGGGGGGAAGGTCGGGCCAACCCGGTGCTCGACCACCTAGGGTGGGTCACATGGACGTCACATTCGTCACCGGGACGGCGGGGTCTGGGAAATCCCTCCTGACCGGGGCGCTGAAGAACTGGTACGTCAACAGAGGAGAGGATGCCATCGCCGTCAACCTCGACCCCGGGGTAGTCGGGCTCCCGTACGAGCCTGACGTGGACGTGAGGGACAGGATACAACTTCAGGGAGTCATGGAGGAGTACGGTCTGGGCCCCAACGGCGCACTCATCCTGGCCGCAGACCTCACAGCGACCCGCCTGTCAGAGATCCAGGAAGAGATTGACTCGTTCAAGGCTGAGAACGTCATAATAGACACCCCCGGGCAGACGGAGCTCTTCGCATTCAGGGAGAGCGGAGAGTTCATCGTCGGCGAGACGAAGGCGGACTCCAAGCTCCTCCTCTTCCTTCTCGACCCTCTCCTCGCGAGCACGCCTGCCAACTTCCTCTCCCTCGCCCTCCTCTCGGCATCGGTGGGGCTGAGGCTGAGGATTCCGCGGATAACCGTCCTCACCAAGAGAGACATCGCCAGGGACGGGGTCAAGCGGATAACCGAGTGGAGCAGGGACACAAAAGTCTTCGAGGACGCGCTTTCTGGGACCAAGGACGGGGAGCAGTACTCGCTGTACTCGGAGCTCTTTAGGAGCGTCAGGAGGCTCTCCTTCGGCGCCGACCTCTACCCCGTTTCTTCAACGACGCAGGAAGGGCTGATCGCGCTGGTCGGGGAGATGACCAGGATAGCCCGGGGCGGAGAGGAGTTCACGGACTAGCAGGACAGGGGCCGCTAAAGGAGCATTGGACAGCCCCTCACGGCTGCTGGGCGCTCAACCGAGCCCTTCGAGGAAGCCCTGGACCACCCGTGCGAGTGACTCGGGCTTCTCAAGGGGGAGCATGTGCCCGGAGTCTTTGATGAAGCGGAGCTCCGACTCCTGGATTTGGGCAGCCAGGAAGTGGGACCATTTCGGAGGAGTCATCCTGTCCTTGTCGCCGCAGACTACGAGTGTCCTGGCCGAGATCTTGGGCAGATCCTGCCGCACGTCGAAGCCCTTGCACGCCTCGTAGTCGTTCAGGAAGACAGGGAGGTTGGAGACCGAGAGGGCCGCCCTCGCTTCTCTGCCCAGGCCCAAGTCAATCGACGCGAAGCTCCAGGGGGTGATCACCCCTTCGATGGTCTTCATGGGGCGCGCCTTCAACCCCTCGAGTATCTGGGGGTCGACCCCGAGCTTGGCGCCGGTGCTCGCGAGGATCAGCCCTCCAAGTTCATCCGGATGCTCTATCGAGAGGCTCAACGCGACGGCGCCTCCCATCGAGTGCCCGCACACGGCGGGGCTGTCGAGCCCAGCCTCTTCCAGGAAGTCGCGAAGCGATTCGGCGTAATCTTTCACGCTCCTGCAGGTGATGTCCCCGGCAGGGTGACCGGGGAGGTTGACGGCCAGTGCCCTCCTCTCCCCAGAGAGGTTCTGCAGCGTCCTCCTCCAAAGGAGGCTGTTCCCTCCCGCCCCATGGACGAAGACCGCGTCATGGGGTGAGGCGTAGGTGGCGAAGTCCAGCACAGCGCCGACAGGGCGCTCCTCGTTTTAATCCTGACGGGGCAAAGCCTAAAGCAGTTGAGAGAGCCGCCGGGGAAAGAGCGGTCTTTGAGCCAGGCCAGCGCCCTTTGGAAGATGTTGACCGGAGGGAAGATTGTGGTGGCACCGGGGGTCTTCAGCCCTGCCGTGGCTAAGCTGGCGGAGAAGACCGGATTCAAGGCGCTCTACTTCTCAGGCGCAGGATTCTCGAGCCTCTTGGCCATGCCGGACCTCGGGATAACCACCCTCAGCGAGGTAGCTCAGGCGTCCCGTCAGATCACGGCGAAGGTTTCGGTTCCCCTCGTGGTCGACGCGGACACGGGGTTCGGGGAGGCGGTGAACGTGTCCAGGACGGTGGAGGAGATGAAGAGCGCAGGGGTCGCGGCCATCCACATCGAAGACCAGGTCCTCCCTAAGAAATGCGGGCACCTGGACGGGAAGGAGCTGGTCGAAGTCGACGAGATGGTGAAGAAGCTGGTGGCGGCTAAGGAGGCCGCGGGGAAAGACCTCCTCGTGATCGCCCGGACCGACGCGAGGGCCGTGGAGGGGTTGGAGGGGGCCGTGAGAAGGGCGAAAGCCTACGAAAGGGCAGGCGCCGACGTGGTCTTCCCTGAGGCGCTGGAGAGCCGGGAAGAGTTCGAGGAGTTCAGACGGAAGGTACGCGCCCCCCTCATGGCGAACATGACGGAGTTCGGGAAGACCCCCTACATCTCGGCGGCAGAGTTCGAAGAGATGGAATACAACATCGTCATCTTTCCTGTGACGGCATTCAGGGCCATGATGAAGAGCGTCAAGGACGTGTTCGCCATCCTGAAGGCCGAGGGGACCCAGAAGGGGGCCCTGGACTCGCTGATGACCCGCAACGAGTTCTACGACCTCATCGATTACTACAGGTTCGAGGAGGCCGACGAAAGGGCCATGAGGGCCGCCAGGGAGCTCAGGAGGGGACCGAAACGACGGTGAAAGACGAGCCTTACAGAGCCCCCAGAGGGCTAGCCGGAGTCTCGGTCGCCGACACCCGCATCTCGAAGAGCGAAGGAGACGGGACTCTGATTTACCGGGGGTACCCCATATCTGACATCGCTGCCAATGCGACGTTCGAAGAGGCGGCGTACCTCGTCCTGAACGGGAAACTGCCCACAAAGGGTGAGCTCGGCGAATTCTCCTCCAGCCTCGCAGGAAGGTCCCGGGTCGAAGACAGGGTCTTCGACATGATGCGGAGCCTCGGGAAGGGGGCGCACCCTATAGACGCCATCCGAACGGGGGTCTCCGCCCTCGGGAGCATCGATTCGGAGAGGACGCTCCCGGACAAGGAGCTTTCGATAGAGGCGAAGACGTCGGTCCTCGCGGCGAACTCCATGAGGGTCCCCGGCGGTGGCGCCCCGCGGCTCCCAGACGAACGGTTCAGGTTCGCCGACAACCTGTTGCAAATGCTCACCTCCAGGGCGCATACAGAGTTCGAGCGCCGGACGTTCGAGAGGGTCCTTGTGCTCTACATGGAGCATGACATGAACGCGTCTTCTTTCACGGTAAGGGTCGTCGCCTCGACCCTGGCGGACCCGTACGCCGCGGCGTCGGCCGGGCTAGCCGCCCTCAAGGGGCCGCTTCATGGGGGTGCCAACGAGGCCGCAATGGAGACCCTCCTAAGGGTGAAGGAACCTGAGAACGCTGCAGCTTTCGTCGACTCGACGTTCAGGGAGGGGAAGAGGTTGATGGGCTTCGGCCATCGCGTCTACAAGCGATTCGACCCGAGGGCCAGGCTCTGCAAGGAGTACCTGAGGGAGATACTGAAGAGGCGCGGAGGGGACGACGGACTCTTCAGGCTCTGCGAGGTGGTCGAGATGGAGATGTGGGAGAGGAAAAAGATCCCCCCTAACCTCGACTACTATGCAGCCCCCATCTTCTACGCGCTC
>JAKACC010000093.1 GCA_021796515.1 archaeon | reverse complement strand
AGGCGGAGGAGCACCTCGGCGGGTTGGTGTCGTCCGGGTGGAGGTGCGACGCCGAGCTCTACGCGGCCCTGCTCAGGGCGCTCAGGAAGGCCGGCCCGGGGAAGGGCGCGTAGCCGGAGCCGATGGGGCGCCTCGCCCGGATGCGCGGGGACGGCCCCGGGTCACAAGGAGGTCAGGCCGCAGCGGAGACCGCCCAGCTCGGTATCCCCCTCATCCTCGGCAGCTTGAGCGGGATGGCCCCCATCAGGCACCCGGACCTCTCCAGGAAGTCGAGCATCTTCTCGTGAGACGCCTGCAGGGCGTAGGCCTCCGCGAGGCTGGCCGCGTCCCTCCAGGGCCTCGGAGGGTACACCACGGTGGTCTCCGCCCTCCTGTAGCGGAGGTCTTCGACTATCTCGGCGAGCACGTCCCTGTTGGACACCAGGGCCGCGAGAAGCACGAACGACGCCGTAAGGTCGGGCGAAGCGAGCTCCCGTATCAGCCCCCGGAAGTCAGACACCAGTGCCTGGCGCTTCCCTGACGCCCGGCCTAGGAGCGCGGCGAACCTTTCCCTTCCGGCGGCGACTAGCTCCCTCCTCTCCCTGCTCAGGGAGGAGACGTCGAGGAACGAATACAGGTCGTCGTAGGTTATCTTGCTCTCGGCCAGCACGAGGTTCAGGGTGTTGATCACCACCTCCCACCCCTTCCCCTCGAAGGTGGCGAGCCTCTGCCCCCCCTCGTAGGCTGTAACCGAGACGGGGGTGACCCGGACGGCGGAGGAGACGACCAGGTCGAGGAGCTGGGTGGCGAGCTCGTCGTGGGCGACGTGCCCCGGCGCCTCTACGAAGTAGATGACGTGGACCGCTCCCCCGCCTTCGCTGTAGTAGCGCTTGATCATCAGGGACTCTGACCTGGCCGTCGCCTTCCAGTCGACCCTGCGGAGGTTGTCCCCCGGGAGGTACCCCCTCGTTTCTGCATACTCGAGCCCCGGGCCGAGGTAGTTCTTCTCGACCTCCCCCTCGGTCCCGGCGCCGACCCTGGTGAGGTACTCGAGGGCGGCGAGTGCGGCGGCGATCAGCCGCGGGTACGCGCGCAGGCTGACCTTGAACGGGATCGCGACCCTCGACGCGAAGAGGCCGAACCTCCCCTGCGCTTCGCCCGGGATGGCCTCGATGGCATACGTCCCGGCAAGCTCGGGGACGAGGGCGAACTCGAACGGCCAGGACCCCTCGGGGAAGGACGACCGCCCGGCCCTGAGCCAGGGGGCAGAGGCGAGGTCGAGGGTGACGGGCCTCGGCGCGCGGATCACCGAAGAGAAGCTCCTGCCGTTCCCCCGGAGCATCCTCTCGTCGTAGGAGGACGGGGTCAGGGCGAACCTGCTTCGCCGCCCGGAGGCCAGGTATGCGTCCATCCCGTCGTAGGCGACGAAGGCTGTGAAGGCGGCAGCGGCGGCGAAGAGGTATGGGTCGAAGAAGAGCGCCCCGGAGCCCCAGAGGAGGAGCAGGACCGCCAGAGCCCGCTTGCCGCGGTCGGTGGGTCTGACCATGTCTGCTCGCCAGGCCTCACGGGCGCGCCGTCGCGCCTTCGCGGGGGGGACGGGGGCTCATTCCTTGGGGACCGGGACGGAGTTCAGGGCGTCGGCGACGACCTTCTCGGAGGTGAGCCCCTCGCTCTCCGCGTCGGGGGTGAGGATGGCCCTGTGGGTTATCACGTCACCGGCGACGAACTTTATGTCGTCCGGGATGACGAAGTCCCTCCCCTCGAGGAGGGCCCTGGCCCTCCCGAGCTTGTAGAGCCAGATCGTGGCACGGGGGCTGGGGCCCGTCCTGATGCTAGGGTTGGCCCGGAGGGTGCTTATGATCGAGACGACGTAGGCCCTCACCTTGTCGGACACGACGACGGAGCGGGTCTCCTCTCCGAGCTTCACGACCTGGTCGAGCTTGACCGCAGGCTTGAGGGAGACGCTGTCGAGGGAGTCTATGCTGGCGAGGATCTCCTCCTCCTCCTCGGGGGAGGGGTACTGCATGGCTATCCTCATGGCGAAGCGGTCGATCTGGACCTCGGTCAGGGGGTACGTCCCGGCCGACCCTGACGGGAGCTGCGTGGCGATGGCGATGAACGGCTTCGGGAGCGGGATGGTCTCCCCCTCGATGCTGACGTGTCCCTCCTGCATCGACTCGAGCATCGCCGCCTGGGTGCGCGGCGTGGTCCTGTTCAGCTCGTCCAGCATGACGACGTTGGCGAAGATCGGGCCCTCCCTTATCTCGAAGGCGCCCGTCTTCTGGTTGTAGACGTTTGAGCCGAGTATGTCCGCCGGCAGCAGGTCCGGGGTGAGCTGGAGCCTCCTGAACGAGCCGCCTATGGTGGCGGAGAAGGTCTTGGCCATGGTCGTCTTTCCGATCCCGGGGGGCCCTTCGAGGAGGACGTGCCCGCCTGCCATGAGCGCCATGAGGAGCTTGACCACGACGTCCTTCTTCCCGACGATGACAGACTCGACGCTGTCAGTGATCTTCCTGGTCGTATCAGATCCGGCATAGGTCCGGCTTCCCTCTCCTCTCGGCCTCGGAGGGTCTTCCTGCGCCACGGTCGGCGCTCAACGGCGTCTGGCTTTAACTCCTCCCGTTCCCCGCGGAAGGCGAGGCAAGAGGCGGGCCCTGAAAGCTGACGGGGGCGCAGACGGCTATGTCAAAGGAACCTGTTGGCCAGCACCGCTATGAGGAAGAACACGGCCGGGATGTCGTCCCCGAACGCTCCCGGGTCCCCGCGCTCGACCAGTATCCAGACGACCTTCACCGCGAATGCGACCCCGAGGAGCCCGGTGAAGATGTCGGTGTGCTTCTTCAGGTCGGCCAGGGAGGTCTTATGCCTCCAGGCCAGGTAGAGGAGGAGCGTGATCCCTCCGAGGACGGCGGCGACCACGTCGTCGGTTATGAAGATCATCTGGTCGGTCTCGGACGTCACCACGCCGAGGAAGGCGAGTCCGATGACCCCCATTATCCCGGCGGCCCTCCGCCTTCCAGCCCAGAGGCGTATCTCAGAGGGCTCGTCGGCAACGGCGGGACTGCTCATGCCCCCGCCTCCGGCGGGCGGGCTTTAAGCCGTTCCGGCCGCGAAGGCGCCGCGCGACGGGCTACCCGAGCTCGTCCTTCAGCTTCCGGAGCTTCTCCCTGTCCCACTCGGGGTGCTCGCGCAGGGCGGACTCGACTTCATCGTCGGCAGGGGGAGAATCTGGACCCAGCCGGTAGGCGAGGACCCCGGCGACGCCCACTATGACGATGGAGTACTTGATCTCCCAGAGAGAGAGGACGGAGTAGACCGAGAGCTCGAAGTCCCTGACGATGGTCGCCGGGCCGACCGAGAAGTGCGAGGTGTCGAGGAGGACGGTCCCCGTGGCCATGTCCGACAGCATGTTGGCGTTCCCGTCCCTGCCTATCATCGAGTTGATGAAGACGGAGTCGTCGGCTATGAGGTAGACAGTCCCCTTCCCGTCGGGTATCTGCGCCACCATCGGGAAGGGCCCGTGCGGGGAGCCGGATATGGAGCCCCCGGGCTGGGTCGGGTAGAGGTAGGAGAAGTCGCTGGAGTAGGCGAGGACCTGGGCCCCTGGGTCGGAGACGGAGAGGGTGGTGGCGTAGTTGAAGGCGATGCTGGAGACGTTGTGCATGGAGTTGGTCGGGGCCACCACCAGGAAGGAGTTCAGGAAGTTGAACAGGGGGTCCACGAGGACAGCCCCGCTGAACCTGGAGGAGAGCCCCATCCCCGCGAGGAGGGTGTTGCCTATGGCGTCCTGCCCGTCGGCGAGTATCAGGGTCCCCCCGCTCCTCACGAAGGACGAGACACGCACCGCCTCGGCTGGGCTGTATGGGCTGGACGGCCCGTCCTCGAGGAGGGTGTACCCTGTCCCGTCGGGGGGGAGCGCGGTCAGGTTGTGCAGGATGGTCGCGTGCTCGTCCGCCACGAACGTGCTGAGGCCGTTCCAGGAGGTGTTGGCGGGCCCGAAGTCGTCGGGGGCGCCAAGGATGCTGACAGACGCGGCGAAGTAGACGGCGACGGAGACGACCAGGAGGGCGGCCAGGGCCCCCGCGACGACGGCTGTCCTAGGCTTCAATCTCCCCCCTCAACGCGCGCAGCTGCGCGTCCGCGTCCGCCTCGGCCCCGGGGACCCTCGACCCGGAATAGAGGTCCCTCTCCAGCGCCAGAGAGATGCTCCTGAACCGCTCGAACCCCTTCAGCTTCCCCTGGACGGCGGCCAGGTACTCGCGTACCGTGGCCTGC
>JAKACC010000019.1 GCA_021796515.1 archaeon | reverse complement strand
CCGAAAAGGACAGGGCCAGGCAGATGGAGCTGAGGCACGCCGCGGTTTACGCGCAATATTTCGTGGGGAGCGTCCAGGCGGTAACCGAAGAAGGGGAGCTGGTCGCGGGGAGCGCGACAGGCAGCCAGCTGGCCGCCTACGCCTACGGAGCCGAGAACGTGATCCTGGTTGTCGGGACCCAGAAGGTCACCAGAAACCTGGAGGAAGGGCTCAGGAGGCTCAGAGAGCACTCCACCCCGATGGAGGACAGGAGGATGAAAGGGGTGGGCGCTCCGGGGACAGTCCTCTCGAAGACCCTGATAATCGAGAGGCAGACCCGCCCCAAGGTCCACGTCGTTCTTGTGAACGAGGCCCTCGGGTTCTAGGCAGCCGGGGGCCTGGGGGTCCCGCACGAAGCGCAGACCGTCTCGTCTGACATGAACTGCTTCCCGCACGACGTGCAGAACGCGGGCTCTGCGTGAGGGGGGGTGGGCGCATCTGGCGTCTGCGCCGCCCCGGCCGGGACGGCGGGGGTCGCCCCCTTCCCGTCTCCGAACGTCTTGTTCAGGCTGGCTTCGGCTTCGCTCATCCCTTCGAAGAACTCGACCGCGCCCTGCAGGATGCGGAACCCGGCCGCGGCCTCGAGGAGACCGAGGGTGACCAGCAGGGTGATGCCGACGAAAAGGTCGAGCGACGCAGGGTGCTGCGATCCGAGGTTGACGCCGAGCTTGAAGTCTACGATCCCTCCCGCGAGGAGGAAGAACCACAGCGCCCCGAGGAGGGCTCCGTAGACCATCTTGACCGGGCCCCTCACGGTGAACGGCTTCCGGATTACGTTGTGGATGACCTGGACCACGACGAGAGCTCCGACCAGGTAGAAGTAGTAGGGGCCCTGGACGAACGCCAGGACGTCCGAGTAGAATGTGACCCCCACCGACGAACCAGAGAGCACCCTGGTGGCGTCGTTGACCCCGTATCGCAGCCCGTCTGCCAGGCCGAAGGTGATCGCCCCCCCGATTATCCCCAGGGCCAGCCGCCACATGCTGATGCTCCACGCGTCTCCCCTGACAGACCACCCGAACGTCCCTGGCCGCTTGCTCAACGCTCCATAACCCTCCTATGGTAGCCCCGGGAACCCGGGGAGCCCTCCGGTCCCCCCCAGCCCTCCGGGGATCGGAAGGCCGGCCGAGCCGTTGAGCGGGACGAGAGTGGAGAAGTAGACCTTGATCGGGATGAGCCCTCCCAGGTTCGCCGTGAACGTCCCCGTCAGGTTGGCGGTGGTCGCTGTTGCGAGGCCCTGCAGGTCCGGCAGTGCGCAGCTGGCGAGAAACGACGACGACGAAGACGTATTGATGTGAGGGACCGTCACGTGCAGAGGGACCGTCTGTCCGACGGGGACATTGGCCACCGGGACCCCCGCGGAGAGGAACTGCGTCGTCCCGACCGAGAAGTTCATCTCTGCGTGGACGCCGTCAAGGGGGAGGATGCCGCCGTTGTGCACTTCGACGGTGTAGATGGCGAGGCACGGGTCGGCGGGGTCAGGGGCGGACGTAGGCTTCCCTACGACCCCGACCCGGAGCGTCGAGTAAAGAGGCAGCGCGATGCTGAAGATCGCCAGGACCATCATCAGGAAAGCGAGCATCCCGAGGACCCTGGACAGCTTCAATCCAGACTACCCGCTCCTCCGACGTATAACGGCCCGGTCGTTCCGGACGCCTTCACACGCCCTTCTTGGGTGCTCAGCACCAACGCTCTGGGAGAAGAACGTTATAACCATGACAGTAAAAGTTGAAGAGGTCTCCCACGGATTTCCCGGGAGTGAAGCGCCGCCGCCCCGGGCTCCAGGGCAAGTGGGCCTATGTCGTCAACTCGCTGCAGGAGATAGTCCCCTCTTACGAGCTGGCGTCCAGCAGGATCTCGCTCTTCGCCGACAAGAAGATGCGCGAGGAGGCGGTCTCCTTCGCCGTCAGGGACGGGGACCTGGTCCTTGACCTCGGCTCCGGGCCGGGGACCATGTCTAAGGTGGTGGCGAAGAGGGAGGGTGCTCCCGTCCTCCTCGACGCGTCTCGCGTGATGCTGAAGGCGTCGGGGTCGGCGAACGCCGTCCAGGGTGCGTTCGAACATCTTCCGTTCCGCGACGGTGCCTTCGACTCGGGGGTCTCGGGGTTCGCCGTCCGCGACGCGCACGACCTCCAGGTAGCCTTGGCGGAGCTGGGGAGGGTCCTGAAGCCCGGAGGCCGCTTCGCCCTCTGCGACCTGGGGAAGCCGGACAGCCCCCTGAACTCCGTGGCCCTGGGGGTGTACCTCAGGGTGGTCCCGCCCTTGATAGGGCTGGCGTCCGCCGGCAGGGCGGGGCTCCGCTACGGGTCTCTCTTCGACACCTACAACCTGGTGCTCCACAACTCGGACCTGGCGAAGCTCCTGACCCGCTACCTGGGGGCGACGTCGGTCCACAGCATGAGCCTCGGGGGGGCGATCGTGGCGAAGTGCCAGAAAAGAGGAGCCCCTCCGTCTCCTGCGTAGGCCGGCCCGCGTCTCAGGTGTGCGCGGAGCTAGACGACCCTGGCGAGCGCCCTGATCATCTCGTCCGACTTTCGCGCGGGGACCCTGCATCCGGCCGCCTTCCTGTGTCCTCCGCCGCTCCCTCCGAGCCTCGCAGCCACCTTTGAGATGGTCCTCCCCAGGTGGACCCTGCACTCGCTCGTCCCCCTCAGGCTCACCTCGTACCACCCGGCGTTCTTCTCCTTCATGGCCACCCCGACGGGGACGTCGAACGCCCCTATGAGGAGCTTCGCGACGTTTCCGGTAGAGTACTGGGTCGTGACCATGTATGCGAGCCTCCCCGCCTTCGTCCCAGACCCCTTCACCTCCTTCGCCAGCCCTGCCTCCAGCGCGAGCTGGCGGACGGCCGCCTCTGCGACCCCGGCCATCTCGTGGGGGTACTTGAGGGCGGCCAGCTCCTCCACCACGTGCTCGGGGAACCCCTGCTCCTCGGCCCTGTTCCCGAGGGCCAGGGACAGGATCGTCGCCTCGGCCAGGACGAAGTGCCTGTCCGTCTTCTCCATCAGCTTCTTCCCCATCGGGGAGTCGTCCATGTAATCGGTCACCGCGCCGTAGAGGGCGACCAGCCTCGCCTCCTCCGGGAGAGAGTCCCTGAACGTCCTGTAGGTCAGCATGCTCGCGCACTCTCGCACGTCGTGCACCACCTGGACCCCGGCCTTCCTCAGCTTCCTCTTCGCGGCGTCGGTCATGTAGTGGTGGTCGATGTACGTCACCTTGGCGTGCCCTGCCAGCCTCTTCATCTCGGCGACAAAATCAGGGAAGTCGGCCGTGTCCGCGCCGAGGTCGCTCACCACCACCCGGTCGGCGTCGCCGGGGACCTTCCTGAGGTTCGCGACCACGTCGTCGTAGCCTGTGAGGAGCACCGTCCCGCCCGTCGCCGCGACAGCCAGCGACCCGGCGCCGAGCCCGTCGACGTCCTTGACGTGCGAGAGGCAATAGGCTTTCAACGCCCGCCGTTGCCGCGGCCCAGATATAACGGGTCCGCAGAAGGACCGGGCACGGTCGCGGCCTCCATGGTGAAGCCGGCGTCTCGCAACGCGTTTATCTTCAGGTGCCCCGAAGAACCTTCCCTACAATTGTCGCAGGACCAGAGGAGGCTCGCCGCGATCATGTTCACCGACATGGTGGGGTACACCGCCCTAGGGCAGCGGAACGAGGCCCTCTCCCTCGCCCTGGTCGACGAGCAGCGTAAGCTCATCAGACCCCTCCTGACGCGCCACAACGGCCGCGAGGTGAAGACAATCGGTGATGCCTTCCTAGTGGAGTTCCCCAGCGCCGTCGACGCGGTCAGGTGCGCCTACGACATCCAGCGGGCCGCAAGGGAGTTTGGGCTCTCCGTCTCCCCGGAGAGCAGGATCCGCCTCCGGGTGGGGGTCCACCTCGGGGAGGTGGTCGAGTCCCAGGGGGATATTTCCGGGGACGCCGTGAACGTCGCTTCGCGCATCGAGCCGCTCGCCGAAGAGGGAGGGGTCTGCGTTACCCGGCCAGTCTACGAGCAGGTGAGGGGGAAGGTCGACCTCCCGCTGGTCAGCATCGGGGCCAGAACCCTGAAGAACGTGGCCGAGCCCATGGAGGTGTTCAGGATGTCGATGCCGTGGGACCAGGGCCCCGCCGCACAAGCCCCCGTCGTCCTCAACCCGAGGCGGATAGCCGTCCTCCCCTTCGTCAGCCTCAGCCCCGACCCCAACGACGAGTACTTCGCAGACGGACTCACAGAAGAGTTGATCACAAAGGTCTCGTTCGTGAAGGGGCTGGAGGTCATAGCCAGGACCTCGGCTATGAACTACAAGCGCAAAGAGAAGAACGTCTCAGAGATAGGGAAGGAACTGAAGGTGGGGACGCTCCTCGAAGGGAGCGTCCGCAAGGCAGGGAACAGGATACGGGTCACGGCGCAGCTCATCGACGCCAACAACGAAGCCCACCTCTGGGCCGAGAGCTACGACAAGAACCTCGACGATGTCTTCGAGGTCCAGAGCTCGGTGGCGGAGAACGTCGCCAGCGCGCTCCAGCTCAAGCTGGTCGGGGCGGGGGCCAAGGAGGAGCAGAAGGTCGACCCCCAGGCCTACACCATGTACCTCCAGGCTGTCCAGCTGACCAACACCGGAGGCGAGCACTCCCTCAGGCGCGCCAGGGCCCTCCTCGAGAGCGCCATCGCGATCGACCCCGGGTTCGCCCGCGCATACGCCGCCCTCGCACGTGTCCTCTGGTACCTAGGGAGCTCATCCCCTGACTACGCCGCGATGATGGAGAAGGCGAGGGCCGCGGGGACCAAGGCCCTCGAGCTGGCCCCGGGGTCGGACGACGCCCACGTCGCCATGGCCTACGTCCACAGCGCCTACGACCAGTTCGAGGCGGTGTCCGAAGACCTCAGGGAGGCGGTCCGGATTAACCCGAACAACGCCCTCGCGTTCGAGATGCTAGGGAGCAACCACCTCACATTCGGACGGTACGAGGAAGGGGTGACCGCGCTCCGCAAGTCCGTGTCACTTGACCCGCTGTCCATCTACTGCCTTGGGAAGCTCGCCTCGGGGCTCAGGATCTCCGGGAAGGTGGACGAGGCCATCGTCATCTTCGACAAGATGCGCAGAGAGCACCCTGACGCCGCCGCCGGGTACGTGGGAGGCGCCGTCTGCCTAGTCCAGAAGGGGGACTACGAAGGGGCCTTGACCTTCATAGAGAAGGCATCCGAAGTGGGGCCGGGTGAAAGCATGCTGGATGCGTACAGGGGGTGGATACTCGCCCTGCAGGGGAAGAGGGCCGAGGCCGAGGCGGTCCTCGCCTCGTTCCCGGCGACGAAGCTGAACCAGAGGAGGAACGCGAGCATTCTGATCTATTTCGCACTCGGGGACCTGGACGCCGCCGGGGACGTCCTGCTCGAGCAGGCCAAGGAGCACGCGTGGTACCCCTACATCTGGAGCGACCCGCTATTCCGTGGCGGCCTGAAGACCCCCAAGGGGGCAGAATTCTGCAGGATGGTCGGGCTCCCTCCTCCGGAATAGCGGTTCCTTCCTGACTCTCACTAGTCAACCTCCCGTGGTCTGGCGACCAGCCGGCCGGGTGGGGCCGCGTCCCCACAACGGATTTATCACCTCCGCAGCCTTTGTCCACTGACCCCCTTTGTCTGTCGGAACCCGGAAGCTCGCGGCCATCATGTTCACCGACATCGCCGGATACACATCGCTCACCCAGTCCAACGAGGCACGCGCCCTCGAGGTCCTCGACGCCCACAACGGCCTCCTGAGGCCTGTCTTCCCCCGCTTCGGGGGCCGCGAGGTGAAGACGATAGGGGACTCCTTCCTCGTGGAGTTCGACAGCGCCCTGGACGCCCTCCGCTGCGCCGTCGACATCCAGGAGGCGCTCCACGGCTACAACGCCACCGCAGCTGACGGGAAGAGGGTCAGCGTCCGCATCGGGGTACACCTGGGGGACGTGGTGCATCGCGACGGCGACGTCTTCGGGGACGCCGTCAACATCTCCTCACGGATCCAGCCCCTCGCCCAGCCCGGGGGGGTCTGCATCTCCCGCCAGGTCTACGACCAGGTCAGGAACAAGTTCGACCTCACCCTGGTCTCCATGGGGGAGAAAAGTTTGAAGGGGGTCGAGGTTCCCACGGAGGTGTTCGCCGTGGTGATGCCATGGGAGAAGAAGGACGAGGTCTCCTTCGAATGGGCGAGAAGGGTCGCCGTCCTTCCGTTCGCCAACATGAGCCCAGACCCCAACGACGAGTTCTTCGCAGACGGTATCACCGAAGAGGTCATCTCCACTGTCTCGCGCATAGAGGATACCGAGGTCATCTCGCGGACTTCTGTGATGCAGTACAAGAGGGCCCCAAAGCCGATCAGGGAGATATCCAGGGAGCTGGGGGTCGGGATCATCCTCGAGGGGAGCGTAAGGAAGGCGGGGAACAGGCTGCGGGTCACTGTCCAGATGATCGACGCGACGAAGGACAGGCACGTCTGGGCTGAAAACTACGACAGGGACCTCGACGACGTCTTCGCCATCCAGAGCGACATCGCCGCGCAGGTCGCCGGGGCGCTGAAGGCGAAGCTCCCTGGCCCGGCCGCGACTCCCCTCCGCCCCCCCAACCTGGACGCCTACACCGACTACCTGCGCGCCCTTCAGGTCATGAGCGAGGCTACCCCCGACGCCCTCAGGGAGGCCGTTTCGCTCTTGGAAGCGGCCCTGCGGAAGGACCCCACCTTCGTGAAGGCATACGCTGAGCTCGCCTTCGTCTGCCGCATCGTGGCGCAGTTCGGGAACGACTACGACGCATTCATGATGAAGGCGTGGGCCGCCGCCCAGAAGGCCCTGGAGCTGGCCCCCGACTCGGTCGAGGCGAACGCTGCCATGGCAGAGGCGTGCATGGCCAGGGACATGTTCGAAGAGGCAAGGCCTTACCTGCAGAAGGCGGTCAGCATCAACCCTAACCTCGCCGCTTGCCTCAGGCTCCTCGCGGAGGCTGACGTTGTCCTGGGGGACCTCGGCCCTGCCGCCGAGTCGATGCGGAAGGCGGTGTCCCTCGACCCGCTCCCCCTGGTCAACCACGTGATCCTCGCGGAGCTCTGCAGGGTCTCCGGAGACGTGCAGGGGGCGCTCGCTATCTATATGGGCCAGAAGGAGCTCCACCCGAAGACCCCCTTCGTCTACAGCGGCCTCGTGTCCTGCTACCTGCAGGCGAAGGACTACGCGAAGGCAAGGGCCGTGACGGAAGAGGCCGTCAGGGTGAATCCGTCGATAAAGGAGTTGGAGCTACTCAAACTACTGGTCGCGGGATACTCCGGCGACCGCGCAGGGGCAGAGTCCGCCTTCGCCGCCATCCTCAAGGAGGGGAACCAGGTCATGAAGGCGCAAGCCAAGCTCGCCTTCGGGGTGGCCCTCAAGGACTTCGACCTGGCGTTCGAGGGGCTGTCGGAGCAGGCCAGACTCCACTCGTGGTGGTTCGTGATAAGGTCGGACCCCCTCTACGCGGACCTCGTCCGCGACCCCCGTTTCGCCGAGTTCAGCCGAAAGGTCGGGATGCCCGCCCCGGCCTAGGGGACGGCGGGCGGTTCCTTCGACGCCCCCTTCCATGCCAGGTAGGACAGCGGTGCCTTCAGGGCCGCCCAGAGGGACGGCAGGACCAGGACGTAGAGCAGGAGCCTGAACTGGAGCCCTATCGTCGTCCCCCCCGCCGTGACCTGAAGGTATCCCCCGTCGGTCACAAGCCACAGGTAGGCTGCGCTCAGCAGGGCCGCGCCAGAGATGAAGGGGCCGGACACCGCCATCCCCTGGAAAAAGGCAGCTCCCACGTCAAGGGTGACAAAGAGCACCCCGAACTCAGACACGAAGGCGTGAATCGCGAGCGCCAGGCCGGGGACGACCCCGGAGAGGTATGCCCCCCAGGTAGTATGGTGTGACGATTCACAGCACCACGTTGGCCACCAAGGCGACGGCCGCGCTCACCCCCCCAGGGTCCACGCCCCTTTCGGTGTCCTCGCATTCACCCGCTGTCCCTCCCATCGCCCCGGGTCAAGGGTCCGGTCCGACGGCAGCGACTACCCTCCCCTTCTGGGGGTCGAACCACGCCCGACCCATCGCTTCAGTGTTGAAAGCCCCCCCCCCCCCCCCCTTGAGGTCCACGGTGACTATCCCTGCCGTCCCCTTCCCCCTGACCTTCGTGATCTGCTCTATCGCCCTCACTGCCGCGCGCTGGGCGTCGTCCGCGCCCATGAACTCGCACGCCTTCATGCAGAGCCCCACCCTGATTATCTCCTCCCCTGTCCCGGTGGCGCAGGATGCCCCGAGCCCCGAGTCAGCGAACAGGCCCGCCCCGAGTATCGCCGAGTCACCCACCCTCCCGGGGAGCTTCATCCACGTCCCCCCTGTGCTGACCGCCGCGGCGGGGACCCCGTCCGACCCGAGGGCCACCGCGCCGACCGTGTCCCCCGCCTCGAACCTGCGGACCGTGCGGAGGGGTTCCGAGTATTTCGCCTCCCTCCTCAGGGCCTCGAACCTCGCAGCCACGCGCTTCGAGGGCGTGAGCTCCTCCACTTCCAGGCCGGCGAGCCTGACGTAATCCCTGGTCCGGTTTCCTACGACGAGGACGTGCCTCGTGTTCTCCATCACCCACCTCGCCAAGGTAACCGGAGTGTGGGTGCTTGTCACGTTCCCCACCCCTGCCCCAGCGAGCCCCTCTCCGCTCATGACGGCCGCGTCCAGCTCGACCTTCCCCTCGGCCGTGAGGTACGCCCCTCTCCCGCAGTTGAACAGCCCCGAGTCCTCCATGCTCCTCACCGCGGCGACGACCCCGTCGAGCCCTGACCCCTTCTTCATCGCCGACAGCCCCGCCTCCACCGCTTCCTCCAGCCCGCCGTACCGCTTGTCGTCCTTCACGTACCTCCCGCTCCCGGCCCCGCCATGGACTATGATGGATGGTTTCAGGTGGCTCTCGGCCCTCGGGCCCGTCGGAACGTATGAAAAGCTTAACATGACAGAAGGGGTCGCACCGCTCCGTCGAAGGACCGTTGGCGGTAGATGATGCGCGCTTGAATCACGTCTGCATGGTCCGGGGGAGCGGATGATCAGCGTCCCCAAGGGGGTGCTCCGCCTGGCGGCCCTGAAGATGCTGTCCGAGTCATCCCTCTCGGGGACGGACCTGGCCGGGGAGATAAGGCGCGCCACCGCGGGCGAATGGAGCCCGGGCCCCGGGTCCATCTATCTGATGCTCGGGGAGCTGCTCAGGAAGGGGCTGATCACGGAGCTCCCGAAGCGGGAAGGGAACGTCCGGAGGTACATCATATCCGGGAAGGGGAAGGAGGAGCTGGCGAGGCTGACGAAGGAGACCGAGGCAGACGTGGCCCGGCAGCTGCGGCTCCTGGCGGTGTACTCTTCCCTGGCCGGTAGGAAGGAGCTGAGGGAAAGGGTCATGGCGATGGCGGGGACCCTGGAAAGCGGCCCCGGGCCGGGAAAGTGTTAGAAGCGTTCGCGACAGGAGACCCCCCCGTTGGCTGACAGGCCGGCGGAGGTCGAAAGGACCGGGATCGAGCACGTCCCTGAGGAGGAGCGACACGGCTCCCCCGGGCGGACCTTCACCCTCTGGTTCGCCGCGAACCTGACGGTGGCGGACTACGTCATAGGGGTCCTCGCCGTGAGCTCCTTCGGGCTCACCTTCTCCCAGTCTGTCCCGGTCCTCCTGGCTGGGAACCTCCTGGGAGGGGCCATGCTCGGCCTCTCCGCGGCCATGGGGCCGAGGCTCGGCTTCCCCCAGATGCTCTCCTCGCGGGCGACCTTCGGACGGAGGGGGAACTACGTCTTCGGCGGGCTCAACTGGCTCAGCACGGTCGGCTGGTTCGTGGTCAACACCATCCTCGGGGTGACGGCCCTCCAGGTCGTCTGGCCTTCCCTGAACTACTACGCCGCAGCCACGGTCCTGGTCGCGGCCCAGGTCCTGATAGTCGTCTTCGGCCACGACTTCATCCACCTCTACGAGAAGGTGATGGCCGTGGTCCTGGGGTTCCTCTTCCTCGGGGTCTTCGCCTCGGCCCTCGGGGCCGACAGAGGGCAGCTGGTCCTCGTCGCCCCCGCCTACCCGGCCCTCACCCTCGGCTCGGTGGGGGTTGTCCTGGCGGCTTCCTTCTCGTATCTTATGAGCTGGTCCCCATACGCGTCCGACTACAGCAGATACCTCCCGTCGGGGGTCTCCGGGAGGAGGGTCGCCCTGTTCGCGCTGGCCGGGGGCGCGGTCGCGTCTTTCGCCGTCGAGGTCATCGGCGGGGTCGTGGGGACCCTGACCCCGAACCTGGGGCTCTTCCAGGGGCTCTACCAGCTGACCGGCTCCTTCGGCCCCTACGCCATCTTGGCCATCCTCCTCGGAGCTGTCGCCGCCAACTCGCTCAACCTGTACACGAACTCCCTTTCCGCCCTCGTCCTCGACGTGAGGACGAAGCGCTGGGTCGCCGTGATCGCCGGCGGGGCGGTGGGGCTCGCGCTCACGTTCTACGGGCAGGCGAACTTCGCCGCGAACTTCGAGTCGTTCCTCCTAGTCCTCGACTACTGGATCACCCCATGGCTGGGGGTGGTCCTGGTGGACTGCTTCGTCCTCGGGAGGACGACCGTGGGGAGCGCGGCCGACCCGCGCACGTGGGACTGGCGGGCCCTCGCCGCGTACTCCGCGGCCGTGGCGATATCCGTCCCGTTCATGGTCCCGGCGCTCAACCTCGGCTACCCCTTCGGCGCCCTGGCCTACCTCTTCGGAGGCGCCGACTACTCCTACTTCGTCTCCTTCGGGGCTGCCTGCGCGCTGACCCTCGTCCTGAGGAGCGGGACGACGCGCCCTTCCGGGTAGCGGGCCGCCCCGGCCGGACGGGCGCCGCCCCCTCGGCCCCCTGCAGGCGCAGAAGACTATTCAACGCCATCAGGGCACGGTGCTGCCTGATGCGCACGGGCGAGCTGGGGAGAAGATAGCCGGACCCCCTGACGCAGGGAGCGGAGGAAAGCCCCCCTCCCTGTTCCGCCAGAGGGTCTTCGCCGGGCTCTGGACCGGCTCGGTGGCCTCCTCCATCGGGTCTTCGGCTGGGCTCCTCGCCATAAACTGGCTCGTATACACCGTCACCGGCTCTGCCCTCGACATCGCCCTGATCGGCGTGGCGGGCGTGGTCCCCAGGGTCTTCTTCGGGGTCTTCAGCGGGACACTCGCAGACCGCTACGACAAGCTGAGGCTGATGGTGGTGGCTGACGTGTTCCGCGCGGCGACCATGGTCGCGTTCGCCCTGTCGCTCGTGCTCTTCGGGTTCCAGTACTACGTCGTCCTCGGCGCGGTGTTCGTCTTGGGGATGGGCCAGTCGCTGTTCCGCCCCGCCATCAACTCGTTCATCCCCCGGGCGGTCGACAAGGAACAGCTGGGCTCTGCGAACGGGCTCTTCACCGCGGCCCAGGAAGTGGCGTCCATCGTAGGGAGCCCGTTCGGAGGGATTCTGATAGCCACGGTGGGGGTGGCCGCGACGCTGGCCTTCAACGGCGCGAGCTACGTCGCCTCGGCCATCCTGGTCGTCTTCGTCGCGCTTTCCCTTTCGTCCAAGGCGCCGGCCGGGGCTGACAGGAAGGAGCGCCCCCCCTTCATGCGGCAGCTCAAGGACGGGTTCTCGTACATCAGGGGGGAGAGAGGGCTCCTGAAGCTGACCCTCGCGTCGTTCGGGGCCAACTTCTTCCTCAGCCTATTCTTCACCTTCTTGGTGGTGTACGTGAGCGCCGTCCTCCGCCAGCCTGCCTTCGTCTTCGGTCTTCTCGGCGCGGCAGGTGGGCTCGGGTTCGCCGTCGGCTCGCTCCTGGTGGGGAAGCTCCACCCGGAGCGGCGCTTCGGGGTCTGGTTCGCGTTCCCCTGGGGGGTCGCCGGCCTGTGCATCCTCGGGCCGGTGCTTTTTCCGACGCCCGCGACCGCCGCCGTGTTCATCTTCGCGGCTACGGCCTTCGGCGGGTTCGGCAACACCACGTTCTTCACGGGGGTCCAGAGGTTCGTCCCCTCTGACGTGCTCGGCAGGTACCTGAGCATCGACGAGGTCGGGAGCCTGGCGGCGAGCCCCGCGGGACAGGTGGCCGGAGGGTTGGTCATCGCCGCGTACGGGCTCGGCCCCGACTTCGTGCTAGCCGCTCTGGGGACGGCGGCCTTCTCCTTCAGCCTGCTCCTGTTCTCCGACGTCCGCTCTCTCAGGGTCTGACCGGGGCGCCCCCGAGGGGGAGGGCCAGGAACGGCGCCGACGACCCGGAACTGGTAACTCTCCATCGGGATTATCTCGGTGGTAACTGTCGTCGGGTGAACGGACTCTAATCAGCACAGGTTTGATGTTGTATATCCGTTTCCCGTCTTCTGAGACGAGTATGGCACACCCTTTCCATTAACTTTGAGAGGAATGAACGAAGAGTAATGGAGGGTAATGACCGACTCTATCTGGGTTGGCGGGCATTTATGGTTAGCAATCTCTTCGGCGATGAGGTTTCTTCCGCACTTGGGGCATTTCACCACGTTCATTCTTCGATCTGCCCCTGACCTTTCGGGGGTCTCTGCCCCATATTCTCGAATCGTTGCTGCATTCTGTCAAAGGCGGTATAGGCATCGACCAATCTCCTCTCAAGGTCTTTGACTCTCTCTTCAGCATCCAATGCCCGTCCTTTGCAATAGTCGCGGTGCTCTGCGACACTGTTGGTTGTGTTCGGGTTGTTTTTCAGGATGCCATCGAGTCTAAATGACACAAAGGTTGGAAACCCAGGTCTTGACTCCTAGATAGCATCCTCTCTGCAGTCCTAGTTTTTCCAAAAGGTAGTGTTTTAAGCCAGAGGCCCCTCAATTGAGAGTGTGACCCAAGGTGAACGCAGTAACTGTATCCGAAGTCCGGAGCACACTTATAAGGCCAGAGAGAAAGGAGGTTTTGTTCTCTTTGCCTAACAAGAAGAGGACTATATCAGTTATCGATAGTCCAAAGGGGAAGATCGAGGCAGAGGACTTGGAGTTTAAAGTTGTCAGGGAAGAACCTAATGTCTACGATTTGGAAGACGGGACTCGACTCAAGATAAGACTTGTTTTGAACAAGGTATCTAGAGGAATTGACCCCGAGACTAAGAAAGCGTTCTTCCTTCCTAATGATGAGCCGTTGTATAATGCTAATTGGGGAGTCAGCATCTTCGCAGAAGTCCCCCGAGAAACTACTAAGAGGCTCAAAGGAGGAAACTAAGAAATGATGTCTAGCAACGCGAGTGTATGCTATGCGAATACCACCTCCGCGGTGGAATGGGTTAGAAGCGCAACCGGATACGCCAACATAAACTCAGGAGCCCCTTTAATCGGATTTGTTTCCAACGTGGAGGAGATTAGTCCTATCGAGGACATGGAAGTGAAAGTTAGCAGAGAGGAGCGGAGCAAGGGAGAATCGAGACATTTTAGCAACATCGATAGTCTGTTTGATTGGCTAGACTCGGAGTAGTTTCGCTTGGTGTGGGAGACAGACCCTTCGAATCAGTTCAAGAGAGGGTACAAACACGCCTCTGGAGAACTTCAAACGCGTATCAAGAAAGCAATAAGAGACCTTACTCAGGCCGAGGACCCTAGAACACTAGGCAAACCCAAGCATGGGCAGCTCGGAGGGTTATGGGCATATGACTTCGGCCAGAAATGTAGACTTCTCTATCTTCCAGTCGATGAGACGAATACCATCTTGCTCGACAGGGTCTGCGACCACGGCGTAGTTTACGGCAAGAGATAGGTCTCTCGTAACCCGACGACAGTTAACAGGGAGATGAACCCGTCACGGAGTTAACAGAACCGACAACCCTCAGGCTTTTATCCCGTCGCCGCGAAGGGAACCTCGTGTCTCAAGAGACGAAGTTCAAGGTGAACATCTACCCCTCGGCCAAGCCCAAGAAGGTCCCCAAGGTCGTGTCGGCGGAGCTGAAGGGGGCGGCGAGCCCGAAGGCGATTTCGAGGATGAAGAAGGAGAGCGTCGACTGCCCGGTGCTGAAGAAGGAGGTCGCCTTCCTCGTCTGTTTCGCCTGCCCGTCGTTCCTGCGGAGGGTCGAGGGAGTGGTAGACTGCGCCGGCGTCCAGGGCCCGCCGCAAGAATGGGTCGTCGGCTGACCGTCGCGTGAGCTTTCCGGCGCCGTCAGGGAGACTCTGAAACTGGAGATCAGGTCAGAGGCAGTGGGTGCGCCGCTCGGCTCAGCCCTTCCAGAGCCCTACCGCCAGCCCTATCAGGAAGGTGACGGACGAGTAGGGGAGGTATCCGGCCACCCTGTTGGCGTATGCGGTGACGGCGGCCTGCGTCGACCCTGACTTCACCAGGCTGGCGAGCGGCGTCAGCACCTGGGAAGGGGTGAGGATCCCCACGGCGATCAGGAGGACGACCAGCACGGCGATCGCTATCCCGATCTTGATGGCGTTCCTGATTATCACCCCGACTATGAACCCGATGATGATCGGGACTATGGAGGCAATGAGGAACGTCGTCGACAGGTCAGGCAGCGCGATCGTTACCAACAAGGGTGCGGGTCTCTTCACGGTATAATAATCTATGCCGTTCTTGCGGCGCCGACCCCAGGAGGGGCGCCCTGCTCCCGGAAAGGAGAGCCGCGCCTCCGTCCGGGCGCAACCATATTATACGGACGGCCGACCGACGACCCATGGCTGACCGGCGCCTGATGTGGGCGGCGATGAGCTCGGCGGTGGCGGCTGTCCTGTTCAGCGCCTTCGTGCACTCCAACCTGAGCGTCCCCAACATCTACAGCGACATCGCCTCCTTCTGGGGGCGGGGGTGGGTGGCCGCGGGGCAGGTCCCCGACTCTTCACCCGGCACCTTCCTCGAGTATCCTCCCCTTTCCGGGCTCTTCCTCTACATGGCGAGAGTCGTCGGCGGGTACGTCTCTGGTGTTGTCGGAGGTCTATACACTGGTTATTACGACGCCTTCAGCGTCCTCAGCCTTGCGGCGGGAGCCGTCATGGGGTGGTCGACCTGGCGCCTCTCCAGGGCCCTCGGGACAGAGCTGAACCCTGTCTACTTCTTCCTCCCGAGCATGCTGATCTACAGCGTGTACAACTTCGACCTCTTCGACGCGCTCTTCGTGGTCCTCGCTCTCCAGTTCTTCGTCGAGAAGAGGCCAGGCTGGTCGGCGGTCTTCCTGGGCGCGGCGGTTGCCACCAAGGGGATAGCGGTCGTCCTCCTCCCCGTCTTCCTCCTCGAGCTGGCCGGGAGGAGCCCGCGGCTGAGATACCTCGCCGTCTCGCTCGCAGCCGCCGGGGTCTGCTTCGTCCCCATAGCGCTGTTCAACTTCGGGTGGTTCCAGCAGTTCGTCAGCTACTTCTCGGGGTGGGGGCTGGAGGACGCCTGGTACATCTGGATCCCGTGGTTCTCGAACCCGTTCTCCCACCTGGCCAAAGACTTCGGGTACGCGGTCATGGCGCTCCTCCTGCTCAGGATCTACACCATGAAGATGCCTCTGGTCCCACGGAGCTTCCTCGCCCTCACCGCCTATCTGCTCGGGACCTACATCTACGCCCCTCAGTTCAACGTGACCCTTGTCCCGGTGATAGCCGTCCTGGGGGTCGCCACCCCTGCCCTCTACTTCTTCGACGCGTTCAACGCCCTCATCATACTGACCTGGTTCGTCCAGCCGAGCGTGATCGGCGGGGGCTCCTGTCCGCCGGCGTCGGGGAACGACCCTACCTGGTGCCCCACCTGGGCCTGGACCTGGCCGCAGCTGATGGCGCTCCTCAGGTCCGCGTCCCTCGCCCTGGTCGGGCTCTCCGTGGCGTCCTCGTCGGGGCACTCCCTCTTGGGGTGGCTGAGGGCCAGGGGGGTCCTCCGCGGCGAGGCCACCGTCCAGACGAAGCTGTAGCCCCCCGCGCCCTCGCGAGGAAGGAGTTCGGTGGCGCGTCATGCATTCCCGCCTTGGCGATGTTCACAAGTTTTGGATTGGAAATACACCCCACGGAGTCCCTGCCCGGAAAGGATTCCGTTCATGAAGATGGTGAGTTCCGAACCAACGCTGAATGAGAGGAACCCAAATCCTCGCCAGTCGCGCCAATCCGACTCCGTCTGTTTATGAATCGCGTTTCTTCGATACCTTGGAAACAATAAGTGGAGCGTCCTATTTGAAGGGACGTTTAGCTCCGAGGATCTCTACCCCGATTATGTCACCGTCTTCAGACAAGTCTACTGCCACGTTCTTGGAGACTTCGGCGCTCTTCCAGTAGCCCTTACTCTTCAGTTGTATCCCGAGGGCGTCCTCCTTCCCATCATACCACGTTTCGCTCACGTTGCCATTCAATCTGACCAGTACGCCGTTGTAATCCTATACCTCTTCGGTCCTTTCTGTTCTTGAGTGATTTTGGCTAACCGGGAAGGGGAGAACTCAACACCCTATGCGCGACCGGAGCGGTGTCGCGGGACCCGCTGATCTGCATCAAGCGCGCCGATTTTCATGGCCGATTCGACCGCCAAGTCGTATGTTTGACGGCTTGACCTGCCGCCGGATTTCTAGCTCCCACGATTCTCTGCGGTTGCCGGTTCAAAGCGGCCACACCTGGGAATGACTAGGCTAACCTGGGTTCACTGGAGACGCGCGACTTGCGCGGCAGAGTGAAGACGGGTCGGCCGACGTCTCAGACGCACCCGTTGGGGTCGAACCTTTCGGCATCTGTTTCATCTTCTGTCTTGCTCAGAGGGCTCCAACCAAAGGCCACGGGTCCACGGTTGCTGCGAGCAGTTCCGAGTCTGTCCCCGCTCCCTAGAACCAACCTGGCGCGCCCTGACGAGCCAGAGCACACCACCGAGGCGAAGCGCCGTCGCGAAGCAGAGTCATGCGCGGTCAACGACCTAGGCGGGAGTCGCGTCCCTCGGCCAGCCTCGCCGCCATCGAGCGCCACCGTCGCAGGCTGTGTCTGAACGCTCATCCCGATGGTCGGTTCCTGTGCGCTCCATGGGGGTTCCGAAATGCGGGTTTACTGGTTTCAGGAAAACTGCCTCTTATATTTTGGCTGAGCCGCAGTCAGCGAGATGCTCATGGGGAGCCGGCGCTCTCTATCTCGCGCAACAGGGTCAGAGGCGAGCGGGACGTGGGTTTGTGTGCGAAGGGGCGATCCTTGACACCGCTCCCTATGCATAGGCGCTCTGCGACAGGCAGGATGAGGGCCCTCGCCGTCTTCGTGACCGTGTTGATGGCGCTTGGTCCCTTCGTCCCCATCGCAAGTGCGTCGAACTGGTTCCTGCATCCTCCCTCTTCCACCCCACCCTCCCAGCCCCAGTCAGGTCAGGGATACGTGGAAAGAAGTGTCCTGGTGGCCAAGCTCGTCCCCGAAGATTCGCCTTCGGGTCTCACGATGTCGCCAGGGGCTATGGTTCAGAGCGGTCTTTCGTTCATGAGCTGGGCTGTCTCCGCGCTCGAATATCTCAGCGGAGCGCTCTTGGGGGTCTTCTCCGGCGCGGCCAGCACAATCATAGGCATCGTATCTGGCGCCGTGATACTCCACCATAGCAACGCCTCGCCTTCCAACGCATCGCCGGAGCTAGCCACAACTCTATCGCAGCCGAGTTCCTCTGGAGGAATACCACCCAACGACACGGCAGGTTACGTGGAAAACACGCTCTTGCTGTACAACAACACCTTACTCCCTGGAAACGCGCCCGGTCCGTTCGGCGGCGCCGTGACGCCGACCTCGATAACGGTTGACCCCTCCAACGGGATAATTTTTGTGTCTGCTGTGGTCGATGGCAGCAACACCACAGTGTTCGAGGTCAACCCGAGCACAGACAGGGTGGTGAAGTCGGTGACAGTGCTCCCTCCTGCTGACACTCAGTGTGGGCTCTATGCCCCGGCGTCGACCTTCGACACAAAGAATGGGTATCTGTACATTACGTCTTCAAGTTGTCCTGCGCCCGTTGTCGCCGTCCTTGACACAGAAAACGGGACGATGTTGAAGCAGGTCCAGCTACCTGATGGGTTTGGGGCTAACGCCATCGCTTATGACCCTTCCAGTAACGAAATCTATGTGACTGGGCAGTACGGCGCCACCGAATCTGTCGAGATCATCAATGCGACAAACGATTCGCTCACGGCTCCACTGAGCCTTGGGGGCTGCTGGACGTTTGCGCCCCTGTTCGACAGTAACGACGGTCTGATGTACGTCACTGTCTGGTACTGCGGCTCCAACGTGGCGTTAAGACACGAGGACATGTACGCGATAAACAGCACGAACGCAGTTGTGGCGAGGATACCGATTCCCAATGACGACGTGTCGGTAGTGGGCGCAGATACCGCCGGGATTGTGCCGAATGGGACCATCTATGAGGAAGGCGGGAGCAGCGGATATGGAAGAATCACCTACCCGGTCGACGTCGTCAATCCACAGGCTAATACGTCGTCAGTCATCGATATACCTTGCGGCCTCACGTATGAATCGAACACCTGTTATCCAGTCGGAGTGACTTATGACCACGCGAACGGGTACGTCTACTTCGCATCTTCCCTCGGCTCACCCTTTGTGTCCTGGAATGTGACAGCGTTCGACCCTAGTTCAGGCGCTATCGCCGGGTCGATTGCCATGGGCTTCGAAGGCGGTACAACGTCGTTCGCACTTTCCAGCGGCGGACTACAGGGGTTGTCCTTCGACCCGGCAAACGGTCAACTGTACGGCCCGAACCCTGGCTCAGGGACTGTCTCTGTGATCTTTGACAAGCGCTTCAATGTCACCTTTGCCGAGTCTGGACTGCCTACTGGAGACCAGTGGGGCATGGTATCGGCCGGTGCTTCACCCAAATTCACCACAGGCACAACCATCACATACTCTGCACCGAACGGTGTCTACGACTTCAACATCACCGCCGCGGGCGGCTACTGCGCTTCACCCTCTTCGAGGACGCTCGTCGTCAACGGGAGCGACGTGTCGCAGACGATCCAGTTCACTAACTCGGGCTGCCACACTGTCACTTTCGACGAGTCAGGTCTCCCGGACGGTGTGCTGTGGGGCGCCACCCTGAGCGGTTTCAATTCCTCCGCGACAGCGCCGTCCACCGTCTCCTTCACCGAGCCCAACGGGAACTACACTTATGCCGTATCGTACGTCGGGAATTTCGGTGAGATGGGTGTCATAGATTACTGCCAGTCGCCATACGGCGGTAACGTCGAGCTTCAAGGCGCCAACGTCTCTGTCCCCGTCCAGTACTCGATATGCGGAGGAGAAGGCCTGTGGACAGTGAACGTCCGCACGAACTCTGGCTTCTACTCAGGCACCGAGACGGTACTTGTCAACGGGAACGTAACGACGAGCCCGCATGTCAATTTCACCACATTCGCTACTGTCACCCTTACGGACCCGCTGGGCACTGTCATCCGTTCGGACACCGTCGCAGTAAACGCCACCACTGGTCTCTTCCAGGACAACTTCACCACAGGAGGCCAGGGCTGGATAGGCGGGACATACACAGTAACCGCTTACTGGCCGACCGGTCCTGGCTGCACCTCCTCCTACTCCGAATGCTCTTTCTCTCAACCGATATACCAGTTCGGTTACCTCCCCTCCGGCCCCACCTACCAGGTGACATTCGTCGAAGGCGGCCTCCCGCAGGGGACGCCGTGGACAATGACGTTCGCCAACGTCACGAAGACGTCGACGTCTAGCACTATCAGCTACAGCTTCCCCGACGGTTACTATCCATACACGGTGCGCGACGTGGGGCCGTACGTCCCGCAGCTCCCACCTCGCACGCAGATGGTCCTTGTCAACGGTTCTGGCGTGACTGAGGACGTCGGGTTCGTCTATTCCGAGCAGCTGCTGCTCTACAACGGCACCACGTACCCTGGCCCGGTCCTAACCTCGTACGGCGCCTATAACCAACAGATCCGACAGCTTGCATACGACTCTGTGGATGGACTGCTCTACGTCCTGAGCGCGAACGCACCCAACACCATCTTGGGGGTGAACGTGACGGCCAAGCGCATAACCAAGGAGTTCGCCGTCACTGGTAGTGGTATCTATACGCTAACTGTGGACCCGTCGAGCGGCGACCTGCTCGTGACCAACAGCTCCTTCTATTCCCACCCTTCTTTCTCCGTTGACACCACAGTCACAATCATCAATCCGATAAACGGCGCTGTAATCGCCGTCGTTCCCCTCCCGAATCCTTCTGCACCAGAATATATCGCCGGAATCCAATCCGCAGGCTTCGCGAGCTCCACCGACACTTTCTACGCTCTCGCGGAGATAGATAATTCTACTACTGCATCGTACGTCAGACAGGTAATCTACGAGGTCTCAGGAGCGACCGGCGCCGTCGAATCCAACTTCACAGTTTCCACAAGCGGCAATGGGAGCTATCGGTATTTCTCTTCGATGTCGGTCGACCCGGTGCACGGTACGGTATACCTGGGAGGCCTGTTCGAGAACAGCACCTTCTCTGGGTCATCTGTCCTCGTCCTGAAACCTTCGCCCTGGGCGATAGTCTCGAATGCGACGCTGAGCCCCCCTAACCTCAACTCGATATCCTACGACAGCCGCAACGGCTTGGCGTACCTTGCGTTCGGATATTACTTCTTTGGGTGCAGCAGCGGTGGTGGATTGTATTCATTCAATGCAAGCACGTCAGTTTCCGCCAAGGTGGGGGGCAGTGCGTGCGCGGCTGCCGCAACGTTCAATCCTGCGAACGGGGACCTGTACGTCTCCAACCCTGTCTTTCAGTCTCCCTATGAATATGCGTACGGGATGTCGGTCGTCAACCCTGCCACAGGCACCATGGTCGCGAACATCACTAAATTAGCTGGGGGGCAGGAATTCCCGGTCAACACCATCACTAGCGTCAATGCCGCGAACGGAGAGGTGTACATGGCGTCCTCTAACTCCTACGCTGTCTCAGTCGTCGGCTCGTCGAACACTGTCGCATCTGAAATCCTGCTCGGGGCAACTCCAGGCACGATCGCGTACTCCAGCGACGGCATGGTCTTCGTCGCCGACCAGCAGACGAGCACCCTGTGGGTCCTGAATGCCACCACGGGCCAGGTGGAGGGTAACGTGCCTGTTCCGACCGTTTCGATCGGAGGGATGGTATATGACCCCACCAACGGATACCTCTACGTCGTCGACAGCCGGAGCAGCGTGGCCTCGGTCCGCTGTACTCCGTTTCCTGGCGGCGGAGGATACACGTGCAATTCCTTCACGTACGATAACGTCACCGTGTTCAACACAAGGACGGACGCGGTCGTCACGACGATACCCGTCAACACCACCACCGGCAGTCCGTTTGAGGGAGTGAGCCTGGTTTCGGCAGCATACGACCCTGTGAGCAACAGGATATTCGTCACTGGGAGCAACGCCAATGAGGGATTCGTGTTCGTGATAGACGCATCCACCAACGCCTTGGTGGGGAACATAAGCCTTGGCGCCCACCCTTCGGCGACGGGCGCAATTGCTTACGATTCCGTCACCGGGTATGTATATGCCCTCGGGGGAGAGGAATGTATCGGCTACTGCCAGGTAGAGGGTAGTGACAGGCTCTACGCAATAAACGGCTCCACTGACGCTGTCGTGACCAATTCTAGCGTTCCACTCTCCAACGCCATGGCGATAGACAGCAAGACGGGGACGATATACACCGTGGGTGATGGCTTCTCCTCCTCTTTCGAGCTGGCCGCAGTCAATGCGACCACCGGGAACGTCATAGCAGTCACACCCCTGCCCTGCTCCTCCGTGCCGAATGCCGTGTACTGCGGCACTACGGCTGCGGTCTACGACCCGGCTAACGGCGAGGTCTACACCGCCGTGAGCATGGGTGGGTATCCTATCCTCGCTTTCTACGACACTGTGACGGGGGCGGTCGGCGATATCTACGACGGAACCAGCTTCCACTACGGCCAGGGCACCGCCGGACAGCAGATAGTGATCTACGACCCGTCCGCAAACGAGCTCTTCACCTCAGTGGGCTACCTGACTTACGCGGAGGTATTCGGCGCCATCTCCATTGTGCGCCCGCTCAACGTAACGTTCGTCCCTGTCTCCTCGTCCTCGCTCCAGGTCAGCACCTTGC
>JAKACC010000092.1 GCA_021796515.1 archaeon | reverse complement strand
CAGCCCGGCTCCCAGAACCGTCACCTTTCCTGCGCCAGATACCATGGACCCGGTTCCTTCGGTCGGCCGTCTTAATCTTTGGGTTTGCGGCGGGCCCGACGTGTCCACCGGCAGCCTGGGGGCCCACGGCGGCGGTCAGACACGACCGGGTCTCGGTCCATGGGGCCTCCGGAGTCCGCCACGACCCAAGGGAACCGTCGACGCCGGCGAGAGGAGCGCTAGTCCTTGGCGGAGCGCTCGAACAGGACGTTGGAGAGGACCCTGCCGAACCCAGACCCCCGGAGGGCGTGGACGATGGGCGACCCCTGCACGACGAAGGCCCGGCGCTCGGCTCTTCCGCTCCCGCCGAGCAAGGTCCTGGCCAGGCGGGCAGCGTCGTCAGGGGTCCCGCCCAAGAAGCCGACCTCCCGCCACGACCCCTCGCCTTCACCGCCCGACCTCATCACCGCCACTGCTCCGCCGTGGCGCCAGACGGCGCCCTTCTCGACCAGCGACCTGACCATGTCTGGTCCGAGCGACGTCGCGCTCCAGTTGTGCCAGAGCACCCCCCGCCCCCTCGCGTACTCAGGCGACCCCCGGAGCAGGCCAACGACCCTCCTCGCCTCCCGGGGCGGGACCCGCTCTCCCCACGTCCCCTTCCGCATCCCGCTCCGAGGCTCGTAGACGCTGAACCTCGCGACCTCGGTGAACCCTATCCTGGCGATCTGTCTGTGCGCGGCCTTGTTGCGCGAGCCACTGGTCAGCCTGAAGACCCCGGCCCCTCTCTCCCTCGCGACCCTCATCGAGTTCTCACCGAGCATAGAGGCCAGCCCCCTCCCCCGGTAGGCGGGGTGGACCCTCACCCCTTCGAGCCAAGCGGACCCGTCCTCCTGGAACCTCAGCCTGTTCATCCCCACGGGGGTGCCGCCGACCTCCACCACGAACATCCTGTTCCTCGTGTCCGCGAGCCAGTCGTCCCAGACGCTCGGGATGTAGTCGTGCCCTCCCCAGACGTTCCTGATGAAGCTCATCAGCGGCTCTTTGTCAGAGGCACGTGCAGGACGGACGACCGCGTCCATGGCGCAGCAACGCCAGGGTTCGGCTTATGAACTCGCACCTTCGCTAAAGGATAAGAAGCTAGCCAAGGGCATGCCCTTCCGGGCCGGGTTGGCAGAGTGGTTATTGCGCGGGCCTTGAGACCGTTGCAAGCGAGCCCGTGACCGTCATCGGTCGCGTAGGTCCGAATCCTACACCCGGCGCCTGCTGTCTCTCGCTTCTCTTCAGCTCAGCTTGACCAGTTGCTGCGCCTCTGCGACAGGGACCACGACCACCGCGGTGCCGAATGCGATTATCTCATCCATGGTCGTGCCGATCTCCGTCGAGTCGAACATCACGCTCACCACGGCGTTGGCGCCGAGCGCCTTCGCGTGGTCCGCCAGCCTGTCGAGGGCCTGCTGCCTGGCCTGGTGGGCCATCTCGGTGTATTCGTTGATCTCCCCTCCTCTGATGGTCCTGAGCCCGGCCATCAGGTTCCCCCCGATCCCTCGCGACCGGACGGTTATCCCGTAGGTGAGACCAAGGACCTTGTCGACCTTGTATCCGGGCATGTAGTTAGTCGTCAGAAGCGGTATGGAAGTGGTTGACATGTGGATCGAGCACCAGATGCTTCGTTATAAACCGTGTCGCACCTTCACCTGGCTCAGCTCTCGCGCCACTTCATCCTGAAGGAGACAAGGAGAAGCATCACGAGGGTGGCCGCGACCAGGACTGCGAACCCCCAGACGGGCGCGATCGTGTGGCCGAGCCCCATGGCTCCCTGGAACAGTGACGCCGCCTCAGTAGTAGGTATCGCCTCTGCCAGGGGCCTCAGATACACCGGAAGCGCGTCGACCGAATAGTAGACGGGCGGGAGCACGGAGAGGAACGTGGTGATGAACCCGTTGATCACGAAAGCGTTCTGGGTGTTGGGGGCGTAGGCTGAGAAGAAGAAGCCGATGCTGGTGGTCGTCACCCAGAGGAGCATCACCACCCCGAAGGCGGACCCAAGCGCAGCAGCCGTCGCGCCCTGTTCGGCGATGAGCCCGAAAAGTATGACGAGAGCGGGGGCGCCGAATGCCAGCTCGGAGAGCGCCACCCCGAACATGTAGACGAGCGGCGAGACGGGCGAGGCGACGACCATGTCCTGTAGCCTGTTCTGGATCTTGTAGGAGGCCAGGTCGGTGCCGACGAAGAGCCCCAGCTCCGTGACCACCATCGTCAAGGCGCCGGCGAGGCCGTAGGGGAGAGCTGCCCCGTTGCTGACGACGAGGAGGATGAAGAGGAGCGTGAACGGCTGAGAGAAGACGAAGGCCACGAAGAGCGGGTTCCTGATCATCGGGGTGAACCCGAGGTAGTACATTATGGCCCAGAGCGAGCGGAGGGTCTGCCTACCCTTCATGCTCTTCCTCCTTCTCAGACTCCCCCACTATGTCGACGAACACGTCGTCCAGGGTCACGGGGGCTATGGCGATGCTCGCCCCCCTCTCCACCGCTGTGTCCCCCAACTTGCGGGCGCCGTCGGCGTCAGTCAGCACCCTGTGCCTTCCGGCTATAGACACCACGTGACCGTAGGCCTCGAGTTCGTTCTGGGTGAACTTGTCGAAGACGTCCACCCTGGTCGCCCTGCTCGTCACCGCTGCCTTCACGCTCCGGGGGGTCCCGGACGCCACGACCTTCCCTTTGTCGATGATGACCAGGTTGTCAGACAGCGCTTCCGCCTCGTCCATGTAGTGGGTCGTGAGGATTATCGTCTTCCCGGTCTTCTTGAGGAGGGTGAGCTGGTCCCAGACCTTTCTCCTCGACAGGGGGTCGAGCCCGATGGAGGGCTCGTCCAGGTAGATGAGCTCCGCGTCGGTCCTGAGCGCCATTGCGACTATCACCCTCTGCTTGAGCCCTCCAGAGAGCCAGTCGGAGTTGGTGTCCGCCACATCGCTCAGCTCCAGGTCGTCGAGCGCCCGCTGGGCGCGCTTCTCAGCCTCCGCCTTTTCCATCCCCCGCATCCGGAGGCTCAGGAGGACGTGGTCTCTGGGGGTGAGCGGGTACACCGTCTCCGCTTCCTGGGGGGTCATGGCGATCTTCTCACGGAGCTCCTTGGCCTGCTTCACCGCGTCCAGCCCCAGGACGGTGATGCTCCCTGACGAAGGCAGGAGCTGGGTGCTCGCTATCCTGAGGAACGTGGTCTTCCCCGCGCCGTTCCGGCCGAGCATCGTGAAGATCTGCCCGGACGCGACGTCGAGGTCCACCCCGTCTAGGGCGGGCCTCTTGGCTTTCCTGTAGGTCTTCGAGAGGGCGCGTGCCTGGAGCGCGAGCATGAAACGGACGTCCAGGCTGTTACATGGCCTGAATTATTACCTTGTTCCCGGCCTTGCGGCGCTCGGCTTAGGCGAACCCGTTGGCTTCCGCTATCTGGACGAGCGCCGCCACCATCTCGGGCGAGTCATTGGGGGACCTGCACCTCACCAGCTCCGCCCCTCTCTCCTTCGCCCATCCTCTGCACTCCACGTCTATGTCGTAGAGCACCTCGAGGTGGTCTGACACGAACCCTATCGGCGCCGAGATGAACTTCCTCTTCCCGGCGTCGAAAAGGGTCTGGAGGTGGTCGAGTATGTCAGGGCCGAGCCACGGCTCTCCCGTCTTGCTCTGGCTCTGGAACGCGAAGGTCCAGTCTTTCAACCCCGCGGCCCTGGCGACCAGGTCAGAGGTCTCGAGGAGCTCGACCTTGTAGGGGTCCCCCTCGCGGATGATCCGCTCAGGCAGGCTGTGCGCGGAGAAGACGACGGACGCGTCCGGGCCCAGGGACTTCGCCGCCTCTCCGATCCGGCCCGCCCACATGGAGACGAGCCCGGGGTTGTCGTGCCAAGAGTTCACGAACGTGACTTTGAAGTGCCCGCCAAGCCTTGAGTTAGCTTCGTCCACCGCCCTGGCGTACCCTCCGACGCCTATCCCCGAGTAGTGGGGCGCGAGCGCGACGCAGAGCAGCTCGGTGACCCCCTCGGCCTTCGCTTTCGCCATGACGTCCGCGACGAACGGCGGGGAGTGCTTCATCCCGGCGAAGACCTTGGCCCCTCCCCTGGATTTCAGCGCCAGCTCCAGCGCCGCCGCCTCGCTCGCGGTGATCGCGAGGAGAGGGGTGCCGCCGCCTATGGCTACATACCTCGCGACCAAGTCGTCGAGCTGTTCCTTGGTCGGCTTCGTCCCGCGACGTATGTGAGTGTAGTACGCCTCCACCTGGTCGAGAGACGCAGGGCCGCCGTAGGCCATCAGGAGCACCCCCTTCATGTCATCGTGA
>JAKACC010000091.1 GCA_021796515.1 archaeon | reverse complement strand
TCATGTATATCATGATTCTAGTCAGCCATTGCCGCATAACTCCCAACTAAAATGGGGGGTGCGCGGCGGCCAACCAAAAAACACCTATCTACGCCAGTGTTTCCACTGTTCGCGATTGTCTGAAGCGATCGACGAGATTTTTCGCAAGGCAAAAGAAGGCAAACCACTCTTCGTCAACAGGGACGCCCTGAGCCCCGACTACGTCCCCGCCCATCTCCCGTTCCGTGATCCCCAGACTAGGGCCGTCGCCCAGATCCTCGCACCAATCCTCCGAGGGTCGAAGCCCTCGAACCTCCTGCTCTACGGAAAGACAGGGACTGGAAAGACCGCGGTCACCAACTATGTCCTTGCCAAACTCAAGACCGAAGCCAACAACCCGAACTTAGTCCTTGCCTATGTCAACACCCGTCTGGCGGACGGCGAGTACAGGACCCTTGCAGATTTCGCACGCTCGCTCGACCTGAGCAAGGACAAGCAGATACCACTCACCGGTCTTGCAATAGGGGAGGTCGTCGACAGGATTTCGGAGAACATAAGGACCAACAAGAAGAAAGTGGTCTTGGTCCTCGACGAGATTGACTACCTTGTAAAGCTCTTTGGTGATGACATACTCTATGCTTTCACTCGCTCTGGAAACAAACTGTCCCCGGGATTTCTCGCAATGGTAGGGATTTCGAACGACCTGAAGTTCAAGGAAGGGCTCGATCCCCGGGTTCTGAGCAGCCTCAGCGAAGAGGAGCTTGTCTTCCCGCCATATGCTGTTGAAGAGCTCAGGGAGATACTTACAGAGAGGGCGAGCGTGGCGTTCAGGCCAGGCGTCGCCTCTCCCGCAGCCATCAATCTGTGTGCTGCCATGGCAGGGTCAGAGCATGGCGACGCGAGGCGAGCCATTGACCTCCTGAGGATAGCTGGGGAGGTAGCGGAACGCGAGGGTCTCAAGGAGATTGACGACACCTGCATCAAAAAGGCCTCGGACAAGATGGAGGTCGACAGGGTAGACGAAGCGATCAGGTCCCTCCCAGTCCAGAGCAAAGCAATACTCTTTGCGGCCTCCAGATTCAAAGGAGGGACAAACACCGGCGAGCTCTATCTTGCCTACGCCAATCTCTGCAAGAAGCTTGGGCTGGAGGTCCTGACTCAACGAAGGCTCAGTGGGATACTCGGAGATCTCGACCTCCTAGGGCTCGTTGAGGCCTCGGTGGTCAGCAAGGGGAGGCGGGGGAGGACGAAGAAAATCCAACTCCTGATAGACGAAGAAACACTCGAGAAGGCGCTGTCGGAAGACCCAACTTTCGGCGCCACCAGTTAGGAAGCGAAACCAGCCGCGCCGAAGCTGCGTCGCAGAACTTCGAGCCGGGAAAGGTCCACCACAGGGACGATGCTGGGTGTAGGCTCGAGCCCCATATTCGTCTGGAAGCTGGTCTGTGCCTGCCAGGTCCCCGAGTTGACCAACAGCGTCCCCCTATAGGTGAGCTCTCCATAGGTGTGTACATGCCCTGCATGAAAGACATCAGGGACCCGGTCCACTACCATGTAGTCCCGAAGCTCTGGCGAGAGAGCGGTTCTCTTCCCATAGGTAGGCGCGAGATGCCTCGCCCTGAGGAGGAGCTTCATGGCGTCTGTCGGCCTGTCATAGGCTAGGTTCGGCGTCGTAGCTATGACATCGTCTAGGCTCTTTCCATGGTAGAGCAGGAAGTTCACCCCGTGGAGTTTGATGTAAGCGGGGTCACCCACCCACCTGACGTTGGTCATGGCATAGAGCGACTCGGCCATATCCATGGGGACCGCAGGCTGAGGAAGAGCCTGCCTCACGGCGTCGTGGTTGCCGGGGGAAAGAACAATCTGGATGTGTTCGGGCACCTGAGCGAGGAGTTCGCCAGCCATTTCGTACTGCTTCTTCGGGTCCCTCTCCGCGAGCTGGAATTCCTGGCCTGGATAGACGCCGACCCCGTCGACCAGGTCGCCGGCGACTACCAGGTACTTGATACGGCTAACTACATCCCTGTCCCCCAGGTTCCCATTGAGCCACTGAATGAAGCGGTGGAAGTCATCAGCCAGGAACATCCTGCTCCCTATGTGCAGGTCTGAGAGGAGGACCGCATAGACGCGGTGGGAGCTGGAGACGGCCCTGTGTCCAGGGACGTCAGGGAGAACGAGGGAATCGACGAACAATGACCCCGACCGCGCGCGCGCGATTTCAACCACCACCATGCTGTCGAGGGGAGCCTCCAAGGCCGCCTTCTCCGCCAGCGCGTCTTGGCAGGCCGCTTTCAGGATGCCCGTCGGGTCGTCGACCCGGATTTCGACGCTCCCCCTTCGGCTTGAACGGTCTGCCAGTAGTCCTGCCACCATGACTCTCTTCCCCGGCGCCAAGCTTTTGGTGGCCGCTACGGTCGCGCTGTCGCGAGTGTCGAGCCTCTCTTGTACTATGGAAAAGAGTCGGCGGTATCTGTCATGAAAGAGCTTGCCGAAACCCTCTGCCCCCTCGGCGGGGGCTATGGCCTGTGTAGGATCAGAAAGGACCTCGAGCTCTGCCGGGGTGTGCCCTTCAGATGCCTCGCGGGCCAGCGGCGCCTCGCGGGGGATTAGTCTCGCAACGTCGCCCTCGGTGATAACTTTCGCTTCTGCTGACATAGCCGCCTTCTGCGCAAGGAGCTTCTCGACCAGACCGTCGGCATCTGTCCCTGCCGGGAGCGAACTGATCATATCGAAGGCCTTGGCGTCAAGCATGTATCCAGATGCCAGCACTTTCGCTATAGCCTTGGGCTCTGGCACAAAACAGCGCACGTCTCAGAGGCGTATTTATCGAGTCCCTCATCGCGCGGGGAGGCCGTGGGTCTATACAGTGACACGGCTGTCTCTAGACGACTGCACACACTGTGTCCCAAGCTGGACCAGCATGTCTAGCCCCTGCACGTCGCGCGACTCGCAATAGAGCCGGGTTATAGGCTCGGTCCCAGACGGCCTGAACATCACCCAGGAACCGTCTTCGAGTACAAGCTTCAACCCGTCTAGGGTCCGCTCTTCGGAGATTCCTAGCCGCTTGAACGCCTCCTTCGCCTCAGCGGCCAAGAAATCCATTCTCACCGGGACCCGGAGGTTCATCTGCCTGTACTTCCACTTGACTTCCCGAGTCACGCTTCCAAGGAGCCCCGGGTCAGAAGAGAGCAGCGTCGCGATTAGGGCCGACGCATTGATACCATCCTCCCAAAGTCCCCACTTCGGGTCTACAACCTTACTCGGTTCAGCCGCGAAGACCCCCCCTTCACCCGCTAAAACAGCGAAGGTCTTCCCCACACGGCTCCTGAGCACCTTCAGGCCGAGCTTTTCGGCCTCATCGGCGACGGCGTTCGAACTGTTCTCAGATATGACCGCTGTGCCGTCGGCCACCCCGAGTCCGCGCAGCGCTAGCACTGTGAGAATCGAATCAGGAACCACGTTACCCATAGCATCAACCATGACGAGTCTGTCGGCGTCCCCGTCATGGGCGAACCCGAAGTCGACCCCCAGCGGCGGGACCATCGCGGCGAAATCCACGAGGCTAGTCGCGGTGGGCTCCGGGGGCCTCGCAGGGAAGCGCCAGGAGACTTGGGCGTTTACCGGGACCACTTGGTGCCCTAACGCCTTCATTACGAGAGGGGTAACAAGCCCTCCCGGGCCACTGGCGCAGTCCACGGCGATGCGTAGGGGCTGGGCGACCCGCGGATAACGAGATGTCACCGCGCCGACGTAATCGTCAATCACTCCCTCATCAGGGACCAACTCGCCGAACGTCCCCCTCGCCTTCATCACTTCCACGGCCATGGCTCGCTCTATTCTCTCCTCATCGGACTTCGGGAGTTCCATGCCATCACGGTTGAAGACCTTCACACCAGAGAATTCAGGAGGGTTGTGGGAAGCTGTGACGGCGAAGCCGGCCACGCACGATCGCGACCTAGTTCCATAGGCGAGCACTGGAGTGGGTACGAGGCCGAACACATTGGCGTCACTCCCAGCGGCGCTGATAGCAGCCAGAACGGTCTTGGCAAGGAGGGCGGACGTCTTCCGCCCATCCCATCCTACACCATATCTTCCTCTTCCAGACGCAAAAGCGATTGTTTCGGCGAGTCTGTATACTTGCTCCGGAGTCTGGGTGGAGTTGAACACTCCCCTGACTCCCGCAGTGCCGAACGCCTTGACCATCGCTATCTCTCTATGATCTTTGTCCAGAGCTCAGGCGCGGCTTCCTTGGCGAGGCGGTGTAGAACCGTGGCAAGCTCCCTAATCTCCCACTGGGCCTGGAGGGCGGTCCGCTGCCAAACCAGATGCATTAAGCTCCGCGCACTCAGTGTAACGACTATCT
>JAKACC010000090.1 GCA_021796515.1 archaeon | reverse complement strand
GCACCCCCCTGGGGATGGGGCTGGCGTCCTTCGGGATCACCAACAAGTCTGGGACGGCGTCGGCCTACCAGGTCCGGACCCCCGAGATCGTCGGGGTGGCGAACGTCTCCTCGGTCCAGGTCGACACCCCCAACGCCCAGAGCTACGGCGCCTCGGTCACGGGGTTCTCCCTACAGCTGAACGCCATGCTCGTCGTCAACGACGGGGCGGGGGCCGCGAAGGTCTACTGGGTGCAGAACGTCCCGGAGATCTTGACAGGCCCCTCGACGGCGGCCTTCGGCGACCAGATATGGAACGTCACCACCCCCTCGGCGGTCCTGACCAACCAGACGATCACCTCCACCAACTTCAGGGAAGGGGGCTTCGTGTACACCACGGGGCGGAGCCGCTTCAGCTCCGGACAGACACTCTACGCCTACACCACGGGCAACGCCACCTACGCCCTCCCCCTGGACTTTGGGCTCCTCATGTCTGAGACCGTCGTGCCGGGGACAGGGGTGGAGGTGCGCCTCGGCTACAGCCTCATCTCCAACGGGACCGCGGGGGCCTCCCCCACCGTCTGGTTCGACAGCGTCACCATCCACGACCCCTCGGTCGGGTCGGCCTACTTCCTCGTCTCCGGGAGCAAGACCCCTCCCATAGGCCTCTACTACGACGCGGAGCTGGTCTTCGCGGGCCAGGGCAACCTCGAGCCGGCGTTCTTCACCCAGCTGGACGCGTCCCTCGGGCTGTTCTATCGGAACGGCACCGCCCTGACTTCGTTCCCTAGCTACTATGGGTTCAGCGGGGACACAGGGGAGGCGGCCGACAACCTCGTCGAGACATACAGCAACGGGATCGTCAGCCTGGCCCCGGGGAGCACCCCGTCCTATCCCTACCTCGGCGGCGCCTCGCTCACCCTCCCCCGGGGCTCCTTCGGGGCGGCGGGCTCGACGACCGGGCTGACGACGTCCAGTGGATCGGCCCCAACCGGGGGTCAGGCGCCCGGGCCGGGGCTCGAGGCGGCCGCGGTCTCTGCGGCAGCGGTCGTCGCCGCAGCGGTGATCATATTCGTGATAACCCGCCTCGGCCCGTCAGGGGAGCGCGAGACGGCGCACACCGAGCCTCCGCCGGCCAACTGGAACGTCCCCCCCTACGCATAGGCGAGTCGCCCATCCTTGTTTGGGACCGGGTACCTGGCCCCGGAGTCTTCTGACGTTCAGGCGCCCCTTTGCGAAGGGCCTGATCGCCGGGGGAACCCTGTTAGGAACGGGCGAGAGTAGGAATCAAGGACTGGTAGGAATGCCTTATTATCAGGATTTCTCCTCCTCTCTGCATGGTCAAGGAAGTACTAGTCACTAGGCGTGGGCAGACCACCATACCTCTTGAAGTGAGGAGGAAGCTGGGTATCGAAGAAGGATCCAGGCTGAGGGTGGACGTCGAGGGCCACAGGGTGGTCCTCACGAAGGTGCCTTCCCTGTTCGACCTGTCTGGGACTTCCCCCCTGAGCAGGGAGGAGGCAAACAAGCAGCTGGACGAGATGAGAGAGGAAGATTAGTGCTCTTCGAAACCCGCTTCTTCTGGGCCGTCTTCACGTCCCAGAACGCCAAGACGACGGCCGGGCTCAGGTCGCTCTTCGACCGTGCAAAGACGGTCTACGTTTCTTCGGTGTCGATCTACGAGGTTTACAAACAGACACTCGCCAGCGAAGACAGGTCCGTCGCCAGGCTGAGGGCAGACACGATGGAAAGGGACTTCCATGTCATAGAAGTGGACTCTGGCATCGCCCGGGACGGGGCAGAAATCGGCCACAGGCTGAGGGTGCCTATGGCAGACGCCCTGATCATGGCGACCGCGAAGAGGTTCAACCTCCCTTGCGTGACGGACGACCCGCACTTCTCGGAAGTGAAGCGGGTCTGGGTGTAGAGGGAAGCCGGCCGCCCCAGGTTCGCGCGGTCTAGTGCGCCGCTTCCTCGACGTCCCTTGGATTCGGCCGCGCGTCCGGGTGAGACTCGATGTAGGCCCGCTCGAATGCCTTCGCCCTGGCGTCCGCCTCCTGGCTAAGCCCTCGGCTCAGCGGGGGCGACAGAGCCGGCCCCGAGGCCACCAGGCTGGGATTCCGGGCTTTCTCCCTCAGTGCCCGCCTCCTCGCCAGGACCCTGACCGCGAACATCGCCAGCCCCGTGGGAACCCAGAGGGCGAGGCCGAGAAGCGGGGAGAAGGAGATGGTGGCGGTCTCCATGGTAGCGGCCACCAGGAGCACCCCGACCACCGCCACCACCTCCAGGGCGAGGACCTTGAGCTCCTGGCGGAGCCTCCTCCCCCTCCAGGCGGCGAGGAGCATCACACCGGCCCCGGTGGCTATGGCGTAGCCAGAGAGCTCCACGATCGAGTAGGGGAAGGCGAAGAGGAAGAGCGCCGACGGGCCGGGGAGCCCCTGGGCGGCGACCAGGGCCTGGGCCACGAGGCCGGTGGTGTAGATGGAGAAGAGCAGCAGCAGCGCCCCCAGCCCCGGGACCATCTCGCCCAGGGCTATCGCGAGGTTGTGGGAGAAGATGAGCGCCACCGTCTGGCCGAAGGCGGCCGACCTTATGGGGCCGAACTGGCTGTTCGCCTGCTGGGTCAGGGACTGCAGCGTGGAGGCCGACAGCGGGGTCAGCAGCCCCCCGACGAACACGACCAGCTCCACCAGGAGCACCGCCAGGACCACCATCACGCGCCTCCTGTCGAAGAGCTGCTCCACCAACCCCCTCGAGGGCGCAGGGGGAGGGGCCGGCTGCTGTTCGGACATGGCCGTGGTCAATGTCCCCCGGCCGGTTAATGAACCTGAACGGCGCCGTGCCGGTGCGCCGAAGGGGGTGTTATTCCTTTGAGAATCTCGGGGACGGCTAATGTTATTACCGCCTGATGGGGAAGTCTCCTGTGGTCAAGGTCGGAGGGGGGCAGCTGACCGGCAGGCTCGCCTGGACCCCAGAGCGGACGGAGGCGGCGAGGAGGTACACCAGGGAGAAGACCGACGCGAACCTCGCGGCCTATGAGGCGGCCGAGCTGAAGGCTGCCAGGGAGGCGGTCGCGCTTCAGGCTTCCTTCGGTTTCGGGTATCTCACCGACGGCGGGGCCGGCGTCACCGACATCTTCGCCCCGTACACCGAGGGGCTCGAGGGGGTGAAGGGGGGTGGGAACATAGACAAGTACCCGGGGACCCGGAACTCGTACTTCCACACCCCTGTCGTCGTAGGGGACGTCGGGCCGACGGCCGCGGCGTCAAAGTTCCTGTTCACGTCGGAGCTGAAGGGGAAGAAGAAGGCGATACTCCCGTCCCCCGCCGCCCTGGCCCTGGCCTCGGAGGACACGCACTATGATTCGAAGGAGAGGCTGATGCTGGCCTTCGCCGGGGTGCTGAAGAAAGACGTCGCAGAGCTGGCGGCCGCTGGGTACGAGTACATCCAGCTGACCGAGTGCTTCCTGAACAACGAGAGGTTCGTCAAGGCCTCGGCCGGGCTCGCTCCCTCCTTCGGGGGGTGCGTGAGGGAGATATTCGACGGCTACGCCGGGAGGTCCTGCGTCTACTTCCACGCCGGGGACGCGTCGGGGTTCCTCCCCCTGCTGGCTGAGTCGGGGGTGACCGACCTGGGGTTCGACTTCAACACCCCGGCGTCGGCGGCCAGGGGGAAGGTCCGGGGGGAGGGGGTGATACTTGGGGTGCAGAACTCCACGAGGAAGCTCCCCGAGGAGTGGCTGGAGCGGGAGCCGGAGGCCCTGGCGGCCCGGGCAAGGGAGTACGTCAGGGACCTGGGCCTGGGGGAAGAGACCGAGGTCTTCCTCGCGCCCAGCCAGGACTACGACGGCCTCCAGACCTACCCCCAGGCGAAGAGGCGGCTCGAGAGCCTGGCGAAGGCTGTTGAGATCCTAGAGGGGAGGGCATGACGGACCCCCTCTTCGCCACCATGGACATCGGGAGCGGGCCCAGGGACCCCGGGCTGACCAACCTGCTGATCGGCAAGCCGATAGACCAGGACCAGGCCGCGAGGGTGGAGTCCTTCGTCCGGCTGGTCGACCCCGGGCTGCTGAAGGCCTACGGGGAGCTCGTCAGGGCGCCCTTCCCCCAGAGGGTGCCGGCCGCCGAGGACTTCCTGACCCGGCTCGCCGTGGGGGCCCTGGAGGGTCTGGGGTACAACTGGGTCTTCGACCTCGAGTGGCCGAGGACCGAGATGGTCGACTGGGAGCGGGCGGACGTGGGGGGCTTTGAAAAGTCCGAGGCCTGGCAGCACTCCTACGGGTATCGCTTCTGGAAGCCTTCGGAGATAGCGAGGCCCTTCGAGTACCGCAACTCGGACAGGCACGTCGAGGAGTACCTGCGGGTGG
>JAKACC010000018.1:363-22474 GCA_021796515.1 archaeon | reverse complement strand
GAGAACGGCAAGATCTCCCTGGCCGGGCCCCTGACCAACGTCGCCATAGCTGCACTCTTCCTCCCGTTCTTCTTCTTCGGGTCCGGGGTCCTCTATGCCGTGGGCTACATCGGGGTCCAGGTCAACATCTTCCTGGCCATGTTCAACATGCTCCCCATCGGTCCCCTGGACGGGGCCAAGGTCTGGCGCTGGAACCTGTTCCTCTGGGGGGTGGTCTTCGTCCCGCTGGCCCTGGTCCTCGCGTTCTTCTTCGGGCTCATCTGACGCTCCCACCCGCGTCTGCCTCCATCTCCCCGCCGAGGCGACGCCCTCCCGGTCAGGGGGTCGGGGCGTCTTCCCTCAGAAGCCCCCGCGACTTCAGCCCGTCCCAGAGGCCTCGCGGGACCCTCTCGCCCAGCGCCCGGAAGTTCTGCTCGACCTCCGCGGGGGACCGGCACCCTATCACCACTGAAGTCACCACGGGGCTCGCCAGCACAAACTGGAGCGCGGCCGCCTTGAGGCTGACCCCCGCCTGCTCGCACGCTTCTCCGATCTTCCTCGCCTTCTCGAGCACCTCCCGGGGGGCGCGGGCGTAGTCGTAGGTCGCCCCCGGCCCCACCCCCGACGCCAGTATGCCGCTGTTGAACACCCCCCCGGCGATGACCCCGATCGTCCTGTCCGCGCAGTAGGGGAAGAACTCATCCATGGCCCCCTGCTCCAGGAGGGTATACCTCCCCGCGAGTAGGAAGCAGTCGAACTCCGCCGCCTTCGCGAGCTTGAGGGCCGTCTCGTGCCTGTTCAGCCCGGCGCCGATCGCTCTGACCTCCCCCGCCTCCTTCATCTTCTTCAGCGCAGGGTAAGCGTGCCTGACCGCCTCCTCCTCCCGCCCATCGCAGTCGTGGAGGAAGAGGATGTCGAAGTCTTCGACCCCAAGCCTCGCCCTGCTCCCCTCCACCGACTTCCTGATTCCGTCCTCGCTGAAGTCAAAGACGGCTGTCATGCCATGGGTGTCGGACCATTCGGCCCCCGGTGGCTTGTCCGGGCTCACCGGGACCAGCACCCGCCCCACCTTCGTGGAGACCGTGTACTCTCCCCTCCTTCTGCCTCTGATGGCCTCCCCTATCCTCTCCTCGGACAACCCCATCCCGTAGTACGGTGCCGTGTCCAAATGCCTGAGCCCGAGCCGGAGGGCGGCCTTCACGGTCGCCGCCGCCTCCTCCCCTGTGACCTGTGAGAACAGTCCCCCGATGGGCGCACCTCCGAGGCCCACCCTCCACACGCTGGCCCCGCTCCCGCCTACCCTGACCTTGACGTCGTACCTTGACCCGCCCATGGCCGGGGGGTCATCCGGGGGGATTTGAGGGAGTCGGCAAGGTTTTTACCCTTTGGAGCGCTCCCTCCATCGTGGGCCGAATAGACGCTTCCTTTGGAGTGGCCCTCCCCACCTACGCGGGCGACGCCACCGGCACCCCGGGCGCGGAGGAATACTGGGGGCTTTACGACCTGACCCTCAACGACGACGTCACCTGGAAGAGGGTGGCAGAGTTCGCGAAGACGGCCGAGTCGCTGGGGTACGGGTCCCTCTGGTCCCCCGACCACTTCATGCTCGGGAAGGACGGGATGACGTTCGAGGTCTGGACCACCCTCAGCGCGCTGTCACAGATCACGAGCAGGGTGGAGCTGGGGACCTGGGTCGCTTGCAACAACTACAGGAACCCCGCCATCGTCGCGAAGATGGCTTCGTCCCTGGCTTTGATGTCGGGGAACAGGTTCGTCCTCGGCTACGGCGCAGGGTGGTACCAGCTAGAGTACAACGCCCTCGGGTACGAGTTCCCGCCTCCTGGGAAGAGGGTGGACATGCTGGTCGAGGGGGTCGAGGTGATTCAGGGGCTGATGAAGGGAGGGAAGTTCTCCTACCAGGGGAAGTACTACAAGGTGGACGGCATGGTGAACAACCCGAGGCCCGCCAGGAAGGTCCCCCTGCTCATCGGCGGGTGGGGCCGCCGGGTCCTGGGAGTGGCCGCGAAGTACGCCGACGAGTGGGACATAGGCGCCGAGCCTACCTACGCCGAGTACAAGGAGAAGGGGGACATCCTCACCGGGGAGCTGAAGAAGAACGGCCGGAGGGCCGACGAGGTCAAGAGGAGCATCCACGTCCACGTCCTCATCGCCGAAGACGAGGACGAGCTCAGGGAGAAGAAGAGGCGGGTCATGTCCGTGGTGGACGCCCTGGGGTCGAGCATCGTGCAGCTCCCCTCGGCCGACTATCGTTTCGACCTGGAGAAGGCCATAGTGGGGACCCCGGCCCAGGTCAGGGAGAGGCTGAAAAAGTACGTGGACCTCGGGTGTCAGCGCTTCGAGCTGATGTTCATGGACTATCCGAGGTACAAGTCCATGGAGCTCTTCTCCTCGACCGTATTCTAGGGGCTGCCATTGATCCTCTCCGCGGGCCGCCTCCACCCTGAAGCGAGGCGGATCCTTGACGGATTCGGCGTGGTCGATGCTTCCGCCGGCGAGCAGGCGCTGGCGGGGTGCGTCGCGGTCATCGCCTGGCCCTCGGATATCGACTACTCCATCCTCCGGCGGCTCCCCTCCATCAAAGTGCTGCAGACCATCTCTGCGGGGGTGGACGACCTCGACTTCGCGAAGGTCCCGGCCGGGGTCGACATCTACTCGAACGCGGGGGCGTACACCGTCCCTGCGGCGGAGCACGCCTGGGCGCTCCTCCTCGCAGCTGCGAAGGGGGTTGGGGTGGAGGCCCGGACCGAGAACTACATCCTGAGGGGGAGGACCCTGCTCGTCCTCGGGTGCGGCGCCATAGGGAGCGCGGTCGCGCAGATCGGGAAGGCGGCCTTCGGTATGAGGACTGCAGGGGTCTCGAGGTCCTTCAGAGCCCCCGAGGCATTCGACGACCGGAGGTCCCCGGACCAACTGGAGGAGTCCATCCCAGAAGCAGATGCCATAGTCGACGCCCTCCCCCTGAACAAGGAGACGCGATCCGTCCTCGGGTACCGGGCGCTTTCCGGGATGAAACGCGGAGCGGTCCTCGTGAACGTAGGGCGGGCGGAGACCGTAGACGAGCCCTCGGTGGAGAGGCTTCTGAAGGAGAGGCCCGAGACCAGGTATGCCACCGACGTCTTCTGGAGGAAGGGCGGGAAGGAGGACTTCTCCTCGGGGCTCTGGTCACTCCCCAACTTCTACGGGACGTTCCACACCGCCGGGGGGCTGGGGGCCGAAGAGGCGCTCAGGCGCGCCGAGGAGGCAGCGGCGGAGAACCTTAGGCTGGCGCTGACGACGGGCGGGGCCCGGAACCTGGTCGACAGGTCGGACTACTAGCCGTTCTGAGTCTTATGGTCATCTCGACCACGTTGAGTCGACTCTTCCTGCTTCACCTGCAGGCACTGGTACTCGCGTACCTGTGACCTCCTGCATCAGACAGGCTCTCCCCGCCGAACTGGCGGTGCCGTACCGTGCCGAACGCCTCGAGGTTCCTCGCCGACATGCCGCAGGGCCTCGCCCAGGTCGAGAGCTTCACACAAACACATCCGCAGTTTGCATTTAAGACCCCCTGTGGTATTGCTCGGCGTCAGAACCGTCCAACCGTTGGACCCTCAGCCCTTCAGCCTGTACCTCTCGATTACCTTCTCGTCTGGGGTTATGCCCAGCCCAGGCTTCCTGGGCTGCAGGAACTCCCCTTTCTCGTGCCTTATGGCGTCCCCGGCCAGGCCGTCCCTGAACGGGTTGGGCCTGAGGTGATATTCGATCATCGGCGAGTTCATCGCCAAGGCGGCGTGGAGGCTCGCCACGAAGCCTATCCCCCCGGCTGAGTAGTGGGGTATCACGGGGAAGCCGTGGGCCCTGGCGAGGGTCCCTATCCTCAGCATCTCGGTGATCCCACCGTTCCAGGCCGCGTCGTTCTGGACGATGTCCACTGCGTGGGACTCTATGAAGTCCCTGTACTCGTAGAGGGTGTACGCTGTCTCGTACCCGGCGATAGGGACGTCGAGGGTCCTGGCGAGCTCGGCGCTCAGCGCCGGCTGGTCGGTGGGGATGGGCTCTTCGAACCAGATGACGTCGAGCTTCTCCAGCTCCCTCCCCATCCGCAGGGCGGAGTTGAAGTCGAGTGTGTTGTTCGCGTCCACAGCGATCTTGATCTTGTCCCCGAAGGCCTCCTTGACGCTCCTTATCCGGTTGATGTCCTGAGCCAGCGGGAGCGCGCCTATCTTGATCTTCACGGTGTCGAACCCCGCCTTCAGGTACGCCCGCTCCTCCTCTATCAGGGTCGGTATGTCCTTGTCCTCCCTGTAGTACCCCCCTGTAATGTAGCCCTTGACCCTCCGCTCCGCCCCGCCCAGGAGCTTGTAGATCGGCGCTCCCAGCTCCTTCCCGAGCAGGTCCCAGAGAGCGATGTCCACCCCGCTCATCGCGGAGATGATGACCCCCCTCCTCCCGAGCCTGAAGGTGGCCATGTACATCTTCTCCCAGACCTGGGTGATCGCAGACGACTCCTCCCCCTTGGCCAGCGGCTGCAGGACCTTCTCCACGGACACAGCCACGGGCTCGAGCCCCCCGTAGGACACGCACTCCCCATACCCCACCGCTCCGTTGGAGGTCTCCACCTTCACTATCGCGATGTCCATCGGGTGCTCCGCCCCTCCTACCACCGCGAGGGCGTCCCTCTCGTAGAACTCGGTGGTCGGCTGCCCTATCCTGACCGCTTCGATCTTCGAAATCTTCATCGTCTGGGTCGAGCCGAACCTAGGTTTAAAATCGTTTCAGGGGCCCGCAGGGAGCGGCTCGGCTTCCACCGGGTTCCTGAGCGTCCCTATCCCCTCGACAGTCGCCTCCACCAGGTCCCCTGGCTTCAGATACGGGGCGCCGCTGAACAGGGCCACGCCGGCCGGGGTCCCGGTGGAGATCAGGTCGCCCGGGAGGAGGGTGATCCCGGCTGAGATGTGCTCGATCAGCTCCGCGACGGTGAAAATCATGTCCTCGGTGCTCCCCCTCTGCCTCTCGACCCCGTTCACTTTCAGGGTTAGGGAGAGGCGCTGAGGGTCTGGCACCTCGTCCGGGGTCACGAGCCACGGGCCGAGAGGGAGGGCGGAGTCGAGGGCCTTCCCCATCACCCAGTTCTGTCCGAGGGGGTTCGCCTTCTGGGGCCACCCCTGGGGTATCTGCAGGTCGCGGAAGCTCACGTCGTTGGCCACGGTGTATCCTGCGACGTAGGACAGGGCTTCGGACTCCGAGACGTACTTGCACTTCTTCCCTATCACCACGGCGAGCTCCACCTCCCAGTCCACCTTCGCCGACGCCTTCGGGACGAGTATCCCGTCTCCCTGGCCGATGATGCAGCTGGCGAACTTCGTGAAGAAGTACGGTTCTGCAGGGAGCTCCGTCTTCTGCTCCGTCCCATGGGCGCGGTAGTTGACCGCGGCCATGACCACCTTGTCAGGTGCGGCCAGCGGGGCCCTAATCCTCACGTCCGCGAGCGCCACCCCTCCCCCCCCAGCTTGGTCCCAATCGAGGGCTCCGAGCCCCACCACGTCGGAGTGGCCTGCGACCTCGAAGACGCGCCCCCCGTCCAGGACTCCGGCCCGCCTGCGTCCTCCTGCTTCGTAGCTGACTAGTTTCAACCCAGTCCGGCGGGTGCAGGGCCAGGGATTAAAGGGAGCGGGTGGCCCGGGCCTTACGACATCATTACTCTGCTATGGGCACAATCAGTTCCGGCTTCAGGTAGCCCAGATACCCGTACCTCCTGATGTTGTGGAGGCACCTCCTGAGGGACGACGCGGCGTCCTTCCTCCATGGCAGCCTCTTCCTGATCTTCCAGGGGAACCTGGTCTTGTCCATGGAGTTGGACGTCTCGGCCAGGGAGCGGCCGTGGTACACCCCTAGGAACTTCTGGGGGTCTTCGACGAACTCGTAGGTCATCTCCTTCCAGGAGGGGACGCCGTGGCTCCAGTAGGTGGCGTTAGTCTTCGGCAGAGAGTAGAGCTTCACACCGTGGCGGGAGGCTATCTCGGCAGTTGACCCTGTTGGCGTAGAGGGAGTCGGCCAGGGCGGTCCGGAAGAGGGGGCAGTTGACCCTCGTCTCCGAGACAAGGGATGAGAAGCGGGAGAACTCCGAGACGGAGTGGTCGCTGATGGGAGCGAACGCGCCGTACATCAGGGTGTGTACCCCTACAGAGGAGACGCCGTACTCGAAATCGTGCCCCCTGGCTGGAGGGCATGACGACGACGACGCCGCTGTTGTGGTGGTGCCGTCATCGTCGCGTATCTCCTCCTTCTTCCCTTTCTATTCTTCCCGCCTCCTCCTCCTCTGCTCCGTGCGGACTGACTCATGGTTGACCTTGGGCGAGGTCGGCTCCCCAGTCCCGTCGAAGGCGAAAGCGTCCTCCTTCGAGTTGCGGTACTCGTGCGTCAACCCGAAGACCTCGCTGAGCAGCTCAGGGACCGGGCCAGGGTCGTACTCCCGCTCGACCGTCCTGTACCCGAACTCCGTCGAGGTGCCTGGGTTCTCCCTGAAGAGGCGAACGAAGCCATCGGCGCGAGGTTCAGGGCTGTCTAGACCCGCCACATCTCTGGATGGACACCAGACCCAGGCAATAGTCGACCTCGAGCTTGAAAGAGGACAGGGCATCCGTCCCCATCACCACCTCGTCCAGTCCACGCCATGTTTCTACGAACCCGTAGACGCTGTCCCCTGACTCCTTGATCCTCAGGCGGGCGTACGAGCCTTCTGACTCCGTTCGTTCGCCGTTAGCAAACACGAGAGCGCGTTTGTCAAGTTCGAGCTCCCTGAAGCCCAATTCCTCGAACGCGTCTGATGGCATTCCCATGAATCCAGCGTAGCCGGTGTCGACCGTGGCCAGAGATTCTCCAGCTATCGGGTAGCGCCTACCTCCAATGACGTTCTCGACCGCCACTTCAAGGGCAGGGGTCGAGTCGAGGAATGCGCTCAAACAACCCTGCTCCTCGCGCCCGCCCTCACGACAGGCCTCAACGGCTGGCTGGACTCGATCCTGATTCCGCGGGGCGCGATGCCCTGGCTCCTCAATTCTTTAGCCAGCTCCTCCAGGTCCTCTGCTGTCGCGAGCACCTTCCCGTCCCTGATGGCTTTGAACGAGGTCCTCCCACGAACGGTCTCTCTCGCCAAGGCCTCCCTTACCGCTCCTTCCACCAGGGAAGAAAGGGCACCCTTCCTGGAGCCATACACCTCCTTTACGACCCTTCTCAGCCTCTTGGCCGTCTCTTCTGACATCGATACTGTAACGTTGACCATGTCCGTATAATCTATTCAAGTTGCATTTAAGTCCCCTATCCGTCCTCCGCCACTGACGCGTCAGAATGGGCCTGGACGCGCGGATATCCCAGCGACAGCGGGAGATCGTTCCCTATCGATATGGCGCCGAGCCCGATGCCCGCGGCGACCAGCACCACGAATTCGCCCATCGCGTCGCCTGCGCAGGCGGCCTTCGCGTTCACCGAGGACGCAAGCTCGGCCTCCTCCTGGTAGCGCCCTGATGATCCACAGCGCTGCGATTCGATCGCGCCTCTTTTGGCGCCCCCGCCGGCGCTCGCGCCGATATCGGCGAAGCCGTCGTCGCGTCCTTCTACCGCTTGACGGCCGGCCCTGCGTTCGAAGCCTGTCAGACGAGTCCCTTGACGTGCCAGAACTCGACCATGTCTTTCAGCTCCTTCGCGCCCTCGGCCGAGATGCCTAGCCTCTCCCCCAACTCCTCGGGGGAACAGCGGACCGCCCTGACGACCTCCATCCTCACGTCTCCGGTGTGCTTCTCCATGGCATCCAGGTCCTCCTTGAGCTGCCTCCATCGCTCCGAGAAGCCGAGGCGGAAGCCTCCCCTGAGGTGGCTCGCCCCCCGCCCGTAGGCGGTCAGGATCCCGGTCTTGGCGTACGTCAGAGCCCCTCCTGCGAAGGAATGTCCACCATCATTGCGAGAGCCCCTGAGGCCGCCCTTCTTGACCCCAGGTCTGCCATGATAGGCCATGGACCACGGCAGGGGCCAGTTAACGAGCTAAGCGGCCGAGGCGTAATCAGTTGACCAGATGCTCGACTAAGATTCGGCCAAAAAAGTAGGAGGTTGGCTGCGGGCGGCATTCCGCCCCCTCACTCGGCCGGCCCCTCCACGCTCGACCGTGCTTCTGCCGAGCCCCCGCCGGTGGCGATGGAGCCCGCGGCCACGAATCCAGGACGAGGAGCGTGCGTCCCCATCGCTCAGCGGACGTCCCCAGAGCGGGTCGAGCATCGAGCGCGGCTCATCGCGTTTCCCGCTCGCATCGTCACTGTATCGTCACGGGTATCCCCGGAGGGTGTAGGACGACATAGAGGTTCGGAGTGACGTTGGCGTCCTGGAGGGCGACGTACGACCAGAGCATGTAGCTCCCCGGCGGGGCGACGCTCCTGGTCCCGTTGATGCCGAAGATGGTCCCGTTCCACCCCAGATCGGTGGTCCACGACTCCCCGGGCGCGAGCTCGACCAGGTCGGTAGACTGGGACGGCTTGAAGGAGATCGGGGCCCTGAAAGCGACGACCTGCTTGTCGTTGGAGTTGTTGAACACCATGCTGAACTGGCCGCCGAACAGGTAGTAGGGGGTCGTCACGCTGTAGGAATTGTCTGTCAGGGTGTAGCGTATCGTCAGGTTGTTCCCCAGGTCGAGGGTAGTGGAGTTGTAGTAGACGGCCAGGGTGAACCCCTGCCGGCTGTCCTGCACGCTGTAGACCGAAATCCGGGGCGGGACCGAGGCGGAAACGGCAGCGAAGGTCGCCCCGACGACGAGCCCGGCGAGCAGCATGGCGCCGAAGGCTGCAAGGGTCAGCCTCCTGTTCCCCCTTGCGCTCCCCGCCGACAGCACGACGAGGATTACGACAGCCGCGACGGACACGTACCCCAGGGAGAACGCCCCGGTCCACAGGCCGTACCCCGACCGGCTCAGTGACTCGATGGCGCCCAGCCTGTCAGGGACCACCGCGCGCCAGAGGAGTACCCCGTAGACCCCGAGCGCGATGACGTACCCGCCGAGGAGGACGAAGAAGATGTTGCTCCGGGCTTTGACTTGTTTCTGCCGTCCCGGCAGCCTCATGTTCGCCCCGGGCGCAGACGCTCGACATAAATGCTCTCCCCAGACCTGCCATTCCCGAGGGCTGTCCCTCGGAAAAGAGCGCCTATGTTAGGCCTAAATATGCCCCTGCAGCCTCGGGCGCCGAAGAATTGAAAAACCGCACAGCTATCGCAAACTCAGCTGTAGTCGGAATCATCGTCGTCATAATAGTAGTCGCCGCAGTTGGCGTCTACTTCTACACAACGTCGACCCCGGCAACCACTACGACGTCCACCACTACTAGCGCTTCCCAGACCTCTACGAGCCCTCCGGTCACCACGCTCACTGTCCCGAACGTCCCTCAGGCTGCGATTCAGGCGTTCTACCCGGCCACTCCAATCACGATAAACGAATACGCGTGGAGCGGATATCCGCTCCCGCAGGCGGTGCAGGACTTTGAAGCCGCCTTCCCCAACATCCACGTGGCACAGTCTCCCAACCAGGACGTCTCAGGCCTTCTGAGCGCCCTCGAGACGCACCAGTACGTCTATGACTCGTTCAGGATCCAGTACTTCCAGCTAGCGCAGGAAGTCGCCACTGGCGAAGTCATGAACATCGCACCATGGTTCAACCAGTACCTCTCTGCGCTCTCCAGCCAAATCTCCCCCTCGGCCCTCGCGCTGGTCACAGCCGGGCAGCCGGGGAAGATGTATTGCATCCCAGAGGACTTCGGTCCTGTGGCGTTCGCATACAGGCAAGACCTGTTCACAAAGTACGGCCTGACTGTCCCACAGACGTGGGCCCAGTTCCAGACCGACGCGCAGAAGCTCCACTCTGAGAACAGCTCCATCACGATGACCGTCTTCCCACCCAACGAGCCTTCAGCGGACCTGATGGGTCTCTTCTGGGCCCAGGGAGGGAACATGATCGTCCCAGTGAACAGCACGGCCTACAACGTGGAGATCAATAGCACCACGAACATCAACGTCATCAACTACTGGGGGAACCTCATAAACTCCCATGAAGTTCAGGCAATCAACCTCTACACCCCGCAGTTCAACCAGGAGCTCGCAGGCTCCGAGATAGCGTCGTTCGTCACCGCGGCCGCCTGGTATCCAAGGTATGTGATCCAGTCGACTGCACCGGGACAGTCTGGGCTCTGGCGTGTCGCCAACATGCCCCAGAACTCGACCTCCAGCCTCACCACGGGTGTGGTGGGCGGGAGCTGCCTCGGAGTGACGTCCAACGCGAAGTACCCGGGCCCGGCGTTCCTCTTCGATTACTTCACGACCCAGACCCCCCAGGTCCTCCCGTACATGTGGACCCAGGGAGGCCAGTGGACTTCCAACAGCTACTACCTCCAGAACTTGGCTTACTCTAACGGGACCAAGGTATTCCTCAGCAACAGCACCTACTGGGGCGGGCAAGACATCGGCCAGGTCTACCTGACGGCCCAGCAGCACGCTGGGACCCAGTGGCAGTGGAGCCCGTATCAGATCACCCTCCAAGAGATTCTGCAGGAGCAGCTTACTGAGGCTGCTGCCGGGCAGATCACTTTCGCACAAGCACTCCAGAACACCGAGACCATCATGATCTCCTACATCCAGTCCAACGGCGGCATAGTGGCCTCTGTAGGCCATTAAGCAGCCAAGCATACCAACGGCTACAGCATAGAAAGAGTGTGAGAGGGCTTGCCTAAGCTCGCTCACATCCTCTTCTTATTACCGTTCTTCGCATTCTTCACGGTATTCATAATCGTCCCTGTGGCCTACACCTTCGCCCTGTCGTTCTTCCACGCAGCCCCCGCCGCCAGCAGCCTGTTCACGAACTACGTCGGGGGGGCGCAGTACGCCAGGGCCGCGACCGACCAGACCTTCTGGCATGGGTACGAGAGCATGCTCTACCTCACCCTGCTCTGGCTCCCCATAATGCTCGTCCTCTCGTTCGTGATAGCGCTCTTCCTCGATTCGAGGAGGGGGAAGCTGGGCGCCATAGGGAAGGTCGTCGTCTTCCTCCCATACGGGGTCCCCACGGTCATCGGGACCCTGATGTGGGGCTACATGTACACGCCGGGGGGGCCGATCTACTCCTTCCTCTCGTTCGTGCACCTGAGCCCGAACCTTCTGGCCCCGAACGCGATAATCTACGCGATGCTCAACATAATCATATGGGAGTGGGTCGGGTACAACGTGGTCATACTCCTCGCGGGGCTGAACGCGGTCCCCACGACCCTCTACGACGCGGCCAGGCTTGACGGCGCCTCGCCTTGGCAGGTCGTCAGGCACATAAAGTTCCCGATGCTGAAGAAGTACTTCGTTTTCATAAGCATGTTGACCATCATAGGGGACCAGCTCCTGTTCAACGAGCCCTTCGTCCTTTCCAATCTCAGCTCGGTGCCGTTCGGCTTCACCCCCAACCTCTACATCTTCCACGTGACCTACTTCCTGGACGAGTTCAACTACGCCGCGGCCATAGCCTTCGTCCTCATCGCCATCTCGCTGGTGGTCGCCGCGGTGGGCGTCCGCTACTTCTGGAAGGAGAACTGACGTGAAGAGGCCCCTCTCCAACACCCTCGCAGTCGTGGTCATGGCGATCCTCGCCGCCTACTTCCTCCTGCCGATCTGGTGGGCCCTGGTCGAGAGCACCAAGCTCTACGCGGCGGCCTTCTCCACCAATCCGCTCTGGTTCTCCAACCCGACGTTCTTCAACTTCGTCTACGCCTTCACCCAGTCGAGCCTCCTCCTCTGGCTGGCGAACAGCCTCATAGAGTCGGGGCTGGCCGGGATCCTGGGGGCTCTGCTGGCCGCCATGGCCGGCTTCGCGCTCGGCAAGTACACGTTCAGGGGGAGGCACGTGCTCACCCTGGTGGTCGCTGTGGGCCTGATGATACCCAGCACCGCCATCGCCTTCCCCACCTTCGTCCTCGAGCAGCAGCTCGGGCTGGTGAACACCTACCAGGGGGTGATCTTCCCGACCGCGGTCAGCGCATTCGGGACCTACTTCATGACGATCTACGCCCAGGAGTCCATACCGAAGGAGGTCCTCGACGCGGCCAGGATAGACGGGGCGTCGGAGTGGCAGGTGTTCACTTCCGTGGCCCTCCGCTACTTCAAACCCGCCATCGTGACGATCTTCATCATCATATTCGCAGGGACTTGGAACAACTACCTCCTCCCGCTGTTCGTGCTGAGGAACGCTTCGCTCTACATGCTCCCCCAGGGGCTCGCCAGCGTCCTGATCAACGGGAGCACGTTCCCGAACCTCCAGTATGCCATCCAGCTCTCGGGCTCGGTGGTCACCATACTCCTGATGGTTGGCCTCTTCATCGGCCTCGAGAAGTACATCGAGGCGGGGCTCGGCCTCGGCGCCGTGAGGGGCTGACCGCGGCCTATGCCACTCTGAGGGTCGAGCCGGCGTCGAAGACGTGGAGCTTCCCCGCGGCCACCTCTATGGTCCCCTTGGTCCCCGGGGCCGCCCTGAAGCCGGCAGGCATCACGACCTTCGCGCTCGCCCCGCCCAGGGTGAGTGTCAGGAGGACGTGGGTCCCCAGGGGTTCCTCGACGTAGACTTCGGCCGGGATCCCCCCTGACCCGCCCGGGACGAACTTCGCGTCTTCGGGGCGGAATCCCACCCTGGCGCCGTCCCCCTTGATCGACTTGGCCCCTCTCGCCACCTCGTCCCTCTCGAGGACCACCCCGGACAGCCCGGGGACCTTGAGCGTCACCCTGTCGGGCCTGGAGAGCTCCCCGTCCATGACGTTCATGGCCGGCGACCCCATGAACTGCGCCACCATCACGTTGCTGGGGGTGTCGTACACCTCGCTGGGGCCCCCGAACTGCTGCAGGACCCCCTTGTCCATGACCGCTATCCTGTCGGCGAGGGCCATGGCCTCGGACTGGTCGTGGGTCACGAAGATGGTCGTGATCCCGAGCTCCCGCTGCAGCCTCTTGATCTCTGACCTGGTTTCGACCCTCAGCTTCGCGTCTAGGTTCGAGAAGGGCTCGTCCATCAGGAATAGCTTCGGGTCCCTCACGAGGGCCCTGCCGAGGGCGACCCTCTGTTGCTCCCCTCCGCTCAGCTGCTTCGGCTTCCTTGCGAGGAGGGTGGAGATGCGGAGGAGCTCGGCGACCTCCTTCACCTTCCTTTCCATCTTGTCCTTGGGGACCTTGTGGAGCTTCAGGGGGAAGGAGATGTTGTCCCTGACCGACATGAACGGGTAGAGGGCGTAGTTCTGGAAGACCATGGCGATGTCCCTGTCCTTGGAGGGGACGCCGTTTATCACGCGGTCGTCGACCACGATCTTCCCTGAGTCGACGTCTTCGAGTCCCGCTATGCACCTCAGCGTCGTGGTCTTCCCGCACCCGGAGGGGCCGAGGAGGGTAAGGAACTCCTTGTCCTCTACGCTCAGGTTCAGGTTGTCTATGACCTTATGGCCCCCAAACGACTTCTCCAAACTCTCGAGGGCTACCTTGACCAACGGGGCGCCGGCGAGCGCCGAGGGCGTTAAAACGTTTCGTCAACTGACCCTTATATCGCCTGGCCGCACAGTGGGCGCCACGAAGACAGCGAAGTTCGGCAGGGGAGACGAGGTCGGCGCAATGAACTTCGTCACGCCCAGGAAGGTCGCAGAGGCCGCGGGACTTGTCAAGGCGGGGAGGGTGTACAGCCTCTCCCACCTCCTCGAGGACGGGATGCCGATGAACTGGTTCCACCAGGACTTCCTCTACTCGACCTACAGGAGCGCCCCCGAGATGCTCGAGTACTTCTCGCGCACCTTCCCCAACAAGAACAGGATCACGTTCACCAACACCCGGATGGACCTGTCGGACCACTCGGGGACCCACATCGACGGGCTGAACCACGCCGCCATAGGCAACAGGTTCTACAACGGGATTGACACCAGGAAGGTGACGACGGCGAGGGGGACCAGCAGGCTCGGGATCGAGACCATGCCCCCGCTGGTCTCCAGGGGGGTCCTGGCAGACATGACGCTGCAGCACAGCTACTCGACGAGGGAGTCCATCTCCGCCGGCGACCTCGAAGCGGTCCTCGAGGAAGAGGGGGTGGCCGTGGCCCGAGGGGACGCGTTCCTGATCTATACCGGGTGGGAGCGCCACTGGAAGTCAGACAACAAGAAGTATCTCGAGTCGATGCCGGGGATAGGGGCGGGGGCGGCCAGGTGGCTCGCCCGCCAGGGGGTCGTAACCGTGGGGAGCGACACCCAGAGCGTCGAGGTCGAGCCCAACGACGACCCGGCCGGGGACGGCCTGGTCCACCAGATCCTGATAGTCAGGAACGGGGTGCACCTGATCGAGAACATGAAGTTGAGCGCCCTCGCGAAGGCGAAGGCCTACGAGTTCCTCTTCGTCTGCCTCCCTCTCAGGATCAAGGGAGGGACTGGCTCCCCGGTCCACCCGATCGCAGTGACCTAGGCTCTAGCTCGGTTTCTTCCCTGCCCTGGCCCTCTCGAAGGCGACCATGTCTGCAATCGCCTCCTTCAGCCCGAACCTCGGCCTGAAGCCGAGCTCGTTGTGCAGCTTCCCGCAGTCCACGTCCAGCCCGTTGGGCCCAGCGATGGTCGCCGAGACCTTGGTCGGGGAGTCAATCTCCTTCGCCTCGAAGCGCCTTCCTGGGATGACCTCGCCCAGGGCCCGCAGCACGTCGTTGTGGTTGAAGGGGGCGTCCACCCCGAGGTTGTATAGGTACCCGGCGGTCTTCGGAATCCCTGAAACGTAGGCGAAGCAGTAGCCGACGTCCCTGACGTACATCCATCGCAGCTTCTCTTGGCTGTAGGAGAAGTCCGCAGGGAACGTAGCGTCTTCGCCTACCGCGGCCCTCCGGATGAACTCGTTGAACTGCCCCGTGTACCCCCAGTACCGGCCGGGCCCCCAGGCCGCTGTGATCCTCATGCAGTTCACCTCCATGCCATAGGACTCGCGGTAATACCTCCCCATCAGCTCCGTCGCCATCTTCGTGGTGGAGTAGGGGTCAGGCGGGGGGTTCGGCGTGTCTCCCTCGTCGGCGACCCCGACCCTCCTGGTCGCCAGCGAGCCGTAGACCGACACCGAGCTCGCGAATACCACCTTCTTCACGTCCAGGAGCCTCGCAGCCTCGAGGACGCTGTTGGTCCCCATTATGTTGACCTGGTACGCCTTGGCGGGGCGCTTCATCGAGTCGAGCAGGACCATGGCCGCGAGGTGGACCACGGTATCGACGGAGTTTCTCTTCATCACCTGCAGCAGGTCGCTCGAGTCGGTGACGTCGGCCGCCTCTACTGTCACCCTGTCCGCGATCCGCCCGATGTTGTCGGCGTTCGGCTTGGAGTCGTAGCAGACCACCCTGTGCCCCGCGCCGACCAGCTCTTCGCACAGGAAACTGCCTATCTGCCCGGTCCCCCCGGTCACAAGAAAGCTGCCCATGACCCCTGGGTGCCGAACGGGGCTAATATGTCGTTGCCGCAGCCGCGTCCGCAAACCAGAAATACGGTGTCGCCTGCGATCGCTGCATGAAGTCCTACCAGCAGCTCGCTGATAGGTGGGTCAAGGGGAACGGGGACCACCTGGACGACTTGGACCCCGCCGACCCTGGCCACGTGCTCGCCAAGCTCCGGCTGTCCACCAGAGAAGACGCCAGGGCTGCGGTGGAGGAAGCGCGCGGGAAGTCCGCCGAGTGGGGGGCCACCCCCTCTCCGAAGAGGGGCGCCATCCTTCTGAAGGCCGGCGAGCTGATGGAGTCGGTCGCCGAAGACATCTCAGAGCTCCTCACCTACGAGGAGGGGAAGACCCTCCCTGAGAGCAGGGCCGAGGTGGCCAGGAGCTGCGCGCTCTTCAAGTTCTACGGGGCAATGGCGTACAAGCTCGGGGGGGTCACCCTCCCTTCGTCAGACCCCAACACCAGGCTGTTCACTGTCAGGATCCCCCTGGGGGTCGTCGCCATCATCACCCCCTGGAACTTCCCGGCCTCGATCCCGGCATGGAAGCTGGCGCCGGCCCTCGCTGCCGGCAACGCCGCGGTCTTCAAGCCTGCGACGAAGACCCCGCTCACCGGAGCCAAGATCCTCGAAGTCCTCGAGAAGGCCGGGCTTCCTCCCGGCGTCCTGAGCCTGGTCGTCGGGCGGGGGGGCGAGGTGGGGGACGAGATAGTCTCTCACAAGGACGTCAGGGCCGTGTCTCTAACCGGCTCGACGGCGGTGGGGGCCCACGTGGGGAAGGTCCTCGGGTCCAAGGACGACTTTACCCGCATCCAGCTCGAGCTCGGAGGGAAGAACGCCCTGGTCGTGGACGAGGGCGCAGACCTGGCGTTGGCGGCCGACCTGGCCGTCAGGGGGGCGTTCGGGCTAACGGGGCAGTCATGCACAGCCACGAGCAGGCTGATAGTCCTCGAGAAGGCCGCCGGGGGGCTGAAGGAGAAGCTCGTCGAGAGGTTGAAGTCCTGGAAGTTGGGGCCAGGGACCCAGGCCGGCGTCAACATGGGGCCGGTGGTGGACCCCGACCAGTATCGGAAGGACCTCGACTACATCGAGTCCGGGAAGGGCGAGGGGGGGAAGCTGATCCACGGAGGGCGGGCCGCGCCTCCGGGGCTCCTCATCGAACCGACGGTCTTCGACGGCGTGTCCCCGGGGATGAGGATTTTCGACGAAGAGGTCTTCGGCCCGGTCCTTTCTTTGACCGAGGCGGAGAGCTTCGACAGGGCCCTCGAGCTCGTCAACTCGGTGGACTACGGCCACACCGCCGGGATAGTCTCGAACGACAACCGCCGGGTCAACCGGTTCATCGACGGGGTCCAGGCGGGGGTGATCAAGGTGAACAAGCCCACGGTGGGGCTCGAGCTCCAAGCCCCGTTCGGGGGGTTCAAGAAGTCGGGGGCCGGGACCTGGAAGGAGATGGGGGAGGAGGCGCTGGAGTTCTACTCGGCCGAGAAGACGGTCTACCTAGGGTACTGAGCCAGCCCTCGGTCACATGTGCGTGCTCCCGCCCCAGGGACGCCGGGTTCTAGGCCCGCAGCTGCTCCACCGGGTTTCTCAGGATCCCTATCTTCTCTATCTCGATCTCCACCACGTCCCCGCCCTTGAGGGTGAAGCTGTCTGGGGGGACCAGGGACGTCCCAGTCATCAGCACGGTGAACGTCCGTATGAGGTTGCTCCTCCTCAGGTATCCGACCAGCTCGTCGACCTCGCGCTTCAGCTGCGACGTGTTGACGCTCCCCTCGAACACGGGCTCCGACTCCCGCAGGATGCGCATGCTTATCTTGAGCGAGCGGGGCTCCGGGATCTCGTCGGCGGTGGTGACCACCGGCCCGATGGCCGAGGAGCCGCGGTACACCTTGGCCTGAGGGAGGTAGAGAGGGTTCTCGCCTTCGATGTCCCTGGAGGAAACGTCGTTTCCGACCGTGTAACCGACGACCCTGAACGCTCCGTCGAGGACCACAGACAGCTCCGGCTCAGGGACGGACCAAGTGCTGTCACCCCTCACGCAGACCGGGTCCCCTGGCCCGACGCACCTGAGCCCGCTGTCCTTGAGGAAGAGCTCAGGCCTCGTGGCTGAGTAGACGTAGTCGTAGAGGCCCTTCATCTTGGTCTCGGTCTCCCTGGCCTCTCTGCTCCTGAGGTAGGTCACCCCGGCGGCCCAGATCTCGGAAGGGACAAAGGGGGCGCGCAGGAGCTTGTAGTCGAAGGGGACCTTCTTCGACGCGCTCATGGCCCGTCTGACCGATGCGACCAGGCCCTCGGGGGACCCCCCGGCTCCGTATGCCCGGACCCAGTCCGAAAAGCTTGGACCCGCGCCAGACAGGTCGTGGATCGTCTCCCCCTCCAGGACCCCGACCCTGACCCCTCCCCCTGACTCGAATCTGACTAGCTTCAACGTCTCCCCGGCGCGACTGGCAGGAGCCCGGATTTATCCGCTCCGACCAAGGCCCGCATGCTCCGAAGCATATTTGAATGAGCCGAGAGGATGAAGGCGAGGTTTGGCCAGCCAATACGCCGACGCCTTCGCCCGCGTTTTCGCGTCCAGGAACGGGGTCGTCCTCTTCGCCCAGTCGAAGGGAGCGACCTCCGAGGCACTGCGGAGGACAGCGGTGGAGCGGGGCGCGTCTTCCGTGGCCGTCGCCGGCATCCCTGAGGGGGTCAGGGGCGCGGTCGCAGAGGGGCTCGAAGGGATCGAAGTCATCGACGTCGGCAGCCTGCGCGGCGCCGAGGCCAAGGAGGCCGTGGCCAGGGCCGACCTGAGCGTGACCTGGGCCGCCCACGGGGTCGCCAAAGAGGGGGCGCTCATGGAGGCTACCTGGGACGACGCGACCAAGCTCGCGTCCTGCCTCCCGATGACCAATGTGGCCCTCGTGTCCGAGGGGAGCTTCCTCCCTGACTTCCACGCTGCCATGCGCGCGGCCGGGAAGATCGTGGCCGAGAGCCCAGGGCCCAAGCCCACGATATCCTTCATCGCCGGCCCCAGTAGGACAGCAGACATCGAGAGCAGGTTACTCTATGGCGTGCACGGCCCACATTCCGTCGTGGCACTGGTCCTGGGGTGGGCATGACGGATAGGAAAGGCCTCGCAGACAAGGTGCGGCGGGCCCTGGCCACCGAGGGGCTGTCGGACAAGATGTGGGCATCGACGAGCAGGGCGAGGGGCAACAGGGCCAAGGCGATCGAGGAGCTCGGGATAGACGTCAGGGGGATGAAGGAGTCTGTCAGGGGACTGAAGCAGGAAGCGCTGGGCGACCCGGAGCTCCCCCGGAAGTTCGCCGCCAGGGTGGAGGAGAACGGGGGGCACGTCTTCTTCGCCAAGGACGGGGCCCAGGCCATCGACTACGTCGCGGAGCTGGCGAAGCGCCGAGGCGCCGACGTGCTGGTGAAGTCGAAGTCGCTGACGTCCGAAGAGATAGATTTCGACCACGCGCTCGAGGCCAGGGGGGTGAGGTGCATCGAGACCGACCTGGGGGAGCTGATCGTGCAGATGGCCCACGAAAGGCCGGTCCATCTGGTCATGCCGGCTGCCCACAAGTCAGTCGCGGACGTGGCGAGCATAGTCTCCCATGGCCTGAAGAGGGAGGTCCCCCAGGATCCCGACGCCATCCTCAAGGAGGTCCGCGCCTATCTGAGGCCCATGTTCTTGTCCGCGAAGGTAGGGGTCACGGGCGGGAACGCCGGGGTCGCGGAGACCGGGACGGTGGTGATCGAGACCAACGAAGGGAACGGGAGGCTGGTGTCGGCCGCCCCCGACGTCCACGTCGTCCTGATCGGGGCGGAGAAGATAGTCCGCACCTGGGAGGACGCGGCCGAGGTCGTCTCCGCTGCCGCGATCAGCGCGACTGGGCAGCCGATGACAGTCTACGTCTCGGCATTCACCGCCCGCTCCCCGCTGGGGGGGGAGGGCGCCGGGAGGGAGCTTCACGTGATAATCCTCGACAACGGGAGGTCCAAGATGAAGTCGGATCCACGCTACTCCGAGGCGTTGGACTGCATACGGTGCGGGGCCTGCATGAACATCTGCCCGACATACTCGGTCGTCGGGGGGCACACCTTCGGCCACATCTACCCAGGGCCGATAAGCATCCCCTGGACCGCCAACGTCCACGGCATCGACAACGCCGCCTATTCGGAGCTCTGCATCGCCTGCGGCCTGTGCAAAGAAGCCTGCCCCGCGGACATAGATATGCCGATGATGATCGCCGAGGTCAAGCAGCAGCTCGTCGACCTCAACGGGCAGCCGAGGGTGAACAGGTTCTTCGCAGGATCTGAGACCCTCGCCAGGCTCGCCAGCGCCACTGCACCCCTCTCCAACTGGTCGCTCAGACCCAGAGCCGCCAGGGTATTGATGGAGAAGGCGTTCGGAGTCGACAGGAGGAGGACCCTCCCGGCTTTCAGCCGGAAGCGCCTCAGGAGCAGGCTCCGCGGCATGGACGCGGGGGACGGGAGCGCGGGGAAGGTGGTCTACTTCCCGGACGTCTCCGCTGACTACAACGACCCTGAACTCGGCGTGAAGGCCGTGGGGGTCCTCGCAGCCCTGGGCTACAAGGTCGAGGTCCCGAAGCTCCGGTGGAGCGGCATGCCGTACCTGTCCTACGGCGAAGTCAGGAAGGCCGCCAGGGTCGCGGAGTACAACGTGAGGGCACTCGAGGGCTACGTCAGGGACGGGTACGAAGTGGTGTCAACGGAGCCCACCGCTGCCTACATGCTGAAGGACTCCTACCTGACCCTCGTCCCTGGGGAGGGGTCAAGCCTCGTCGCGGCCCACAGCCACCCGTTCTTCGAGTTCGTGGAGCCCGGGCTGGGGAAGCTAGCCCTGACAGCCACCCGGGGCCCAGGGGTGGAGCTCGGCTTCCACATCCCCTGCCACGACAGGGCGCTGACGGTGGGAGGGCCCGCGGTTAGGTTCCTCAGGGCGGCCGGGTACGGAGTGAAGGTGATCGAGACCGGGACGTGCTGCGGGATGGGAGGGACGTTCGGGATGAAGGCTGGGGCCCTCGGCTTCGACCTCTCCAACGCCGTGGGGGAGAGGCTCTTCGACCTCTTCAGGGGGAGTCGCTGCGGCCTCGCTGCCACGGAGAGCAGCGTCTGCGCAGCCCAGATCCACGACGGCACAGGTCTGGAGGCGGTGCACCCCCTGCACCTGGTCGACGTCTCGAGGAGGTAGATAGCGTTGGAGAGAAGGAAGAACATCAGGGGGAGGGGTCAGGGTCGGATGGCTGAGTCGACGCCGAGAGTACTGCACAGGAGGGCGAACAGGCAGTACCTGCCAATCCGGGCTTCCGAGCTCTGGCGGTTCATCGCCTCGAAGGAGAAGGTCTACGTCGCGTTCCCAATGGAGGGGGGCTATCCCCACGTCTCGCCGATGTGGTTCTGCGTCCTGGGCGAGAAGATCTACCTCAGGACCCAGAGCTACAAGGTCAAGGCGAGGCTGGCGAAGGCGGGGAGGGCGTGCTGCACCCTCGACGAAGGCAGGCGCTACGTCGAGCTGAAGGGGGTCGCCATCTGGGGCAAGACCAGGGTTGTCGCGGAGCCAGGGCTCGCGGCAAGGGTCGAAGATGCAATGAACCAGAAGTACCGGCGCCTGCAGTGGAAGCCGGCTGAGATGCCCGCGTGGTGGGTCAAAGAGAGGAGGAGCGAGACGAGGGCGTACATCGAGATAGTCCCGGAGAAGGTCTCGTCCTGGGACAACGCAAGGGTTGCCCTGGGCGGGAGAACTTCCGCGCGTGCGACCCGGAAGAGCGACGGTCGTGTGTCTTGACCCACGCCGGCGGGCCCCTGACTGGTGTCGCTTATCGCCCCCGAGATTGGCCGCCGCCCAGGTCGAATCGAACTCAGCAGCCTGTTAAGATAATTCGAGTTTCTATCCTAAGCGCCCCCGGGCGCATCTTAACGACCGCACATGTCGTCGTTGAAACCTGTCCCGACCTTCACGACCGGCCTGGGGCCGCTCTCCATCATCAGCAGGTGGGCGGTCTCGGTCCACGCCTTCAGGAGGAACAAGGTCCCGGTCGAAAAGAAGGTGGTCGCCGCCGGCCTCTGCAACTCGGGCTACTCCTACCGCGAGGTCTCGAAGATGCTCGGCGGGATGTCCTATGTCGCTGCCAGGGACGCCTACGTCTCGCTGGTGACCAGCCTCCCCAGGGAGGAGAGGCGGTACAGGCGCTCCGTCGCCATCGACGGGGCCGACGTCCCCATGGACGGGAAGGGGTATCACCTCTGGCTGGCCCGGGACCTCGAGACAGGGGAGATCATGGCGTTCCAGGCTTCCCCTGACGCCTCGGCGGCCGACGGCGCCAGGTTCCTCGCGGGGGTCGCGGCCCAGTGCACCAACAGGCCTCTGCTGAAGCTCGGCGTGGGGCCCAACGACCCCAGGGGGCTCCTCAACCTCGACCTCTACTTCCAGACCATCCCGAACCAGTCCATCATAGTCAAGCTCGGGCGTCTCTTCCTCGGCGCCCCGCAGTGAGGGGACCCCTTAAGAGAAGGGAGGCGCTCCGGAAACAGCCATGCGCTACACCCTCGCCTACGACTCTGACTGCGGGCCCTGCACGGCGTTCAGGCGGGCGGTCGGCTTCCTCGACCCCGGGCGCAGGATGAGATACG
>JAKACC010000018.1:0-353 GCA_021796515.1 archaeon | reverse complement strand
GCGGGAGGGGGCCCTCGACTCCATCCCAGCTGCGAAGAGGCGCATGTCGTTCCACTTGATATCAGAAGACGGAGGGGCGGTGAGCGGCGCCGACGCCCTCCCCGCGCTCGCCTCCCAGCTCCCGGGAGGAGCCCTGGCGTCCAGGGCGATGCTGTCGAGCGGGACCCTCCGCGGGGTCGCCGCCTTCGCCTACGGGGCGCTGGCGAGGCTCCACGACTCTGGCGCGTGCAGCGCCTAGAGCCGATGCGACAGATCCTGCTCGTGACTATTTCGCCTCCGCCCTGGCCGTGAACCACAGCGACCCGGGCGCACATGCAGCGGGACCGCCCCGGCCCACCCTCCCAGGCCAGCCC
>JAKACC010000017.1 GCA_021796515.1 archaeon | reverse complement strand
CGGTAGCCTTGCGCCAACGTCATTGATGGAATCTCAATAGCGATTTAGGTTATCATCTTTTTCCGACCCGAAATACCTCGGACTTGGCCCGAAAAATCATGCCCCGGCCGGGATTCGAACCCGGGTCGCCGACTCGAAAGGCCAGCATACTTTCGGCAGCTTAGCTTTGACCGGACTATACTACCGGGGCTGGGACGCCCCGGCCAGCTCGCCAATTAGAGCTTTCCCGCTACGAGGAGGTGAAGAAGCACCATTCGCCCAGCGGGACGTCCGAGGCCCATCCCCTGGCCACCTCCGTGCTTCCGGGCAGGGGAGAGCCTCCCATCGGCAGGTAGGAGTTCCTTTCCCCTTTCGCCTCCACGCTTCGCAGGGTTCTTGACGCCTCCTCCGGTGACAATGAAGCCTCGAAATACCGCCTTCTTCCCCATATGACTGGGACCGCTCCGTCGCTGTAGTAGTCAGTCACCATCGAACAGGGCCCCTCGGACATGCCCATCAGCGACGATGCCACCAACCCCTCATCGGGTGACAGTCCGCACCGGCCTTCCTTGCGAAGCCGTGCCCATCTGCTGTGAGTCTCGAGCCTGGGAGACAGCCTGACGGCTCCCCGTCCAGATGACCTGTCAGCCAGGAGGTACATGTCTTCCAGCTCCTTGGGGGGCACCCTCTCCTTGGGGAATGAGAGGAGGTCCTCGACGAGAGGCAGGATCAGGTCGGCAGGGTCTGCCGCAGACCAGCAGTAGCCGGGCGGTTCCACGTGTACCGTCTCCTTGCGTCGCCTCGCGCAGATGCGCCCGCGCCCTTCTACGGAATACCCCCTCCTTTCGAACGCAGACACTAGAAAGTTGGACTGGGCCCGGTTCAGTTTGGGGAGGAGGATGAAGTGTAGCCTCCCTATTTCCAACTGATGGACCCTGAATGAAAGCAACTCTCTGATGCTTAGGGGAACCGATTATATAATGAGCCTAACCCCTTCTACATCGGTATGGGGAGAGGGGGAGACGACGGGGCGGTCACACTCGAAGCGCTGGAAGCCCGCATGCAGTCATACGCCAAGCGTGTCGACTTGGCCCTCGAGCGAGAGCTCAAGCTCTACGCACATTCGAGGTTCCATGACCCTCTCGTCTACTCGATAGAAGGGGGGAAGCGCGTCAGGCCCGTCATGCTCATGCTTTCTGCCGAAGCCCTCGGCTGCAAGGACGATTCTGTACTAGGGGCCGCCATGGCGGTCGAACTCCTACACACGGAGTCGATAATCCACGACGACGTCATCGACGAGGAGAAGGTTAGGAGGGCTAAGATGCCGTTCCATCTGAAGTACGGGTACAGCGCCTCCCTTCTCAGCGCAGACTTCGTCTTCGCCATGATCCTGGCGATCGCTGCCCGGTATGAAGACAGCCGGGTCGCCGAGGAGTTGAGCTACGCCGCCCTCCAGATGTCAGAGGGGGAGTACTCGGAACTGACGATCGACCCGCAGATCTACAAGCTGACCTGGGACGAATACATCAGGATAGTAACGGAGAAGACCGCAGCACTCTTCGAGACCTCCTCGAAGCTGGGTGCCCTGATCGCCGGGGGAGGGGAGAAGGAGGTGCAGGCACTGGCAGAATACGGCAGGTGCATCGGCGTCGCTTATCAGCTCAAGGACGACCTCCTCGACTGGAGGTCCAAGGACAAGGTCTCTCTGGGCCTCTTGAAGACCCACAGCGAGAGCGAGGTGGTCGGGAAGATGACTGCGCAGGCGCAGTCCTTCGCCGAGGAGGCGAAGCGGATGCTGATGCATCTTCCCAGAAACGAGGCGACGGTCCTCCTCGAGGACCTTTCAGACTTCTCGATCCTCAGGGAATACTAATCAGCGAAGAACTCGCCCTGAACTGGTTTCCGGAGGGCCGTTTTGCTATGGGTGCAGTATCTGCAGCATCATTATCAGCGCGACGACGAACCCGAATATGAAGAGAGTCTCCGGGATGACCAAGAAGAAGAGTACAGTCCCAGTCCTTTCGGGCTTCTCGGCGACCACCCCCATTCCCGCCGCGCCGATACCAGACTGTGCTATTCCTGTCGCGATGAGGCCACCCGCCATGGCGATCGCCGCTGCGATAAATGTCAGGGCCGTCGGCAGGTCCATTACGAAAGCCATTCCCGATTCTTTTCCCGCTCCGCTGTGAGGGACTTTTAACTGTTACTCGCTGGAAGTAACAGATTTGCGGGCCGTCGGCGCTACTTCGTGTATCTCTTCCTTACGGCGAAGGGAGCAAATTGCTTGCCGTTCCCTTCGAAGAACTTGGTGTAGAACTCGACGTAGTGGAGCCTCACCCCTTGGATGGACGGCTCGAATATGCCGAGGACTATGTTGAGCAGGTGGACCATAAGGGTGATGGCGGCGACCAGGACCACGGCCGTTATCGGGGCCCTCCCCACGCTGGAAGCGAGGCTCGTGTCGACGATGGAGGCGAGCAGGACAGACGCAAGCAGGACCCCGAGGATCCTTGCGTAGGACATCACGTGGCTCCCCAGGGTAGGAATCTCCATCACGAACCTCGGCCCCTCGCTTACTCCCACTACCACTCCGAAAGCGACGAGGGAGGCGATGCACACGTAGGCCGCAGTGAGCGGAGACGGGAACAGGGACCGGTCAAAGAAGTCGGCGAACCCCACCGTTCCGCTCCACATGAACCCGAGCCATCCAATCTTCCCGATGGCGTGCTTCCTGCGGCCTGTCTTGAACCCGAGATAGATCCCGAAGAGATAGCCGAGGGTGATGTGCGCTATCCCGATGAATATGGTGATTACCATGAGCAGGGGGAGCTGGACGACGACGTTGAGGAATGCCCCATACCAGGGGAGGGCTGCTCCGAAGTATTCGTTGAAGAGGACGCCGAACAACATCGCTGAGACCCCGCCCGTCATCAGGATCTTCCCGACCGTCCCCAAGGTCCCCTTCCCCATCATCCCCCTTCCGAAAGATCGGATGGCCTTGGGGATGGCTTTGGCGCTGCTCTTTCCGGTCCCTATCCTCATGAAGTAGAGCCCCGTTAGGAAGATCACAGCTCCATACCCCACGTCCCCCACCATCAGGCCGAAGAAGATCGGAAAGACGATGGAGAAGGTCAGCGTAGGGTCGATTTCGCCGCTCTTGGGGAGGGAGAAGAACCTGACCAGAAACTCGAAAGGCCTGACCCGCCCGCTGTTCTCCATGAGGGTGGGAGCATCCTCCTCTCGTCCCCGCACCTTCAGGAACACCACCCTTCCCGACGCTGACGTGCGGAGGCTCTCTTCCAGCGGCCCCAGGAGGGGCTTCGGGACCCATCCCTCCAGGAGGACCGTCCTGTCACTCTGGGCCAGCTTGCCGATGGCCTCATGCTTCTGAGTTTCGATGCTGAGCGCCTCGCGGATTGCGAGGACGTCCCCGTAGCGTTTCTTGGAGATCTCCTTCAAGCCCACTTCGGCCTTGGACCTGGACTCGCCGAGGGCGGCTGACTCCTCTTCGAGCTTCTTCCTGGCCTGCTCCGGGCTCCCGAGGTCGTAGGGGAGGTCCACCCTGAGCGCCTTGTACTTCTCGAACACGGGCTTCACCTGCTCTTCAGCCCTCCTCGGGACGGCCACCAGGGCCATCGCGTCGCCGTCGGACACGCTGTAGCTCTCCACGATGCCGTCCTTGGCGGCGGTCGTCAACTCGGCCCGGAACGCGTCGAAAGAATCCCGGGGAACCGCATAGAACCCGGAGATCAGGGCCGAAGCTGTGAGGACGGACAGGTCGGTCCCGAAAGACGCGACCCTCTCGAGGCTCTGGAGGTATGCCTTGTTCCTCGCCAGCCTGACGTCGATGCCTTCGATCTCGGTCTTGAGCTTCCTAACGTCGTCGTCTATCTTGAGCTCGTCCGCCTTCTTCAGGACGTCTTCGATCCCGTCAAACTGCACCTGCCCGTCGAATGGCACCGGCGGGAGCGCCGCCACCAGCCCCTCGAATCTGAAGCTCTCGTCTGCCACCTTCCGTTGGAGCTCCGGAGGCGCCGGTTCCCCGAAACCGTCTGCGGGGCTCCTTTCGACCTGCTCGAGCTGCATCGCCTTCGCCTCGTGGAGGGAAGAGAGGATACCCGAGAGGTCTTCTCTGAGGGCGATGACCCTCACCCTCTCCATGGGGACAGGAGTTAGCAAAACGCTTCCACCTAGAGGGTGAGGACGGTATCGATGATCTCTTTGGTGGGGATCTTCCTCTCTTTCTGTCGTCTGATCCCTTCGGCCGCTTCGGAAGCTTCGCGCCTTATGGACTCTAGCTCCCTTTCAGTCTCTGCTTTTCCTGCACGTAGAAGTTCCGAGCTTAGAGCGGATGCTTCTTTCGTCGCTTCGGCGACGATTCTTTCCGCCTCTGTCTTCGCCTCCTCTTTGATCTTCTCCGCCTGAGACGATGCCGCTTCGAGCTTTGCCTTCGCCTCGACCTCCGCCCTCTTCACGCGCTCGAGGACTGCTGCCTGCTCGGGCTGAAGGGCCTGCTGGGTCTGGTCTTTGGCGGCTCCGGCCATCTTTTCCGGCCCGCCATCGACGGCATTAATACGTTGTGGCCTTCACGATAGCACGATAATCAGGAAGACGAGAAAGACCAAGAGTATGACCAGGTTGACGAGCATCGTCAGCAGCCAGAAGTTCCTGACGAGCCAGCCGCGACGGGTGTCCGACCCGCTGCTCTTCATTTTTCTGCGGAAAGCTTCGCCTTCACCGTTTTCAGGGTGACGAAGTTCTCCCTTTCCATCTCGTCGAACCTCATGGAGATGTACTTCGCCTGGCCCTGGAGGCGGGGTATCAGGACGTTCTCTATGGAGTTTACTCTCCTCTTGGTCTTCTCCACCTCTGCCAGTATCTTCCTCAGGGTGTTCTCGACCTCAGCGATGTCGAGGCTGATCCGTAGCGCTTCAGCGAACCCCGCCATGGCGTCCTCCATCTTGACCGACAGCCCGACCAGGGCGTACTGCTCGTTCATCACCGTGTACTGCGCGTCTCTCCCTGCGATTTCAGGGATCTTGACTCCCATGACGTTCCTGGTGGTTATGGAGAGGCCCTTCATCCTCGTTGCCCTGTAGGCGACGCTCTCCAGCGTTATCCTCCCGTGATACATCTCGGCTACCTTGAGCGAGGTGTAGCTCTTGTCCATGGTCTGCTTGAGCTTCTTCCTCAGGTCGAGCGCTTTCCTGTTGATCTTGAAGAACTCGACAATCAGCGCGGCTCGCTTCCGCTTCAGAAGGCTGAGCCCCTTGTTGGCCAGCCGTATCCTCGACTTCAGCCTGAGGAGCTCCATCCTTGTCGGCTTGACCGACTCGCGGGCGGACATGGCTGTCTACCCTCTCTTTCAGGGCGTCTTGGCGGCAGAAGGCGCCTTGTAATACCTGTCGATGAACTCCTTCTTGACCCTCTTCAGGTCCCCCTCCGGGAGAGCGCTGAGGATTCCCCAGCCTATCCTGAGGTCGTCGTCGATAGTCCTGTCCTCATACTTCCCTTGGGTGACGAACTCCTTCTCGAACTTGTCAGCCAGCCTCAAGTAGACCCTGTCGGTCTCCGTGAGGGCGGCCTCGCCGACTATGGCGCTGAGGCTCCTGAGGTCCTTCCCCTGGGCGTAGGCGGCGTAGAGCTGGTCCGCGACCCCTCTGTGGTCTTCGCGTGTCCTCCCCTTTCCAATCCCCTGGTTCATCAGCCTCGACAGAGATGGGAGGACATCGATGGGAGGGTACACTCCTCTGCGGTGCAGGTCGCGGCTCATGACCACCTGTCCCTCAGTGATGTAACCTGTGAGGTCTGCGATGGGGTGGGTGATGTCATCCCCAGGCATGGAAAGTATCGGAATCTGGGTGATCGACCCTTTCTTCCCCTTGATTCTCCCCGCCCTCTCGTACAAGGACGAGAGGTCCGTATACATATATCCCGGATACCCTCTTCGTCCCGGCACCTCCTCCCTGGCTGAGGAGACCTCGCGGAGCGATTCGCAGTAGTTGGTCATGTCGCTGAGTATCACCAGGACGTGCATGTCCTGCGAGAAGGCGAGATACTCGGCGGTCGTGAGGGCCATCCTCGGAGTGATGAGGCGCTCCATGGATGGCTCATCCGCCAGGTTGAGGAACAGCACGGCCCGCTCGAGGGCCCCAGTGTTCTCGAAGTCGCGGATGAAGAAGTTGGCCTCCTCGCTCGTCATCCCCATGGCCCCGAAGACCACAGCGAAGCTCTCCTCCTTGCCGAGCACCTTTGCCTGACGGGCGATCTGCGCCACGAGGTCGTTGTGCGGCAGCCCTGCGCCAGAGAAGATCGGGAGCTTCTGCCCCCTCACAAGCGTGTTCATGAGGTCGATGGAGGATATTCCGGACTGGATGAACTCCGACGGCTCTGCCCTGGAGTATGGGTTGATCGCCCCTCCTGAGATGTCTGGGCGTTCACTGGAGACGATTCGCGGCCCGCCATCCCTAGGGACTCCCAGTCCGTTGAAGATTCTCCCTAGCATCGCGTCGGAGACAGGGAGCTTGACCGTCTCTCCCTTGAACTTCACCCTGGTGTTCGGAAGGTCCAGCCCTGTTGTTGTCCCGAATATCTGGACGACGGCCAGTCCGGCGCTCGTGTCAAGGACCTGGCCGTTCCTGGTGTCGCCGTTAGGGAGCGTAATCTCCACCAGGTCGTTGTAGCCGGCGTCCTTGACCCCCTCCAGAAAGAGGAGCGGCCCAGCGACCCTCGTGACCGAAGTGTACTCTATCTGGCTCATGCCTTTCCCTTCCCCGCCACCGCTTCTAACTGCGCCTCGGGTGCCAGCGACCTGAAGGAGGCCTCCGTGTCCCGCTGGAGGCTGGATATCTCGGCCCCCGCCCTGTCCTCGGGTATCTCCTTCATCCTCCCGATCCTTCCCCTGACCTCAAGGGAGAGGACCCTGGCGAGGGGAATCCCGGACTCCACTGCCTTCAGCTCCAGGTCGTGGAAAGAGAGTATGACCCTGAGCATCAACATTTCCTTCTTCATCGAAGTGAACGCGTCAACCTCGCTGAAGGCGCTCTGCTGGAGGAAGTCCTCCCTGATCATCCTTGCAGCGTCGAGGACCGCCCGCTCCCTTTCTGGGAGGGCGTCCGGACCCACCAGCTGCACGATCTCCTGGAGTTCGGCCTCCTGCTGGAGGATGAGCATCGCCTTCGACTGCATCTCCACGAAATCTGTGGAGACGTTGGCTGCGTACCAGCCCGCGAGCACGTCCTTGTAGAGCGAATAGCTAGTCAGCCAGTTGATGGACGGGAAATGCCTCCTAGAGGCAAGGCTCGCGTCGAGCCCCCAGAAAGCTCGGGTGACCCTGAGGGTGTTCTGTGAGACAGGCTCCGATATGTCCCCGCCCGGCGGGGATACGGCGCCGATCACGCTTACTGACCCCTCCCTCTTCTCTCTGCCGAGGGTGATGACGCTTCCGGCCCGCTCATAGAACTCGGCCAACCTCCTCCCGAGATAGGCGGGGTACCCTTCCTCACCAGGCATCTCCTCCAGCCTCCCGCTGATCTCCCTGAGGGCTTCCGCCCACCTTGAGGTGCTGTCGGCCATCAGCGCCACCGCGTACCCCATGTCCCTGTAGTATTCGGCTATCGTGATCCCCGTGTATATGCTCGCCTCCCTGGCGGCCACAGGCATGTTGGAGGTGTTCGCTATCAGCACCGTCCTTTCCATCAGGGGCCTCTTGTTCCTCGGGTCTTCCAGCTCGGGGAACGTTGTGAGGACTTCCGTCATCTCGTTCCCCCTTTCCCCGCACCCGACGTACACGACTACGTCTGCGTCGGACCACTTCGCCAGGCTCTGCTGGGTGACCGTCTTGCCGCTGCCGAAAGGCCCAGGAATGCAGGCGGAGCCTCCCCTGGCGATGGGGAAGAATGCGTCTATGACTCTCTGTCCTGTGATCAGAGGCTTCTCGGGCTGGAGCTTCTGGGCGTACGGCCTCGGTCTCCTGACCTCCCACCTCTGCATCATGGGCAGGCGCTTCGTCCCGTCCGCCCCCTTGACGGCGTAGACCGGCTCTTCGACCGTGAACGACCCGTCGGAGATCTCTGCTATCTCTCCAGCCACTCCCTGGGGGATGAGCACCCTATGGAGGGTAGAAGCCGTCTCCTGGACCGTCCCCACCACGTCCCCGGTGGTGACCCTGTCCCCGCGCTTCGCGATGGGGACGAACTTCCACCTCTTCTTCTTGTCGAGGGCCTCGGCCGAGACCCCCCTCCTGATGATGTCCCCGACCCTTTCCTTGATGACCGGGAGGGGTCTCTGGATTCCGTCGAAGATTGACGTCGCGAGTCCGGGCCCGAGCTCCGCCGACAGCGGAGCGCCTGTGCTCTCGACCCTTTCTCCCGGCTTGATGCCGGTAGTGTCTTCGTAGACCTGTATGGTCACCCTGGGTCCGGACAGGCGGATGACCTCCCCGATGAGCCCCTCCTCGCCCACCCTGACGACGTCATACATCTTGGCGTCCCTCATCTGCTCCGCTTCGACCACCGGCCCCGAGATCTTTACTATGATGCCCAAGAGATGATTTTCCCTCCCCTTCTCATTCCAGATTTATCCCTATCGACCTTCTGATTAGATCCTGGAGCGAGGTCTCTTCTGCCCCCTCCTCGTCCCCGGCCCTGCTGGGGACGAAGACGACTATCGGTTTGGAAGAGGATTCCACTCTGTTCTGGAGCTTCCAATCCATGGCCTTCCTGAGAGAGTTGCTGGCGATGATAATCCCGACGTCGTCCCGACCGAGGAGCTCGGACAGCTTCTTCGCCCCTTCTGCCCCTTCGACGGTGTACCACTCGGAGACCCCAGCGAGTCTGAACCCCAAGGTGACCTTGTCATCCCCCACGACGACGGTTTTGTCGCTCCTCTCGGCCGTCTAGGGTTCCCTCCCCGCTGAGGCGCGCCAGGCCGCCCTGCCCGCGCTATGCATAGACAAGGGAGCTCCTGATCTCCTTGTCAGGGACCTTGTACTCCTTCCCCCTGATGATTTTCACAAGGTTGTCGATCTCCAGGTCCTTGAGCATTATGTACGCGACGATGGACGACAGGGACGGAGGGGCGACCCTCAGGGATGCTATCGACTTCTGGGCTATCCTCCTGCTGAGTAGGTTTTCGAGCGCGACCAAGCCGCTCTCTCTGTATGCCGGGAGCGCCTCTGAAAGGTCGTACTGCTGCCTGAGCCCCTCGACCAGTTCTTCCACGTTCGCTCCCCTGTAGAGGTCCGCCAGAGATGCCACAGAAAGATTTCCGCCCTCCACGAGATATCGTACGATGTCTTGGGCCCCCACCCCACGCGCCTTCCCTTTCAGCACTGCGATGATGTTCCTCTCGTCGATGGAGGACTTCAGCGCCACCGCGACCCTGGCGTCCGCCCCGGACCTCCCTTGGACGGAAAGGATGAGCCTCCTGAGGTAGGTGAGCTCGAGATGGAGGAGGAGCGGGCCTATGTCCCCGTCCGTCCTGTATTTCTCAAGATAGACCTCGAAGTCCCCTCCATACCTCTTGCTCGCCCAGGTTACCACGCCGGCCACGTCCTTCATTTCAGCGAGTTCCTTCAGCTCGTAGTACGAAAGGACCCCGGCCATGGGACCGAGCGGGAAGTCGGTGCTGGAAACGAGGAACACATCTGTCATCTGTCCGAGGGGATAACCCATTGCCTTCGAGGTTATGATCAGGCTGACGTTGCGTATGTCCCATCTGCCGAGGATGAGTGACACGACGTCTTTCGAGTCGTCCGGCGTAAGGAGCAGGACGCTCTTCGAAATCCTGACGAGGTGCCTGTGGACGGCCGCCTCGAGGAGGTCCGCCCCGGAGTACTTTACGGCGAGGGTCGCTAGGTCGTCCTTGTAGACGGTCAGGTTCAGCTCGTGAGTGAGCTCCCCGAAGTCCTTGGTCGAGACCAGCGATTCAAACTTCTGCTGGGAGAACAGGTCCGACTGCATCGCCTTCACCCTCGCGTTCGCGTAGGCGTACATCGCGTCAACCACGGTCGGCCCACCTGCTAAGCGGTGCTCTTCCCGTCGCCAAAGACCTTCTCGACCAGCCTCAGTCTGATGGCGTCGCTCCTCTCGCGCAATAGGGAGTCGATGGAGTTGTCCACCCGCCGCTTGCCGTCGGCTGAAGAGACGAGCGCCCCACCTCTGAAGTCAACCTGGTCCTTCGACATCTCGCCCGGCAGCTTTTTACCTTTCAGACGGCTCCTGTCTTCGGGCGTCACGTGGACTACCGCCCCCTCTCCGATCTTCGAGACCCCGTCCTTTATGACGCCAACGAGGAAGCCGAGGTACTCGTCCGATTCCATGAAGTCATCCACAGACTTGCGCAGGACGTCCTCGTAGCGACTGAGGACCTCCTCCCGCGCCTGAAGCAGCTCTCGCTTCGCGGCGAGCCTCGCCGCGGCCACGGACCTGAGCCTTTCGGCGCGCGCCTCTCTCTCTGCCTCGGCCTTTGCGTCCGAAATGATCGAGTCCGCCTGGGCCCTCGCTGATTCTACCACCTTCTTGGCCTCGTCTCTGGCGCCCGACGTTATCCTGGCCGCCTGCTCATCCGCGTCCTGACTGATCTTGGCTACGATCTCTTCGAGGCCCACGGATGGGCGAGGGCTTGGGGTTGCCTATTTAGGAGTTCATGAGATGAAACGCGTCTGACGGAAGAAGCGGGCATTCTTGGCTAGGGGATGACGCTCGAAGCCGCGCTAGACGCGAGACTGATGAACTGCTGTGGGAACAGGCCTATCCCAATCATCAGACCGACCAAGACAGCGAACAGGACCACGGACCAGAGGGGCTCCTTGACCCTCTCTGTGCTCTCCCCCGGGTCCAGGTACATACGCTTGATGACCCAGAAGTAGTATCCGAGGCTGAAGGCGCTGTTCAGTATCGCCGCGACCGCCACCCAAGCCAGGGGGGTGTTGATGACCGAGACGAAGAGGAGGAGCTTGCTCCAGAACCCGTTGAGAGGAGGGACCCCCGCCAGCGCGAGGAAGGAGACCGCTAGGGTGAACGCGGTGATGGGCATCCTCTTGGCCAGGCCGTTGTACGCGCCCAGGTCCCCCCTCTTCAGCTGGGTGAGCACGACCATCGCCGCAAGGAAGGCGGCCCCTTTCATTATCGCATGGTTGACGACGTGGAAGATCGACCCCGTCAGCCCGAGCAGGCCGTTGTAGGCGAAAGCGCCAGTCTGCTGGCTATAGGCGAAGATGGAGAAGCCGACCAGGATATACCCGGCCTGTGCGATGCTGGAGTAGGCCAGCAGCCGGGTCATGCTCTTCTGCGTAAGCGCAGCGACGTTCCCAAGGGTCATCGTGATGACAGCCAGGACTGCGAGGACGTTCGCCAGGGTAAACACCGAATTCGGGGCTAGGGCATAGACGGTGGCGATGACCAGGACCACCCTGATGGCGGCCACGAAACCAGCTTTCTTGGTGGCCGTCGCGAAGAGGGTGGCTATGGCTGGCGGAGAACCTTCGTAGGCGTCGGGGACCCACATGTGGAACGGGACTATGGACATCTTGAACCCGAAGCCCACGACGAAGAGCAGGATGGCGACGCTGACGAGGGGGTTGAATGGCTCGAGGGCGAGCCTCGCCACGACTCCGGATATCTGAGTGGTCCCCGTCACTCCGTAGGTCAGGCTGATGGCATAGAGTATGATCGCTGACGAAAGCGCTCCGAGTATGGCGTACTTCGCGGCGGCCTCGTTCGACTGGACCCTCTTCTTGTCGAACCCCGCCAGCACGTAGGTCGGGAGGCTCATCAGCTCCCATGCGACGAACAGCATGAGCAGGTCCGCTGAGTACGAAAGGAGGACCATCCCCAGGGCAGAGAAGACCAGGAGAGAGTAGTATGACGGGATGTTCGGCCCGTTCGGCGAGGAGTAGAACGACGCCACCGCCACCGCCAGGGTCACCGAGAGCACCACAAGTGCGAATATGTCTCCCAGGGGGTCGGACACCAGCAGGTTCCCAAAGTAGGGGACCGTGCTTATCCCCCCGTTGACGGTGTTCGCCGCCACCATGACGATGGCCAGAGCCAGGGCTGCCATTGAGGCGTAGGCTCCTATCCTGAACCGACGTTCCGCGGTCTGGAGCACGGGCGCGCCCAGTGCGGCTGCTCCCAGCACCACGACCGCGGCGAGGATGTAGTCCATTCTAGTGGCCCACCAGCTGGAGGATGTGCTGGACGACCGGGGCGGCCGGTCCGAGGACCAGTACCGAGAAGAACATCATGACGATGAGAGGGACGAGATAGAGCGCCAGGACGCCGGCGTCTATGGCCTGGATGTCAACCCCTGAGGCTCCGGCGGGCGGCGGCGACAGGACCACTCTCTTGATCATCCAGAGCATGTATCCTCCGATCATCACCGGGACCAGTATCGTGACCGCGGCGTAGGGGGTGGCGTGTATCCCGCCTACGATCACCAGGACTTCGGCGACGAAGCTCCCGAACGGGGGGAGCGCCATGGCCCCGACGCATGAGAAGACCAAGAGCAGCCCTCCCCTAGGGACCAGGCGCTGCAGCCCGCTCATCAGAGGGATGTCTGTGGTCCCGAGCCCCTTCTGGATGTAGCCCGCCAGCATGAAAAGAGACCCGGCCGTGAAAGCGTGGACGAACATCTCGAGGATAGCCCCCTGCATCCCTATGATGCTCCCGGAGGCCATCGTCGAGAAGGAGCCGAACACGACGAACCCCATGCCGGCTAGGCTCGTGTACGCGAACATCGATTTCAGGTTCTTTGACAGGATGGCAACCCCGGCGCCGTAGAACATCGTCACCGCCCCGACCGCCATGAATGCCCACGCCCACTGGTGGGCGGCCTCTGGAAAGAGGCCGATGCTTATCCTGATGAGCCCGTATCCGCCCATGGCCGACTGGACCCCCGCAAGAAGGACGGCTACAGGCGCGGGTGCCTGGGTGTAGGCGTCAGGGAGCCAGCTGTGCAGAGGGAAGACAGGGAGCTTGATCCCGAAACCGATGAACGACGCCAGGAGGGGGAGGTACTGGACAGCCGCGGGTATCCTTCCGGCGAGCGAGGGGATGTCGAAGGTCGTTGGAGAGACCCCCATGTAGGCGGCCATCAGGGCGAGCAGCAGGATCATGCTGCCCGTGAAGATGAATATCATGAACTTCATGGCCGCGTACGTCTTCCTGTCTCCTCCCCAGATCCCTATGAGGAAGAACATGGGCACCATGACGAGATCCCAGAAGAAGTAGAACAGCACAAGGTCGAGGGAGAGGAAGACCCCGACTATCGCCCCCTCGAACAGGAGTATCAGCGCATAATAGGCCGGTTCGGCCTTGTCTATCAGCCTCCTTGACCCGATGACAGCGAACACGGTCAGCAGGGCCGTGGCCAAGACAAGGGGAGAGCTGAGCCCGTCGGCCCCGACCAGATAGTTGACCCCGAAAGAGGCGACGCTGACCCAGCTGTACTCTTCGGTCAGGGCGTACTGACCGGTCCCGGACCCCGAAAGGCCCCCGAAGTTGGCGTAGACGAAATAGAAGACATAGACGGCGAGCAGCAGTTCGACGACGGTCACCCCCAGAGTGAACCACATCCCCGAAGCTCTGCTCCTCTTGAGCAGGAGGTAGGCCGGGACCGATGCGACTATCGGGAGGAACAGCACGATGGAGAGTATCGGGATCATATCGCGACGTACACCCCCGAGAGCAGCAGGAAGAGCAGCAGCAGGATGATGAGACCGATCGCAAGGACCAGCGCGTACTGCTCGAGAATCCCGGTCTGGAGCCTGCGGAAGGTGCGCGAGAGTGCCTGCCCGACCCTCGCGCCGCCGTCGGCGGCCTCGTCGACCACGTTCCTGTCAAACCAGTTCCCCCCGGCCGAGAACCAGAGTGCGAGGGCTCTGACTCCGTTGTTCACCTTTTCGAGCACGCCGATCTCGAAGTTGTCGAAGGTCCAGTATGACGCCCTGAGGGGGGCGTTTACGAAGACCTTGTAGTAGACGGCGTTGACGTACCACCTGTTCTCGAGGAAGGTGTACAACCCGTGCACAAAGCCAGAGTCCTTCACTATGCTGGACGGCGAGACCTTCCTCCTCACGTACAGCTGAATCGAGACGAGCAGGCCTATGACGACAAAGCCGAGCGTGACCAGGGATGAAACGAAGTTGAACTGGGACGCGGGGCTCAGGCCGCCGAAAAGCGCCCCGGTGAACAGGCTGTAGATGTAAGTGACCGAAGAAGCCTGCAGGAAGCCGCCCAAGTTAAAGAACCCCAGGATGCCTATGACTACGGTACCGGCGCCGAGGACGGAGTATGGGACCCAACTCAACGGAGACGGCTCTTTGAGGCCGTGCCCAGGCGCCTCGTGGTCTGGCTTCTCCCTGAGCCCGTAGAACACCAGGCCGAACATCCTGAAGGCATAGAAGGCGGTGAGCCCGGCGGTCGCCGACCCCACCAGGAAGAGACCGTACTGCCCCGACCCCCACGCGGTGGCGAGGATGGCATCCTTGGACCAGAACCCGCTGAGCGGCGGTATGCCTGACAGCGCGGCAGCCGCGATCAGGAAGACGGCGAAGGTTATCTTCAGCTTGTCCTTGAGCCCGCCCATCTCGTTGATGTACTTCGTGCCCGTCAGGTGGATGAGCACTCCGGCCATCAGGAATAGGGCGGCCTTGAAAATGGCGTGGCTTATGAGCTGGAAGAGGCCGGCCGACAGCCCCTCCGCGAAGTTCGTGGAAAGGCCGGCAAGCCCCAGAGCCAGCATCATGTACCCTATCTGAGAGACCGTAGAGTATGCAAGGAGCTTCTTGAGCTCGAACCCCACCATGGCCTGGGTGGCAGCCAGGAACGCTGTGAACGCGCCTATCCAAGCCACCACCATGAAGAACGGCTGAATCAGCGCAGGGTTGGCTGCCATGGCGAAGTAGAAGATCGGGCCTATCCGAGCCACGAGGACGACCCCCGCGTTGACCATAGTCGCGGCGTGTATGAGGGCCGAGACAGGCGCCGGGCCGGCCATCGCGTCCGGAAGCCACTCCTGGAGGGGGAACTGGGCCGACTTCCCGATGGCGCCGCCGAAGATGAGAAGCGCGACCGGGACGAGGAGCCCTGCGGCCGCCAGCGACGTCGCCCACGCTGTGGAGGTGGCTAGAGCGTGATAGCTGAAGGTCCCCGAAAAGACGAACAAGATGAGCATCCCAGCGAGCATCGCCAGATCCCCTACCCTGGTCATGAAGAACGCCTTCATCCCCGCATGTGACGGAGGGTATGCCTGCTCCTCCCCGAGGGCCTTAGACCCCGGGGTCCCGACCCAGTTCTCCTTCTCGTCGTGGTAGTAGTATCCGATGAGGGCGTAGCTGCACAGACCGACCCCCTCCCACCCGATGAAGAGCCCGAGCAGGTTGTCCGACAGCACGATGAGCTGCATGCTTCCGATGAAGAAGCTCATGAAGAACCAGTACCTGGTGAGGCCGCTGTCTCCCTTCATGTAGTCCACGCTGTAGACCATCACGAGAAGGCTGATCCATGCGACCAGGTTCGCTATGATGACGGTGTAGGGGTCAGAGAGGACACCGAAGTTGATCCCCAGTTCTGGTATCCATGGGACGGACGTTGGGATTATCGAGTTGAACAGTGAGATGGTGTCACCTTGCAACACGGGGATGAGCAGATAGAGGGCGAATATCGCGGATAGGAACGGGAAAAACACCGCCGCGATGTCCCTGACTTTCCCCTTCCCGGTCAGGGGGGCGGCCAACGTCCCCACGTATGGGAGGATGAAGATGAGCCAAACGAAGTACGACGGGACGGAGACGGCTGTCATGGCTCAGCGGGCCCCCAGTCCGATGCTGCTCGCGAAGTGGTAGAGCGACCTGAAGAAGAGGTCGGGATAGATGCCTATGACGATTGCCAGCACCGCGAGGAAGAGAATCGGAAGTGTCATGATCAGCGGGGCCTCCTTGACGTCATTCAGCTCGGCGGGGAGCGGCCCGAAGAATATCTTCCTCACCGGCCAGAACGTGTAAGCCACGGTGAAGATCGTGGCGGCCAGCCCTCCGATGGCGACGAACAGGTTCCATCCGAGAGGTCCCGTCGTCCCCCTGGCGAAGACCCCTTCGAAGAGGATCCACTCGGCCTGGAACCCTCCGGTGGGCGGGACCGCTGATATCACCATCGTTCCGATCAGGACGAGCGCAGCCGTCAAGGGCATCTTCGACGCCAGTCCTCCCATCTTCCGGATGTCTCTCGTTCCCACCTGAGACACCAGGATTCCGGCGACGCAGAAGAGGATGGTCTTGCCGATTATGTGGTTGAGGAAGTAGAAAACGCCCCCGGACACCCCCAGGAGGGTGATGCTCCCGATCCCGAGGAGAGAGTACGCGTTCTGGCTGATGGTGGACCAGGCATAGACGTACTTCACGTCGTTCTGGACCATGGTCATAGCCCCTCCGAAGACCATCGTGACCAGCGCGATCACCATCAGGGGGAAAGAGAACGGGAGGAACGCCGCGGGCATCCCCTCGACAAGCAGCCTTACCACGACGTAGTTGCCGACGGCCACGATGGTGGCCATTATCGGAGCGAAGGACGTGGGGTGCTCGGCGTGGGCGTAGGGGAGCCACATGTGCACCCCGAAGACGGCCATCTTGATGAGCCACCCGACGAGGATGAGGCCCACCGCCCAGTAAGCGACCGTCCCCAGCGGGATCGACGAGAGAGCTGAAATCTGGAAGCTCCCCGTCGCCGTGTAGACCACGACTATGCCGGCGAGGAAGATGAACGCCCCGAGGTGGTTCCAGATGAAGTACATTATCGCGACCCGCTCCCTGTCGACATAGCCGAAGAGCGCCATCATGAAGGCAGAAGGAATCAGCATCAGCTCGAGGAACATGTACAGCTCCAGGAGGTTGGTGGACAAAGAAATCCCGATCAGCCCGGCGTCCAGGAGCATGAAGTTGAGGAAGTAGAGGGAGTACTGCCCCTTTCTCTCTTCACCGTACATCGCCTCCAGCCTGTGCTTCATGTACCCCATCGAGTAGACCGATGTGGCCGTTACCACGATGTTCATGGTCAGGGCCACCGGGACGCTCAGGTTGTCCCCGAGGAACCCGAAGACCAGCCCGGAGACCGGCGCCCAGGCGTAGCTCTCCTGCACGGCCGTGCCGCCGTTGAAGAGGGAGTATGCGAGAGAAGCCAGAAGCGCCGTCGTGTACAGCAGCGAAGCGAAGGCTATCCAGCCTACGTTCCTGCCGAGCTTCTTCCCGAGGAGCAGGGCCAAGGGGGCGACGACTAGCGGAACTGCCACTGTCTGAAGGAGGATGTAATCCATTCCCAATACCTACTTTACCGGGTTCTGCGGCAGGCGCATTCCAGTCCCACTGACAAGAAGCAGAAGGAGAGAAGCCATGTCAGCTATCCTTCCAGGGTCCTCATCTCGCTGACGTCGATGTCGTTGTGCAGCCTGTAGGCTACTATGACTATGGAAAGCAACACGGCTGCCTCGGCCGCGGCCAGGGCTATAGAGAAGAGGACGAAAGTCTGGCCGAAGGCGTTAGCCTGCTGCGCGTAGGGGAGATACTGGTTGAAGGCGACGAAGTTCAGGTTCGCAGCGTTGATCATCAGCTCCACGGCAAAGAGGAGCCTGAGCGCGTTCCTCTTCGTCACGAGGCCGTACACCCCTATGCCGAAGAGCATCGCCGACAGTATGACGAAGTCGGCGAGGTTGTTCAACCGGAGCCCTCCCTGTCAACCTTGGATAGGGCGAGGGCCCCGACTATGGAAGCGGCCAGGACCAGGGCCAGCACCTCGAGGACGGGAGCGTACCCAGTAGAGATGAGTTTCCCGATGTCGACGAAGGTCGCTGTGTTGGAGACGCTGTCGAACCTCGAGAGGTTTGCGTCCACCACGGCGAAGGCGAGCGCGACGACCACGGCGACTCCTGTGATAGCACCGGCGACCGTCGTGCCGGAAGCAGGCTTGACCTCCTTCGCCCACCTCTCCTGCCTGACCAGCATCACGGTGAAGAGTATCAGCACGGCCACGGCCCCAATGTAGACCGCTATCTGGAAGACTGCCACATATGGGGCGTCAAGGAGGAAGAAGAGCGCGGCCACCCCGAAGAGGGAGCCGGCCAGCCCGATCGCCCCGTAGACTATCTCCTTCGCCTCGAGGGAGAAGATGGCGCTCGCCAGGGTCACCACGGCCATGGCCAGGAAGACGGCGTCAGCCGTAGGTTACCACTCCCTTCTCCGTGTCGAACTTCACTTTGTATTTCCTCCCTTCGAGTCTGGGGGGGACGGAGAGCATGTCCGGGGTGTACTTCAGCCCCATCTTGTCGTAGGCTGCCAGTTCGAAGTCGTTGGTCATGTCCAAGGCGTCGAAGGGGCACGCGTCGACGCAGAGGCCGCAGAAGACGCAGTTGTGGACAGAGACATTTGAGGCAACGTAGCTGTTATCTCCTTCGACCTCCAGGTTCTGCACAAGATAATCGCTTACTTCCTTAACCTCGATCTCGACCACTGGGGAGACTACCATCCGGTCGCTGATGTGTACGTAACTGTGCGAGACCTCGTTATTCTTTGCAGGGAGTTCCACAAGCTGGCCCATCGCGTCGACGTAGGGCGTGTGAACCGTGACCGAGTAACACAGCGTGCGGTCTTTCTGCTTCTCAGTGCTGACGGAAGACAGTATCCCCAAGCGACCCAGGATGTAATGCATCTGCATCGCCAACTCTCTTGACGTTGTTCGTATGACGAAGTAGTTCGAGTGCATCTTGGTTGCGTGCTCGTAGAATTCATTCGAATAGTGGCCATCGCCCCAGAATTCACCACGGACTATCTCCCGTATGTTGACAGGCGGGAGCAAGACCATCCACCATGGCAGCTTCTTGGTGTCTGCCGAATGCCCGAACTGCGAGAAGAAAGCGGCAACCCTGACCGAGTCGATGCGTAGTTTCAGGCCGTCGGAATCCGCTTCGGGTTTGAGTGATATGCCAGTTCCGAAGACTTTCGACGTGCACTCGACTATGTCGTCTTTGATGTCAGTCTCATTCTTGTGTATATCGAATGAGACCCTGTAGCGATCAGACGACCCCTCGGCAAGGTAGTAACCAACCAGCCTCATCAACTCTGGCGTAACCCCTAGAGAGACCGTTTCAGTGGTGAACATGCCACCTCGTCCCGCATGATGGTATAGCTCGTACGAGTATTCGGTTTGCTCCCTCGGTTCTTCTTCAGCAATGATCGGTCTTGTGAGGCATGTCCGATAGGAGATCTCGTTTGCGAAAGCCCACGAAACACCTTTCTCTCCGTATACCAGAATCGGGTGGTCTTCTGTCGTAGTTAGTGGTTCAGAGTTGCCCAGAGTCTTGAAGGTGTAAAGCTTGCCCGTATATTTTCTAGCGAACAGGCGAGTCACCTTCCTGAACTTCCCCGTGTGCGTCAACACTCTGTCGCCCACACGGACCTCCGACAGGGGTTTGATGCCGCAGAGCGTCGTTATGGGTGTAGAAGGCGGAAGGCACCTGCCGTAGTCCACGGCCGGCCAGATCTGCTTTTTGTTCTGGGGCTTCCCTTTCTCCACCTTCTGCATCTCGATAGCCACCGCCACCCCATCGCAAGCGATGGCGCAGAGCTGGCAGCCTGTGCACTTCTCGAACTTGAGGATGTGCCTCCCCTTGAACCCCGCCAGGCCTACCCCCTGCTTGGCGTCAAAACGGTACCCCGGCCCCTCGAGGTCGAGCTTCTGCTCCGGGTACTTCAGCGTCATCCTAGGGTGGAAGAAGTGCCTCAGCCCTGTCCAGGTTGCCAGGGCGACCCCCTTGATGTAACTCCAGGTACCCATCCTAGTGAAGCACTCCCAAGGACACGATCAGCATAGTGATGAAAAGGTTGGCGAAGGAGAGGGCGAGGAGCTTCACCCATCCAGCCCTGATGAGCATGTCGATCCTCAGCCGCGGCATTATGCTTCGCGGGAGCATCAGCAACAGTTCCACGAGGGTCACCTTGACCATGAACCAGACCAGCGGGGGGACGGGGGCTGGCCCGAGCCACCCTCCTAGGAAGAAGGTCGTGAACAGCCCCGCCATCACATACATCCTGGTAAAGTTGGCCAGCTGAAAGCTCCCGAAGAGCATGCTCGTGTACTCCGTCTGCCACCCGGCGACGAGCTCGGAGTCGGCCTCGGGGATGTCGAACGGGATCCTCTCAAGCTCGGCTAGGGCTCCCACGTAGAACACTATGGCCGCGAGGATTTCGGGGGCGATGTACCAGAGCCCCGCCTGGGCGTTGACGATGTCCATGAGGTTCAAGGACCCTGCCAAGACCACCACTCCGACTAGGGAGAGGATCATGGGGATCTCGTATGCGACCAGTTGGTGGAGCGCCCGAAGCCCTCCCAGGAACGGATATTTGCTATTGCTCGCCCATCCGGCCAGGAGGGTAATGAGCGGCGTGAAGCCCAGAATAGCGAAGACGAGGACCGCCCCCACCGCAGGGTCGGCGATGAAGACGGTGGGAGAGAGCGGGACCAGAGACACCAGGGCTCCCGCGACAGCCATCAGGGCGAAGGGGACGGCGACGAAGACTGCCCTGTCGACGCCGTTCGGGATGACCATCTCCTTGAAGGCGAGCTTGAAGAAATCCGCCACGTTCTGGAGTATCCCTTCGAGCCTCCCGGCGTACATCGGCCCTGTCCTGAGCTGGATTTTGGCCGTCATCTTCCTTTCGACCCACCCCATGAAGATGGTCCCGTACACGGCCACGAAACTGAATCCCGGGAAGACGGCGAGGGCGAACAGCGTGTGAAACGGCTCAGTGGAGAGGAGGCTCAGCGTGAAAGCTATGGCCAGGTTGGGGTTGATGGCCAGACCGATGAAGTCCACGGGGAAGTGGAAGATGGAGTCGAGGAGATAGTAGATCGGGAGGATGACCACCGCGGAAAAGAGGGCTACCCAGAAGACTACCGTCAGTATGCGCCTAATGAAGCCTTCGAAGTCCGTGATCGGTTTCGACAGAATGGCTGCGCCTGTTGCCTGCGCCTTGGTTTACCCTTTAAAAGTTTGAAACGCCTCGGGGACGCCTGACACTGTGAAGGAGTGTATTCTAAATTATCTCTATGGCGCTTTCAGAGAACCCGTTCTCCTTGAGCATCTTGGCGGCGTTCTCCCTGTGGTCCCCCTGTAGTATCATTATGCCATCCTTCACCGTTCCACCCGTGGCCAGGGCCCGCTTCATCTTCGAATTGAGCTCGTGAAGGTCTCTGTCGCTCATCTTTATGCCTTCGATGACGGTGGTAGGCTTTCCGAATCGCCTCATCTCCATCCGTATCTTCACGCGAGCTTCTTCGCGGTCCAGTTCGGCCAGAATGTCCTCGAAGCCTTCGTCTTGGTCCTTACTCACTGTGACTGGGTCCTCATTCTTTTTAGGGCTATTTACGCTTAGCCGAGCCGCTTAAAGGCACCAGGTTGGGAGCCGGGAAAGTGGGCCCGTAGCTCAGAGCTCCCCGAGCGGGAAGTTCGGTCAGAGCGACCGGCTCATACGGCTTGACCTGAGAGACCGGTCGGTCGCCAGTTCAAATCCGGCCGGGCCCACATCAGACCAGACCCTCTTCTGTCACGGAGGCCTCGCATGGGGACCAGGTCTCGTTTCCCAGGAGGATCATCTGTCACCCGACTTTGGAGCGACCCAGTCAGGGTATCTGCTCAGGTGCTCGTGGGCGATCCTCCATCCTTTCGGGGTCCTGACGAGGACCATTGTCACCCTCGCCCTGCCGGTGACGGGGGACCCCTCGAAGGAGTAGTCGTTGACAAACATCCCCCCGTAGGTGAGGTAGAACGTCGCGACCGCGGTGTCCCCGAAGAGGTCTACCCTGAAGTCGTCCATGGAGTAGCGGAAGTCCGAGATGTTAGCGAAGGCGGCTTGCTCGTAGACGAAGGCTTCGTCGGAGCTCTGCCTGGTGTATGGAGGGTTCTCGTCAAACTTTGTGAACGAATCCCTCGAGGAATGGAAGCCTGAGAGTGCGGTGAGGTCTTTGTCCTTTCCTGCCTCGTAGAAGGAGCGGATGAAATCCTCCACGTCCTTCTTGTCGGCGTCGGACGAATGTTGTCCCATGTTGCCCGCCATTTGCAGCGGGGTAAACAACGTTTTTCAGGCCATCGCCGCGCCCGTCGTGATGCGGCGACGTAGCTCAGAAGTCCAGAGGCTGGGCAGCGTGGTAGAGCAATTGGCTGTTAACCAATTGGCCGTCGGTTCGAGTCCGACCGTCGCCGCTCAAGTCCAAATGCTCGTGTCTTAGGGTCGCTCGGGGCCCCTGGGGAGTCTTCGGGAGGACCGAGCCGCCCGCTAGACGCGCCCCGAAACCTCAAAAATGGCTCCATCGGACTCTGACCCACGCAGACGCCCCCACCAGCCGGCCCCATTGTTCGGAAGGGCAAGAGGCACACCAGGACAATCGGCTTCCTGTTCTATCAGTCGATGTACGCGCCGACCTACCTCTTGAAGGCGCTGTATAGGCAGCTCATCATACTGGCTGGGATGTTCATTCTTGGTACCGCCGTCTTC
>JAKACC010000016.1:20751-22708 GCA_021796515.1 archaeon | reverse complement strand
GCTAATCGCCCTGGGTCTTGGCGCGTGGCCCATCTTCCTGCTGGCCCTGGTCTACCTCGTCTACTCCTTCCGTAAGCCGGGGGCCCAGCGCGCGGTCATACTCAGGCAGCAGGTCCTGGCGAGGCCCCGGCGTCCCTGGGGCCGGTATACGGCGGGGGGCGTGCTTTTCCTGCTGGCGCTCGCCGCGGTGGAAGCCGGCGGGACGCTCTCGCCGATAGCCTTCTTCACGGGCGGGCTCGCCGTCGTCTTCTGGCCCCTCGCGCGCAGGCACGGGATGGGGGGCGGGGTGGTCCCCATGACCGACTCTATACTCCTCAGGAGCAGGCTCTTCCCGCTGCGCTGGCACGCCCTCGCCGAGGTCAAGCTCGAAGTGCAGGATCAGACGAGGGGGGTCGCCGCCCTGGACGGCCGGCTCCTGGTCTTTGCGGGCAGGTCCCCTTCGGCGTTCCATGTCGTGAGCGTCTACGCCCTTGGCTACAGGGGAGCCGAGGAGAAGGTCCTCAGGACCCTGCGGCGCAAGACGCGAATGCTATCGCAGAGGGGTGCCCACCTCCTCCCCTTGGACAGCCGCGACGCTGGCAAGAGGCTCTCCCTGACGCTCGACCGTCTCGACATCGGGACCGAAGACCTGGAGGCCGTGTCGTCCCTCCCATTCGACGTCTTCGCGGTAAGGACCAAGGAGGGGTTGGTCGTCTCCCACCGGGCGTTCAGGCTCTCCGAGCCTGCGGGTACCCCCTTCATACCCCCCTCGGACCTCACCCCGGCCAGGCAGCCTCTCTTCGCCGAAGTCGTCGAGAAGATCCAGGAAAGGCACGGCTGGCCCGGGCCCGACGCGTTCTCCCCTTTCCTCGCCGCGATGGACGCCTCCAGGACGGAGCCGTTCTCCGACAGGGTCATGGCCAGGGGCGAGGCGGAAGGAAGGGTGTCCGTCGAGACCCCGGGGGGCGCCGAAGTGAAGCTCACCAGGGCGCAGCTGAGGGCTGTGGCGAGGATCTACGGGTGATTCGGGAGCCAGCTCTGCGCTTGGGTTCGGGAGGGCGTTCAGAATGCTCGAGGTCCCTGTTCGAGCAGACTTCATGGAAACGACGTGCAACGCAATGGCGGCTGTCTTCGGTCCCTCGCTCGAGTTCAAACCGGCGCAGGTCTTGGCTGGGGCAACCAGTCCCCTGCACCTCTCCGAGATCATGGTACGGACCGGCTCGCCACGCCAGGGCGGAACTTTTCCTTGGTTGCCTCGACCGCCGCTCCACCCTCCCTCGCGAGCGGTGTCATCAGTAGCTGCCGCTCAATCTTGTTCTCTTGATTTGGGTCGAAACGCCCTGGACCACGGAAAGCTTCATATCCCAATTCCAAAGGGTCGTTTCAAAAGTCGTCAGGGATATGCCGAAATTCAAGACTACTGCAGAGGCTCTTAAGATTGTCCACAACAAGGAGCAGATACGGAACATCGGGATCATCGCTCATGTGGACCACGGGAAGACTACTACGAGCGACAGCCTCCTGGCAGCCACGGGAATGCTGTCGCCTTCGGTGGCAGGGCAAGCGCTAGCTCTCGACTACATGGAGCTAGAGCAGCAGAGGCAAATGACGATCAAGGCCGCCAACGTCACGCTCTACTACGAATCGGCTGGCAAGCCCTACGTCATCAACCTCATTGACACCCCGGGGCACATAGATTTCACTGGTAAAGTCACACGCAGTTTGCGAGCTGTCGACGGGGCGATTGTTGTCGTAGACGCAGTTGAGGGCATCATGACGCAGACCGAGACGGTCACCCGCCAGGCCCTTGAAGAGCGCGTCCGCCCCGTCGTCTACATCAACAAGATCGACCGGCTGATCAAGGAGCTCCGCCTCTCCCCGGAGAAGATGCAGGAGTGGCTCTTCGGCATCGTGAGGGACTTCAACCGTCTCGTCGAGACATACGCCGAACCGGAGTACAAGCAGAAGTGGAAGGTCT
>JAKACC010000016.1:0-20741 GCA_021796515.1 archaeon | reverse complement strand
CGCGTTCGGGTCATCGAAGGACAAGTGGGGATTCAACTTCGACATGGCGAAGGCCGCGGGGATGTCGTTCAAGGACATCATCAACGCGTATCAGAGTTCAACTCCGGAAGAGCTCGGCAAGAAGCTGCCTCTCCATGAGGCTCTGCTGGGCATGGTAGTCAGGCACCATCCGCCGCCTCACGTAGCCCAGGCGTACCGCATCCCCAAGATATGGCCCCAGGGAGACCTCAACAGCGACGTGGGGAAGGCCCTGTTGGCTTGCGATGAGAACGGCCCCACCGTCATGATGGTGACCAACGTGGTGGTGGACCCGGCCGCCGGGCTGGTCGCCACAGGGCGCTTGTTCTCAGGGAGCGTCTCCAACGGCGACCCCATCTATCTGCTCAACTCGAAGCGGGAGGGGAAGATCCAGTCGGTGCAGATATTCATGGGGTTCCAGAGGGAGATAGTCGACTCTCTCCCTGCCGGCAACATACCAGCTCTCCTCGGCCTCGACATCAGGTCGGGGGAGACCATCGCGAACAGGAAAGACGTTGCCACGTTCGAGTCGATACACTACGTCAGCGAGCCTGTGGTGACCGTGGCTGTGGAGGCGAAGCACCCCAGGGACCTCCCCAAGCTCGTAGAGGTCATGCGGAGGCTCAACATCGAGGACCCCAACCTCGTGATCACCATCAACCAGGAGTCCGGGGAGACCCTGATGGCCGGAATGGGGGTCCTTCACCTCGAGATCGCCACCACCCAGATTCAGCAGGCTGGCTTGGAGATCATCACTTCTCCTCCGATCATCAACTACAGGGAGACCATACGCACCCGGGCAGGCCCGATCATGTCCCGGTCACCCAACAGGCACAACAAGATCTTCATCGAAGTGGAGCCGCTCGAGCCGGAAGTCATCGAGCTCATCCGCAACGGGACCGTCGGGGAGAACGTGGAGAAGAAGGCGGTCATCAAGACTCTCAGGGACCACGGCTGGGACCCCGACCAGGCTCGCAACTTCCAGGCAGTCGACGAGAGGGGGAACATCCTCACCGAGGTCACCAAAGGGGTCCAGTTCCTCCAGGAGTCAATGGACTCCATCCGGGCCGGCTTCGATGACATCATGAAGAACGGGCCGCTCGCTTACGAGTTCACGCGAGGGGTGAAGGTGGCGCTCACCAACTTCGTCCCCCACGAGGACCCCGCCCACAGGACCTACGCCCAGCTGATGCCCGCATCAAGGAGGGCCATACTCGGCGCGATGCTGTCAGCCAACCCCACCCTTCTCGAGCCGATCCTGGGCATAGAGGTGAAGGGGCCGTCAGAGCTCATAGGCGCGGTGACAGGGGTCATCAGCGCGAAGAGGGGAAAGCTGGTCAGGATAGACCAGAAGGAGGTCATGACGGTCGTGGAGGGGGAGATACCGGCGGCCGAGACCTTCGACCTCAGCGAGAAGATGAGGGGGGCCACGGCCGGGAAAGCCGTCTGGAACACCCACTTCAAGACCTGGCAGGCAGTCCCTCAGAACATGCTCTGGGGGCTGGTCACGGAGATAAGGAAGCGGAAGGGGCTCCCGCCCGACCCGCCGAAGGCAGAAGAGTTCATCGACAGGGAATAGTGCCGCTGCTCAGGCTTTAAGCGGGCCGCCGGGGCCCCTTGGCGCTGGCAAGCGGCCATGGAGATCCTCGCGTACAACCTGGACCTAGACGTCGACTTCCGGAAGGCCTTCGTGAACGGCGAGGAGGTCGTGGAGGTGAAGGGCGCAAGGGGCCCCTTCGCGCTGGACTGTTCGGGGCTCGAGGTCCGGAACGTGACCGTCGACGGGAAGCCCGCCAGGTTCAAGGTGGACAAGAAGCGTTCAAAGTTGATTATCTCAGGAGTCCCCTCAAGGGCCTCGAGGGTCTGGATTTCCTACTCGAAGCAGGTGTCCGACGAAGTGATATTCGGCCTTTACAAGTCCAGGTACGGCAGTGATTACATCCTCGCCACCGATCTGGAGCCCGCCGAAGCCAGGACGGTCTTCCCCTGCGTCGACGAGCCTGCATACAAGGCCGTCTTTCGGCTGCAGATAACGACCGACTCCGGGCTGAAGGTGGTGGCGAACACCCCCGCTGAACGGGTTGAGGGAGCCGGTCCAGGACGGACGAGGCACGTGTTCGAGGACACCCCCAGGATGTCAACCTATCTGTTCTTCTTCGCCATCGGGGACCTCGAGGAGACAAAGACCCGCGCAGGCGGGGTCGAGGTGATAACGGCCACCAGACCCGGCCAGGCCGCCAACTCCCGGTTAGCGCTGAAGATGGCTGCGGGGTCGGTAGAGGACTTCGCCCGCTACTACGGTGTCCCATACCCGCTGAAGAAGCTGCACGTCGTCGCTCTCCCAGAGTACCACACGGGGGCCATGGAGAACTGGGGCGCCATCTCGTCCCGGGAAAGCTACGCCCTGGTCACAGAGGACAGCGCGTTCGCCCAAAAGAACCGGGGGAGCATGTCGATGGTCCACGAAGTCGCGCACCAGTGGTTCGGCGACCTCGTGACCATGAAGTGGTGGGACGACCTCTGGCTGAACGAGAGTTTCGCCACATTCATGGGGTACAAGATGACCGACAGGCTCCGCCCCGAGTGGGACACCATGAGCGTCTTCCTCAGGGACGAGACGTTCGTCGCCCTGCACCTCGACGCCATCAAGACCACCCACCCGGTCCAGGCGCACGTGAAGAAGGTGGAGGATGCGATGCACATGTTCGACATGATCAGCTACAACAAGGGGGCGAGCGTCCTCCGGATGCTGGAGTCGTACGTCGGGGAGGAGAGATTCAGGAAGGGGGTCTCTGACTACCTGAAGAGGTTCAGCTTCTCCAACGCTTCAGGGGAGGACCTTTGGAGGTCCCTTGGCAAGGCGTCCAGCCTCCCGGTCAAGGAAGTGGCGAAGGCTTGGCTGACGAGGCCAGGGTATCCCGTCGTGAGCGTCAGGTCCTCGGGGAAGAAGCTCCTCCTCATCCAGAAGAGGTTCATGATCACTGGAAGCGTCCCTGCCCGGCCGTGGCCCATCCCCACCACGCTCAGGGCGGGAGGCAAGGACACCCCCGTCTTCTTCGACAAGAAGAGCATGGAAGTCGATGCCGGTCCAGACCATGACGTCCTCCTCAACGTAGGGAGGAGCGCGTTCCACATCACCCTCTATGACAGGCGAGGGTACGAGCGCCTCGCCAAGGCCTTCCCGGATCTCAGCCCCCACGACAGGGCGGGAGTCATCAGCGACCTGTACCTCTTCCTCCAGGCGGGCGAAGTGGACCCAGACCTCTACCTCAGTTTCATCGCCCTCTGCGGAAAGGTCCCGGACCCCTTCACGGCGGAGGTGGCGGCCGAGCAGCTGGACTCCCTCCGCATGATCGCCTGGGACTCCGAAAAGCTCAGGGAGGTCTATCCGAAGTTCTACCCCCCGCTCATAGAATCAATCGGCGAGGACCCTCGGCCAGGGGAACCGGACTCGGTCGGGGCTACTAGGGAGGCGCTAACTTCGCAGTACGTGGATGTCGACGACGCTTACGCCTCGAGGCTGGCGGAGCGGTTCGAACGCTATTCCAGCGTCGACCCCAACCTGAAGGCGGCGGTAGCCCGCGCCTACGCCATCGTCAACGGCGAGAAGGCGAAGGGGCCGCTACTGGAGATGGTGAAGTCCCTACAGGGGGAGGTGGATAGGGCAAAGATCTACGGCGCCCTCTGCTCCTTCAAGGATCCAGGGCTCATCGAAGAGACGCTGGACCTCGGGATAAGCGGAGAGGTGAGCCGATCCGACTCGGCTTATCCGATGATGTATGGGGCGCGGAACCCCGCAGCCAGAGACCTCTACTGGGATTGGCTCACAAGGCATTACGACGGCATACTCGAGATGTACGGGGGGTCGCAGCAGTTCTATCTGTACATGGGCCGGCTCCTACCCATCATCGGGGTGACCAGGGAAGCGAAGGTGAAGAAGTTCCTTTCCGGGAGGCGCATGAAGCAGGGCGGGTCCAGCCTAGTCCGGGCCCTTGATCTCCTCGCAATCACTTCAAGCGTCCGCGCCCGGCTGGTAGGGAAGGCCCGCGGCCAGAACTAGAGTTAAGAGCATCGTGGGGGCGCTCGCCCGCAAATGGACTCCGACGAAGTCACATATCAGAAGAACGTAAGGAACATGTCGGTTGTCCTGGCGGCCATCATCCTCACCATCTTCGCCGCTCTGTTCGTCCCTCCGTACTTCGCCTCTCCCAACGTCTTCCCGACCTCAGTCTCGGTCGCCACCCCTTTTGGGTTCTCGCTGAACCTCGCTCTCAACTCTACATCTATATCCCCTGCGGGCGGGGTCCTCCTTACAGGCTGGCTGAACAGCACGGAGTCCTCGGTCAACAACGTCACCGCTTCGGTCTCCTGGGCCTTCCCCCAGGCCAGCCTTTGGTCCGGGGCTGACAGGTGCACCGCCGGGTGGCCCCTGGGGATAGGGGTGATGCAGGGGCACTACACCCAGGACAACTACACCCTGGGGGTTCTCCTCCCGCTCGAGCAGCCGCTCGTCTCCTGCCCTGTTACCGCTCCTCCCCAGTTCTTCCTGCTATACCCTCACTCCTCCGAGGCGATTGCGGTCATCGGGGGGAACCCCTTCAGATGGGTCCTGAACGACTCGCTTCCGTTTAATTCTCTCTCCCTCGCTCCTGGCGCCCTGCGCTCTACGGTCTCTGACTTGCCTCCTGGGGTGTACACAGCCGTCCTCGCCGACGAATGGGGCGACGTTCTTACAGCGAACTTTCGGGTGGCCTGACATGGCGAACCTGGCGGGTCGGAATCCTTGAAGGTCGACCCTTCTCTGATACATCGTCTCTTCTATCCTCAGGTCCCGCTCGTGATGGCCGCCAGGCACGGAGGCCGCGTGTCCGCCATGCCCGTGGTGTCCTACCTTGTGGCCTCTGAGAACCCTCCCATGGTAGGAGTGGCATGCGCGCCGAAGGGGTTCACCTGCAGGCTCGCCCTGAAGGCGGGTTCGTTCTCCCTGTCGGTCCTCGACAGATCGCGGAGAGACGCTGTTTCCAGGCTCGCCACCACGAGCGGGGCGGAGGTGGAAGACAAGCTTTCCGAGGTCGGGCTGAAATACGAAGCGGGGAAGAGGGTGAATGCGCCCGTGCTCCGGGACGCGCTGGCGACCCTAGAATGCACCCTGAAGTCGAGCAAGAGGGCGGGGGACCACCTCCTGCTGTTGGGCAGCGTCGAGTCAGCCAGCGCGTCTGACGCCTTCACAGACCGCTGGGACTACGCCAGGTACAGGCCCATCCTCTACACGGGGTGGACAGAGGGCCTGACTCTTTTTCCCGGCTCCTAGGCGTACGACCGTATCACGTCTGAAGAGAACTTTCTGAGGTCAGAGACTATCTCTGCGGCCGCAGGGTGGTTCATTGCCGCGCAGTAGTACTCGAGGCCGGCCTCCGCATAGCCTTCTATCTGTTTCCTGATTTCTCCAGCAGAGCCTGACACCGCCACCCTCTTCTCGTCGTTCGGGCCCGCATGCGCCTCTCTCTTCTTCCTGACGTCCGTGACCATCCGCACTGAAAGCGTGACACTCCTCCCACCCTCCCGGATCTTGGCCGCGCCGGCGGCGAAGTCCCCCAGGTCAGGCCCGACCGGGTGCCACCCGTCCCCCAGTTTCGTGGCCCGCCTGATGGACGGAGGCCCGTTCCCGCCTATCCAGACTGGGATGTCTCCGTTCACCGGCTTCGGAAGGAAGAGCGCGTCCTGGACCTGGAAGAGCTCTCCCTCGAAGTCGACCACGTCGTCTTTCCATAGAGCTTTCATGAGCCGTATCTCCTCGTCCATGGCCCTTCCTCTTCTCCTGAAGTCTGCCTTCAGGAACCCGAACTCCTTCTCGACCCACCCGGCCCCCAGCCCCAGGATGAGCCTCCCCTTCGAGAGCACGTCGAGGGCCGCCGCCTGTTTGGCCACCAGGATGGGGTTGCGCTGCGGAAGAACAAGGATGGACGTCCCAACCTTCAGCCTGTCGCACCTGGCGGCGATGAAGGAGAGGGTAGTCAGCGGCTCTAACAGCTGCCCGTAGGGCTCCCTGAGCTCCCGGGGCATAATCACGTGGTCCGTCGCCCAGACGGAGTCGAACCCCTCCTCTTCGCAGACAGCGGATATCTCTAGCAGCTCCTGGGCGGTGACCTTGTCGCCGTAGTTGGGAAGTATGTAACCGAACTTCACCTGCGGCGCGCGCCTCCAGACACGAACTTCGTCGCGAGGCTCCCGGTGACGTTCAGCCTGGCTAGGTTCAGCAGCAGAGGGGTGATGGCTTCTACGCCCCTGGCTTGCGAAAGCGGACCCGCATTGAGCGGGCGGAGGTTCGGTATGCTTCTCACAAGCTCCGCGGCGGCCTCGAAGGTAGGTTCCGAGTCCGCGGCCACCAGGACGTCGACGGGGACCACTTCCTCGGCGTCAAGGATGCTCCAGGGGATGTGGTTGAAGCCTGTCGCCAGCCTGCTCTCGGGGAGGAGCCCGGCGAGCTCCTCGGCGGCTGACCCTTCCTCCAGGGCGGGCTCGAAGAACCCTCCCTTGAACCGCATGGGGTTCACCGCCGAAACGACAAGCTTCCCCGAGAGCGCCTTCCTCAGCGGCACGGCCAGCATCAGCGCGGGGTATGGGATGGCGAAGACGGCGGCTTCTGCCCCGTCCGACGCCCCGGCGTAGTCTGCTCCTTCCACCCCGGGGATAACCTGGGCAGCGTCTCTGGCCCTCGCCGGGTCCCTCGACCCGATGACGACCCTGTTGTTGCGCGAGAGCTGCTTGGCTAGGGCCCTCCCCATCTTCCCGGTACCGCCTATGACTGCGACCTTCACTCCTCAAGCCTCGCCTGAGGAGCCTCGTCCTGGCGCTTCGAGTACCTCGCGTCGAGCACGTCCTTGATCCTCTCGGCCCTTTTCCACCCGAGCCCCTGGGTCATGGCCAGCTGCCCTGACGTGAGCCCCATCACCCTCCGCGGCGTCTCATACTTCGCCAGGAGCCTCTCCGCGAGCCTCCTCCCGACCCCTGGGAGGGACGACACGAGATACAGCTGCTGCCGGGGGACGTCCTTGGCCTTCAGGGGAGCCACGGCCGGCATCATCGAGAGCGGCTTCGCCCTCGCGTGGGCCAGCAGCTCGGCTATGGCAACGGCTGTCTCAACCTTGTTAGCCGTGTAGACCATCCTCAGACCATAGGCCAGCGTCACGTTGGCTATCGCCCCATAGAACGACTTCAGATTCTTCGTCAGAGACTCCACCTCCTTGGAGTCCCCTTCGACGAGCAGGTAGGGCTTCGCGAAGCTGGCGGCCATCCTGGCTGCCTGAGAGAAGATCCGCGAGTCGTACACCGACGAGACCAGGTCCCGCACCGCCTTCCTCTCCACAGCTATCTCAGGGTTGAGGATGTAGTCTCCGACGGTCAGCCTGCTGTAGTAGACGCGCACGTTGAGCTTGGCGAGCTCCTCGGGGACCCCGCTCGCCCGCTCCCTCTCGTCGGCTACCACCCTGGATGGTATCACGGGAGGTGGAGCGGGAGGATGTAATAAAAGGAGTAGGCGGTGAGCGCGAAGACAAGGACTGCCGCGGCCGCTACAGCGACATCCCGCCCTCCTGCTCTGTACGCCACCAGAGACGTCGGCCTCGGCACGGCCCCGTATGCCCTCGACTCCATGGCCTCGGCCAGTTCCCCGCTCCTCACCACAGAGTTCACCACCAGTGGTATCAAGATTGGTATCATGTTCCTCACCCTTCTCAGGATGTTCCCCTTCTCGAGCTCGAGCCCCCTGGACTTCTGGGCGTCCATGATCTGGATTGTGTCGAGCATCATGACCGGTATGAACCTCACGGCGGTCACAAAGGCGAAGACGATGTCCCTGGGGAACCGGAACGTCTTCATCACCTGTTCGAGCTCGTCAGGCGAGGTGGTGATGAAGAAGAGGCTCGTCGACACTACTATGGCCACGAACCGGGTGGCGTACAGGGTGGACGAGAAAAGGTTCCTCGTGGCCAGCATGTTGACCCCGAAGATGAACGCCGAGAAGAGGGCTGTGAACGCCATGGTCCTGAGGACCCTCTTCAGCACCGTGGCGACGGCGGCCACAGCCACCATGAAGGCGATGACGACGGCCATCTCGTAGACCGCCTTCACGAGGAGGGTGGCGACGAACATCAGCAGGGAGATCAGGAGCTTGACCCTGGGGTCGAGCTTGTGATAGGCAGAGGTCCCCCTCCTGAAGACGAACCCCCCGCTTATCCACATCATGGCCGCATCCCCCCTTCCACCCACCGCCGCGCCTCCAGGGGGTCCACGAACGGTCGCTCCGGCCCTCGGCCGAGCCAGTGGTGAAACTCCACCAGCTGAGGCTGCGCCACCCTCGCCGACTCCAGCAGTTCCCTGTCCTGCATCACCTCAGAGGCCGGGCCGTCCCCGACTACCTTCCCCCCCTTCATGACCACCACCCTGGGCTGAATCGGCCAGAGGAACTCGATGTCGTGGGAGACCACGACCACCGTCTTCCCAGTCGACCGGAGCATCCGTATCGTACCGGCGAGCTTCTCCTTCTGGATGGAATCCTGACCGACCGTCGGCTCGTCCAGTATGACAACCTGGGGGTCCCAGGCGAGGATGCATGCCAAAGTGAGCCTCTTCTTCTCACCCCCGCTGAGCACGAGCGGAGACGACTTCCTGTACTCCTCGAGCCCGAAGAGCTCCAGCCCCCAGGACACCCTGTTCGCCACCAGGTCTGGCGAGAACCCGAAGTTCTTGAGGGCGAACGACATCTCCTCCTCTACGGTCTCGGAAAAGAGCTGATGGTCCGGGTTCTGGAACGCCACCCCCACCTTCCTCGAAAGCTGGGCCGTGCTGGAGGACTTCGTGTCCGCCCCGTCCACGAGCACCCTCCCCGACGCCGGCTTGAGCAGCCCGGTCACGTGCTTCACGAGCGTCGTCTTCCCGGCGCCGTTCTCGCCCACGATCGCCACCGTCTCCCCTGCCCTGACCTCGAGGGTGACACCATCCAGAGCCCTCACCCCGTTCTGATGGACGAACGTCACGTCGTCGAACCGGATCATCTGAGGGCGCCCCTCACGGCAGTCGCGAGCTCCGGAGGCGACATCAGGCGGTCCCTGGGCACGGCGCCGTCGTCGGCGAGCATCCGCTGCACCTTCGTCACAGCGGGGACCGAGACCCCGTAGCTCTCCGCCTCGTCCCCGAAGAGCACCTCTCGTGGGGACCCTTCGATGACCTTCCTCCCGGAGCTCATCACAACCAGCCTGTCCGCGTGCTTCACCAGCAGGTCCAGCCTGTGTTCGACGACCACGAACGTGGTCCCCAGTTCCTTCCTCAGCTTCTCGACCAGCTCGACCAGCTCTGAGGCCGTCTTTGGGTCTAGGAGGGACATGGGCTCGTCAAGGATGACCAGCCTCGGCCTCATGGCCAGCACTCCCGCCAGGGCCACCCTCTGCTTCTGGCCGTCGGAGAGCTCGTGGGGGGCGCGCTGGGCGAGGCTGGAGATGCCTAGGAGGTCGATGGCCTCGTCGACCCTCTTTCTCATCTCCGCTCTCGGGACCCCCAGGTTCTCGAGGCCGAACGCCACGTCCCTCTCGACGCTGAACATGAAGATCTGGTTCTCAGGGTTCTGAAAGAGGAACCCCACATTCTGGGCGAGGTCTCGCATGCTGGAACCTTTGACGCTGGTCCCTGCGACGAGGACGTCTCCTGAGTAGTCCCCGCTGTACATGTGAGGGATCAGCCCGTTGACGGTCCTGAGGAGGGTGGACTTACCGCACCCCGACGGTCCGGCCAGGGCAACTATCTCCCCCTCGGGGATCTCGAGGTCGAAGTCCGAGACCGCTTTCCTCGGCGAGTCGGGATACTTGAAGCTCAGCCCGTCTATCTTGAGGATCTCCGTCATCCCGTCACCCTTAGGTCTCGAAAGCGCTCAGCGAGAGGGCGCCCTGTCCGCCAGCTTCTCCTGGGGGACTCCCCCGTCGTTGACCATGGAGGCGAACCAGGGGGTCCGCCCCGCGAGCCTCAGGCGCGGGACAGCCGGGACCCTGATGACAAGGTACGACACCGCCATGACCATGACGAGTTGGATCACGTTGAACACTGCTGTGAATGCGAGGACCACGACCAGGACGTCAGAACCTGTGAGGGGGACCCCTATGGCCGCGAACGGCGCGCGGAGGAACCCCTCGATTGCGGGGAGCCCGTATAGGTAAACGATGAGATAGAAGTTGGGGACCGTCATCACCGCCGCCCTGAGCGCGCACCCCATGGCAGTGCTCCACCCGGTCAGCTTGGACAGGGTCGCCCCTCCGCGGGCCGCGATCCTGGCGCCCAGCCAGAGCCCCGCCACGGTCGAAATCAGGGCGAACAGCTTCAGCAGCGGTCCCACAGGGATTGCCTGGCCGAACACCATCAGGCCTGCGAACTCGACCGCCGAGGAGACCAGGGCCGGGACCGGCCCGAAGATGAAGAAAGCGAGGATGATGGCCACCTCCCCCACGTCGAACTGGAGGTATGGGATGAGGGGGAAGTTCAGTCCCAGGGCTTGCGACGCACCGGCGAGCAGGATGGCGAGCGCGCTGAAAACCGCGCTCCCGGCTATGGACGCCGTGTCTAGCCTGCCCCTGGTGTTCTGCACGTTCGAGCGCCGAAGGAGTTAATCTTTTAACCGTTTGGTAGCTACCAGCTTACTTGTAGATGAAAGAGCACGGGAAGTCAGGGGCGGAGCGCCTCACCACACTCCTTCACCTGGTCAGGCTCGGAGCTGTAGGGTCCTTCGCCATGGTCTCCACCCGGAGCTTGGGGGACTCGATCGGGCTTAGCCAGCAGGCCGCTTCTCTCAGGCTCGCTGACCTCGAGGCCGCCGGGCTGGTCGAAAGGGCCCGCCACGGGCGGGGGACGGCCGTCAGGCTGACCGAGTCGGGGCTGGACGCTGTAGAGACGTTCCTGGCCGAGACCGGAGCCAACCTTGGGCGGGGGAGGGTTCAGATGGAGTTCAGCGGGACGGTCTTCAGCGGTCTGAAGGAAGGCGCATACTACGTCTCACTCGAAGGCTACGCCCCGGGGTTTTCCCGTGTCCTCGGGTTCGTCCCCTTCCCTGGAACTTTGAACCTTCGCCTGACCAGCCAGGCGATGGTGGAACAGCGCCGGCGTCTGGACCTCATGAGAGGGGTGGAGATACCAGGTTTCGACGACGGCAGGAGGTCTTATGGCCCGGTCAAGTGCTTCAGGGCGAAGGTCGCCGGGAAGCGGCAGGCCGGGGTCCTTGCCATCGAAAGGACCCACTATGACAGTTCGGTCCTCGAAGTGGTCTCCCCGGTCAGCCTGAGAAGGTCGCTGGGGCTGAAGGACGGCGACGAGTGTTTCGTCACCGTCTATCTCGGCGAAGGGTGGGTACGTCGACGGTGAACGACACGACGTCCCCGTCGGCCAGGCCTAGCTTCCCTCTCAGGAACGCGGGAGAGATCAGCTCTGCGACCGTCTCGTTATAGTAGGTCACGTCTATGAAGAGCAGCGTGATCTTTTCCCCCATCAGGCCGCCATCGTAGCACGTCAGGGGGCTGAAAGACTCCCCTCCAAGGTTGAACCCGTCCACTTTGACCCCGTCCCCTGACCTTAGCTCCCTGAGCCTTTCAATGGTCCCGGGCTCTTCCAGCTTCAGATTCAGGGTCCCTGGATAGGGGGCGTATCCGAGGCGTTCGGCGAACCTCCTCTGGTACTCCGGGTGGCCCACGTAGTACCTCCCCTTCCCCATCCCGCTGAAGACCCTCCCGGTGGCTGCGATGCGCATCTCCTAGGGCGCTTCTAGGCCATGGATAAAAAGCAACGATGGGCTTAACTAGAATCTTCCCGGCTCGGAGGAAGGGAATGGCCGATCAGGAGATCCTCATACTTGTGGACGACGAAGACAACGAGCTCGGCACCGACACCAGAGAGAACTGCCATGCAGGGAACGGGAGGCGCCACAGGGCCTACACCACCTTCCTCTTCCACCACGGCAAGATGCTCCTCCAGCAGAGGAGCAGGAAGAAGCTGCTCTGGCCGGGGGCCTGGGACGTGTCATACACGAGCCACGTCTTCCCAGGAGAGACCTACCAGCAGGCTGCCGCCCGCCGGGCGCGACAAGAGCTGAATGCCACGGTGGGGCCACTGACCGACGTGAGTTCGTTCGTCTACTTCGCCCCGCAGGGGGAGAACGCGGAAAACGAGTTCTGTCGCGTCCTCATCGGCGACTTCGACGGGAAGATCACGCCTGACCCGGACGAGATGACCGCTGTGAGGTGGGCCACGGTCTCAGAGGTCTCGGTCGACCTAAAGGCACACCCAGATTCCTACACCCCCTGGTTCAAGCTGTCTTTCGAAGGGTTCCTGAAGAGCCCGGCGGCTCGCAGGTACGCCTAGTCCAGCTTCTTGACGTCGCCCAGGAGCTCCCCGACTCTCCTCATCGTGGCCTCCACCGTCTTGTCCTCCTCCTCCTTTGTGGAGAAGGAGGCCGCCGTAGGGTGGCCCCCGCCGTGCCCTCCGAGCCGGAATGCCATCTCCTCGGCCACCTGCGTCCCGAGGTTCACCCCCGTCCGGTCAAGGAACCTCTGTGTAGACCTAAGGCTCACCCGGGTCTCACCGTCAGACTCGCCTCCCACCACCGCCAGGTCGGCGCCGAGGTAGACGAGAGCCCTGGCTACGTGCGCCTGGAAGGACCCGATGCGGCTGGACGCCACCACCCAATCCCCGGCCTTGTTGATGGAGAGCCTCTGGGCCCCCTTCAGCTTCGCTAGGACCTCTCCGTAGTCGGGCTCCGAGCGAAGCTCCTTCCTGGCCAGGGCCAGGTCTGCTCCCATATCCATGAGCTTCACCGCGACCCTGAGCCCTGAAGGACTGGCGATAGCCAGGTGGGACGAGTCGAAGAGGAGCGCCTCCAGCAGGGCCTGGGCCGATTCCGCGTCGGGCCTTGCCCCTGCCCCCTCGTATATCCCGAAGGCCACCTCGGCCGCCGAGGTAGCAGCTTCGTCGACCACGGCTCTGTCATAGAGCCTGGTCGCTCGGGCGGGGTGGTGGTCCACCAGTACCCTTACCCCCGCGCTCGACGCCATCTTCCCCTTCCAGTCCCCCAGGAGCTCTTCGTCCCCTACGTCCACGGCCACGTACAGGTCGAAGTCGCCGTCCCCTTTCGCCGCCGCGGCGTGCTTGAACCTGGCGCTCAGCTTCTGGGTGAGTGTGGTCATCCCTCCAGGGGTCCCGATGATGACCTCGCACTCTGGGGCGAGGGACTCGATCAGGCGGGCGATGGCGAAGGCCGAGAGGTAAGAGTCGGCATCGGCGTTCCTGTGGCAGACGACTGCCGCCCTGTGAAGCGTCCCGATTTCGGCGAACGGGAACCCTTTCGTCCCAGCGTCAGGAGCCAACGGCGGCCACAGCTCAGGCGTCGCCGGGGGGCTGCGTCTGCGGGGGCCTCGCCTTGACAGCGTCGTCTATCTTCCCCTGCAGGTCCTTCAGGGTCTCTCTGAACCTCGATTCTTGCTTCGTGAGCACCATCTTCCTGGTGCTTCCCAACTCCTTCTTCTCGTTGAGCTCCTTCAGCACGTCCTCCTTCTTCACCTTGACCAGCAGATTTCCAGCGAATTTGTATACCGCCTCTGAATCTGACGCCTTTCCAAGCTCCTCCAGCGCCTTCTCAGTTTCGCTCAGCTCCATCTCGACCTGCTGCTTCTGGGCGAGGACCGCCTGCAGGTTCTGCTGGGTCTGGTCATATCTCGCTAGCTGCTCCCTGAGGAGGGGCGGAAGCTCGGGCTGGCTCAATTTTGACCCAGCGACCTCGGTCTCTACTTAAAGCCTTTCGAGCCTGGAGCCCTGATCAGGTCGAGGAGCGCCCCTGTCTTCTCGGAAGCGTCTCTGGGTCCATCACCTTCGATCTCGACTTCGCAGGCTGTCCCCTTCACCTTGGCGGCGGGGAACGACTCGGCGATCCTCTTGAGGGACACCATGTCAGCCGTGAAGGCGACGGTGACCCGGACTGACGATATCGGCCTACCTTGCTTTCGTCTGGGCGAGTTCATAGGCGCCGCCCGCTACGGTGTAACCACACGACTTGCACTTCCATATCCCTGACGAGGTCCTCGCCAGCCTCATGCTGGAACAGGAGGGGCATTCCCTTGCCTGTTTGAGGGTCCTGAAGACCCTGGCGTACCTCTTCCTGAGGGTCCCACCATACTTCGCGCCGAGGCCCCTGACTGCCTCCTTTGCCTTCGGCATTACTTCGTCGCCTCTAGGATGCGGGCTCTGATGTCCTTCCCCACCCTGATGGCGATGTCTGCCGCTTCAAGCACCTGTGTCGGGGTGATGGTGCTCGCCTCGCCCTTCTGGGTCGCGCAGACGTTTCCGCCGTCTTCCGTGGTTATGGTGATCCTCATGTCCATGGAAGCCTCTTCTTCGGCGCTCGGGTCGACCACCAGCCTTTCGCCTATCCGGGCGAAGGTGACCGACACCGGGGTCTTCTTGACGGGGACCGGGACGACCTCCTCTGTGACCTCCACCTTGTCGTCCTTGACCTTGAACTTCTTCATCTTCGCGGTCTTCAGGGCGGCCACCACGGCGTAGCTCACCGCGTCGAACAGGTTCCCGTCGACGTTCATGACGTTGAAATCGCAGAAGACGGAGATGACGGTCTTACCGGGGATCAGGCTGAGGTCCTCCAGGGCTATCATCTTGGACTCGCGTACCCCTCTGTCCACAACCCTCGCGAGCTCTATGGCTTCCGGGCTCGGTGGGCCCGCCTCCGCGTAGGGGGATGACATAGGGAGTATCTCCCCGTTGACCATGAGAATCCCCTTGTCAGGGGTGTCGGGGAACGGTATCCCCGTGGCCACCTTCACGCCGGCTATCACCTCTGTGTTCCCGAGGGTGACCCTGGCCGAGCCGTTGGCCTTCGGGATGACCCCGGTCTCTACCTTCAGCTCCCTCGGCTGGTCCAGCGCCCTCTCGTCCAGCCGCTTCCCCGCGGCCAGCAACTGAACCATCTGTGCCTTCCGTATCGTTTCGACTACGTAGTTCTTCATCGACATCTACTCGGCTACCTCCTCTACCTGGGTCACCTTCGCTTCGCCCCCGAAGAATCTCGCGTTGAGCGCCTCCCGCTGCATCCCGTACACTTCTTTCCCTTTCTGGATCGCCAGTTCGAAGGCCTTCTGGAATTTCTCCCGCGAGTAGACCCCGTCCACCTGCAACAGAGACACCAGCCCTAGGTTGGGGAGAATCGCGACCGGCATGTCGCCGTCCCCCTCCTTGTCTTCGGTGTCGTCCAGGTCGGCTACCACTTGGCCGTTGATCATCCCGCAGGAGCATCCGACGACCAGGTCCCTCATGTTGATCCCGGCGTCTGCTAGGGCGAGCGAGGCCGCGGTTATCCCCGCCACCCTCGACCCTCCGTCAGACTGGAGCACCTCCACCCACACCTCTATCGCCGTCCGGGGATAGTCCCCCACCACAACGGCGGGCTCCAGCGCCTCTCTCATCACCTTAGAAATCTCGATCTCTCTCCTGGACGGCGCCGGGTTCTTCCTCTCGTCGACGGAGAAGGGGGCCATGTGGTACCTGCACCTGAGCAACGCCCTGTCAGCGAGCACTTGGTGCTTCGGATGCACTTCTTTCGGCCCGTAGACGGCGGCCATTATCTTGTTCTTCCCCCACTCGATGTACGCCGAGCCGTCGGCGTTCTTCACCAGTCCCACCTGGAGCTTTATGGGCCTCAGCTGGTCCCACTTCCTGCCGTCCCGACGGTTGCCTTTTTCGTCGATTAGTTTCGTTTCACCCTTTGCCATCTCTATTCCCCTCCAAGGACCCCTTCGACCTTCGTTGTAAGGTCGGCGGCGTGGGCCTCCTCTTCCACGGTCCTGATTGCCTTCACGGCTTTCGTGATCCCCTCCGGGGTCCCGGACACCACGACCACCCCGTTCTGGCCGACCTTGACCTCGGCCCCGGTCCTTTCGCTGATTAGGTTGATTATCGCTCCCCTCTTTCCAATTAGTCTGGGCACCTTCGTGGGCGATATCTTAACGATTTCTCCCGAGTCTATCTTTCCGTACCCTTGCCCCCTGATGCTGAGCTGCGGGTCCCTGGATCTCTCGAACGACTCTATCCTGGTCCCGATTATGTCCCCGACCTTGAACTTGCTCGACAGGTCGTGCGTAGAGGGGGAGAACTCCCTGCCGAACACGAAGGACGCGGGAAGGAAACCGTCGAAGCACGAGTTGATGTCCACCACCCACCCGAAGCCGTTGACGTCCACGACCTTCCCTATCACTTCGTCGTCAGCCCGCGGGAGGTACGGCCCTGTGAGAGGGTTCAACTTGATCCCGTCCCTCCCCACCTCGGCCAGCCCCACCCGGAGCGCGACGTACTCTTCGCCCCGCTTCTCGATGTAGCTGCCGTACCTGTAGTTCCCCTTGGCTATGACGTCCCCGGGGATTACCTGTCTTCTCTCGATCATTGGCATCTCTATTTCACCACTGTGACCTGTGCCGCCCCCTTCGTCGTCGAGCCCAGCCGGTCCAGCAGGCCGGGCTGTCCGCCAGCCGGTATTTCTACTATTGCCGAGAGGGTCCCGTCGGCCAGCCAGTCCTCCTTCATTATCTCACCGTAGGCCTTCAGGACGCCGATTGCCTGGCCCGTGTACTGGGCTGAAACCTTGACCTGGAGCCGGACCTTCTCAGATTTCAGGGGGAGCAGCGTCCTCAGGGCCTCCACCACCGCTTTCATCTGCTCGTTGGGGTCCTGGAATGGGTCCACGGACACCCGGGCTTCCTGCATCGCCTGGTCAATCCTGGTCGGGGGGTGCGGGAGAAGGGTCCTCGGGTCGACGAAGTTCTTGGAGATGGCTGCGATGATGGCCTTCCTCTTCTCCTCCGTCAGCCTCTTCCTCTGCTCCTGGGTGAGGTTGAGTTCCCCGCGCTTCAGCACCTCCAAGACCGCCTTGGCGTGGTCGTCGGTCCCGAAGTGCAGTCTCAGCTTCTCCGTGCTCGCCCGCAGCCCCTTCCGGGCGTCGGAGTAGACTTCGTCCGCGACTACCACGGCCGATGGTTCTACGTTCCTCCCTTGCTTGAACGAAAGCGCCGAGTCTGGATTCACCAGGATCTCGAAGTGGTCTCCTGCGATGGTCAGCTTCACCGTGGTGAATTTAGACGCTTCATGGGTCCTCGGTTTGAAGTTCCCTCCGCCGTACCCGAACCCACCGCTCATCGATGCCGACGCTTCTCAGGAGCTCTTGGCCGCGGGCTTGTCTGACTTCGTCTTGGCGCTGGATGCGCTCTTCCCGATCTCCTGCTCAGCGAGGCGCCTCCACTTCTTCGAACCGGCTTCTACCACGGCCGCCTTTATGTGGGCTGTGCCGATTTTGTCCTCGCTCACGAGATAGATGCATTCGATAGCTAAAGTGGTTGCTTCTTCCAGGCTAAGGTCTGGCGAGTAGTTCTTCTCCAGATAGTCGTTCACCTGGTCGCTCCCCTGGCCTATGGCAATGGCGTGGAATCCCGAGTATGTGCCTGTCGGGTCGGCCAGATACACCACTGGCCCCTCACCGTCGACCCCAGCTATTATCAGCGACACGCCGAACGGCCTGACGCCGGCATACTGAGTGTACTGCTGGTTCATGTCGGCGATCCTCTTGGCTATGGCCTCCACGTCCACAGGCTCGTCGTAGATCAGCCTGTTGCTCTGTGCCAAGACCCTCGCATTGTCGACCTGAATCCTCGCGTCCGGGATGTAACCTGCCCCGACTGCCCCAACGTGGTCGTCGATCTGGAACATCTTGATCACGGAGTCGACGTTCTGGAGCTTCCTTTGCTTCTCTTCCACGGCCAGCACCACCCCTTCTTTGGTCTGGATGCCGACGGCCAGGTTCCCCCTCCTCACGGTCTCGAGGGCGTACTCCACCTGGTACAGCCTGCCGTCGGGCGAAAAGATCGTGATCGCCCTGTCATACCCTGCCGAAGGTGCAAACATTTTCTTCTAGTTGCTCCTTTTTGCCCAACGAATTCCGTGGCCTTTTAAACTGTTCTGAGAACTTGCGCGGTTCCGCGAAGATTCATATCGAGAGGGTTTCCGTCACGTACAGGAATGCCAAAGGTCCTCGTGGTGAACAACTACCCCGCCCGGGACCGGGCCGGGAAGCTGGAGTCATGCATCGAAGGGAACGGGGGCGCGGTGACCGCAGTCGAGTGGGGGGACGCATCGGCCTCCCTGTTCGACTCGTTCGACGGCGTGGTCCTCAGCGGCTCGCCCGACATGATGACCGAGCGCAGGACGGAGGCGAAGTACTTGAAGGAGAGGGATGCAATCCTGGAGTCGAACGCCCCGATATTGGGGATCTGCTTCGGTCACCAGCTGGTGGCTCGCGCTTTCGAGGCCGAGGTGGTGAAGGATAGAAAGCCGGTCCAGGAAATGATACGGACGACCGTCCTCACCGAAGACCAGCTCTTCGCCAGGCTCCCGAAGTCTCTCATGCTGCTCGAGTCGCGCCACGAAGTGGTGAAGTCCCTCCCGGCCGGGTTCACACTGCTGGCGAAGAGCGCGACCAGCGCCATAGCCGCAATGAAGAGCAGGTCACGCCCCATCTATGGGGTCCAGTTCCACCCGGAGCGCTATTCCGTAGACCACCCCGAAGGGAACGCCGTGTTGGGAAACTTCGTGGGCATGCTGAAGTAGGTGCGCGCACTGGTCGTAGAGAAGGTCGTCTTCCAAAAGAAGGTGGTTGACAGCCTGTTCAGCTACTCTGCCATGGCCTACCCCAACGAGGGGATACTTCTCTTGAGAGGAAAGTCGAAGAAGGGAGTCGTCGAGGTGACGGGGGTCGTGGTCCCCCCGCTCGCGGCTCATGGCGCAGCGTTCTCGTCCTTCAACTGGTGGATGCTCCCGGTCGACCTTTCTTACCTCGGGGTGGCTCACTCTCACCCTTCGGGGAACTTCAACCCCTCGCATCAGGACCTGCTCCACGCGACGGGGAGGATCATGGTGATCATGGGGTACCCCTACGCGACTGTCGACAACCTAGGGGTCTACAACCACAGAGGGGAGAGGATCCCCTTCGAAGTAGAATGACCAACGGGAGCCCGGCCCCCACGGGTGACACCGACCGGGGAGGTACGGCTCTCCCGGGGGCTCTCACGCCCTTGGACGGCGGAAGGACGCAACCCCATTTACCGCCTTGACGCGGTTCATTCCCAGTCGGCTCCGTGTCTCATCGGTTCCGGGCGACTGTCGCGCCAGGCATGGGGCCGGCGGCTGACGACGCCAAAGGTCGTGCTATAGGAGACGCCAAGCCTTAAATCGTCTCATGGAAGGGACACGTTTCATGAGCCAACACACGAAAGGACAGTCGTGGGGCGCGCTAAAGAAGGCTTGGCGCGGCTACAAGGTGGCCAAGGTCCAGAAGAACGCGGAGGACATGAAGAAGTACGCCGAACGCATCAGGACCCTCCAGAGTGAACTGGGCCTCGTCCAAGCGAAGTTCCCTGAGCTAGGCCTCAACTAGGCCTAACTCAGTCCTCTTTTAGCGGACCAGGTCCGAGTGGTTCGTTATGATCTGGTTCCTGAGGTCCTGAGCCTGCTGCAGCGTGAAGTCGGGTTCGGCCGAGACCAAGACCAACTTCTCTCCGAGGTAAAAAGTCATGATGTTCAGCCTTTCTCTCTTGTTGAAGGTATACTGGTTCTTCCCGAAGTAGCGGTCCCACGTCCTGTCGTTGTTGATCTGGATGGTTATCCCGGCGATGAGCCTGATGTCCTCGCTCTGGGGTTCGAGCGAAGGGATCCCCTTTCTCATCCCTCCAGCCATCTGCCTTCCGGACTGGTCGAGGATCTGTGCTGACCTCACTCTCCTGTCGAACTTGAATATCTCGGTGACGATTTTGTCCCACTGGACCTGCAGCATTGTGTTTCTTCCAGCGGCGCACGGTGAGATATAAGCGCGACCCCGGTCCTTATGCTGAAGACCCCGTGGCCTCAGCCCAGGGCGTCCAGGATCTCCTGCGTGCTCCTCACCCTGCCTATCCTCTTAAGAACGAACTCGACAGCGTTCCTGTGCGCCTCGGCCGAGCGGTCGGACATGGCGTCTTCTGCGAAGATCTGCTGGAACCCATACTCGAAGGCGAACCTCGCTGTGCTCTCGACCCCGTAGGTGGTGGCGATCCCGCAGAGGACTACGGTGTCCATGCCTCCTCTCCTCAGCCTGAGTTCTAGGTCCGTTCCGTAAAACGCGCCCCACTGTCGCTTGGTTATCACCACGTCCGAGGGGTCGGGACCGAGTTCGGGGACGATGTCGGCCCAGTCCGGGGGCATCTGGCCACGCGAGGGGAAGGGGGTGTCGGACTGTGTCTGTAGGGTGGTCCCCTTCGACTGGGTCACATGGACCAGGAACACAGGCATCCCGCTCTCCCGGAACGCCTTGGCGAGCTTCGCCGTGTTAGCTATAACCGTCTTCGAGTCGTGGGGCTGGGCCTCCATCCCTGTTATGCCCTTCTGGAGGTCGATCACTACCAGGGCCGTCTTCGACCTTTCAATCGTGAGGGTGCTCAACAAGCCTCCCGCCGGACTACCTGTAGAAATTCTCTTCTGCGCCCGTCCGCCTGTCCGACGTCGTGCCCGGCCTCCCCAGACGAAAGGACAGCGCCCCCGCTGAACGACGGGGCGTCCTAATGCGGCGCGTGACTACAACCAGCACAAGTTTTAAGACCTAGTCTTAGTAT